>CAZQCN010000001.1:0-4115 GCA_964592185.1 uncultured Candidatus Peribacteria bacterium
TTCCCCATCAATGAATATAAACTCTCTCGTTATTTTTCTTGGAAGTTTGGAGAACCCGCAGTGTCTCTGGTCATCAGAGAAGGAGAAACCAAAGTACATATCCGTCCATATGCTCTGTAAATCCATGGAGAAGATCAGACCTGAATCCCTTACATGACACACTCCCCATGGCATGTCTTTCTTTTTTTGCACATACCCCTTACAATGGAGTTGAATTTTTTATGTCCCTTTATGAAAAAACTCTTCCCTCTTTTTCTGATTCTCTGTATTAGCTTCTCGTTCACAGCCTGCGGAAAGAAAGTAGCCGACAACGTCCGTACTCCAAATGCCGAAAGTACTCCAAACGAAAATACTGAGGTATCTCCCCTTACCATTCCTGAAATAAAAACAGACAATATCGGAGAAAAAACAGAAGGAATCGTAGAATATTCTCTTGTAACCTCAAAGAAAAAAACAACAGTTGGCGAAAGTTTTTCCGTCGATGTCTTGATGAATACAAAATCTGAAACCGTCGTATCTGGTCAAGTGTATCTCATGATCGATGAAAATATGTTTGATGTAGAAGCAATAGAAACCAAAGAATCCGATTTTCCTTTATGGCTCGACAAAACATATTTGGATACGGTCCGATTAACTTTTGCAGATCAGGTCGGAGTGCAAAAAACACAAGCCAAAATTGCAACACTGAAGTTGAAAGCAAAGAAAGCAGGAAGTTCAGATATCACCTTCATAGCTGAACAAACATTAGCAAGTAAAACAGGCGGAGGGAACGTAGCAAATATGAAAAAACTACAAGCTCTCAAGATAGAGATTAAATAGCCTACAAAGATAGTTCAAAATCACCATTGAATTCTGTCAAGAAATTTGCTATGGTATCCTCCTGGTAATTTTTTGATGTATTCACATGAAATTTTCCTTTTGGAACATCGTTCTATCGATTGTCACTGCATTCGTTCTCTTCCTTGTCTTCACCGTGGTGAGACATGCGGTCGAGAATCCTTCTTTAAGCAATACAGAGATTTCAGAAAACACAAACTCTGGAGAAGGAGAGGTTCTTGGAGAACAAACCAGTACAAGAAAAGATGTAAAGATTGAAAAAGTTGCCAGTCTTTCTAATTCCACAACTTCTGGAGAAACAGTCTCAGGAGAGATTCGGAGTGCTTTCGAAAACACGCTTACCGCACTCACCAATGGAAGTATAGAGGAAATAGCAGTCACAGAAGGGGAAAGAATAAAAAAAGGAGATCTCATTATAGATCTCTCTGGAAATGAAGAAAATCAACAAATACTCCTTCAAAAAAAACACCTTCAAGCAAACATTAACGACCAACAAAAAAACCTCACCCTCCTGAAAGCAAACATGAATACACAGTACAGTCTCAATATTTCAAATATCGATACTTCAGTAAATGATTTAAAAAACCAACTCGCTGTCACAAAAACGCTCCACAACAATCAACTCAATAACTTCGAAAAGCAGATTGTATTCATCAATGCCCAAATTACACAACTCCAGAGCCAAATGACTGTACAAGGAAACGTACAAGATGTTACTGAAGACACCTACCGAATTCAATTAGCTCGGAATATCTCATCTCTTGCACGTTCTATGCAAAGTCTCATACGAAACGTAGCAATCCCCATCGCAGAAGAATTAGAAAATGAAGACAAAGATTATCGACATCTCCCAAATGATCTCGAAGAAATGTACGACAACATGGTGGATTGGGGGGAAGGGGTTTCCTCATCTAATATCACAAGTGAAAGTAATGATTTCCTTGATAATGGGTATGAGACCATCAATCTTTTTGATGATGTCATCGAAGGATACTATGACATGAGAGAAGATTTTTCTGATGAACTCCTCCCAGTACTCAACTCTCAATCTTCCACCCTCTCCCAAAGTCTTTCTCAACTCCAAACGCAACTCACACAAATTGAAACTGCTCAAAGACAAATAGAAAATACTCCTCTCAGCAACCGTATCCCCGTCGGAGGAATGGAATCTCAACTTCTTTCACTCCAACAGGCAAGACAAAAAATGCAAGATGAACAAGGAAGTCTCGCGGAACAATTCCTCATACAAGAAAATCAAATTCAGACTCAAATAAATAGTCTCACTGGAAATACCAACATCGCCGAATGGCAACTTGATTCACTTCGAGCCAACCGAAACTTCGAAATAGCACAAATGGAAAGTCAGATCACTCAACTCAAACAAAAACTCGATGAGATTGATGCAAGCATCGAAAAATTATCAGTTATTGCTCCTTACGATGCTATTGTGGACCAAATATTTGTAAAAGGAAATCAAGATGTTGCCATGGGCATGCCTCTCGTAAGTTTATTTTCTCCAGAACAAGAAGTAGTAATGTTTGTAGATGCCAACGACGCAAAAAATCTCCGTGTAGGAAATTCCATCAGTTTTAATCTCGTCGATGAAAAAGAAATCTATAAAACAACTATTGAAAAAATTGCTCCAAAAGCAGACGCCAGAACAAAAGAAGTAATGGTGTATCTAAAAAACATCCCTAATACAAATTTCATTCCCAACTCAGCAATCGATGCTCTGTTAGCAGGAAGCACGTCAACCACCACAGGAATAAGTATCCCAACGAATAGTATTATATTCGAACAAAATACTCCGTTTGTTTTTGTATATGATGCTCCAACTGATAGCGTAAAAAAAACAAAATTAAAGCTCGGTAAGACTCTTGGGGCAAACGTAGAAGTTCTCGAAGGGCTCAATACTAACCAAGATATCATTACGGAAGGACAACACTTCCTCACTGATGGAGAAAAGCTGACAAAAGTAGTCCCTGAAACTCCAAAAGCAGAAGACAAAAAAACTGAATCACCAACAGCGACTCAAAACACTCCAGAAAATACAAAGGCCAACACAAAATCTTCAACCCCACAAACCCCTCAGACTTCAGACCTCAGACCTCAGACTTCTCCTACTTATACCCTCTCTACTTCTTCTCAAAACTTCAAAAAAGGAGAAACGGTCTCTGTCGATCTCACCATCAATACACTCGATCAAGAAATTCTCTCTGGACAAGTCTACCTCTCATTCGATCCGAAACTCGTCAGCATTTCAGAAGTTCAAACCACTGGTTCTGTGTTCAGTAGCTTTATCGATCAGAAGGTGGTCGACAACCAACTGCACCTCACATTCACCAACCCAAGCAGCCCGGTCAAAACTTCAAAAGGAAAAGTCGTCAGTTTCAAGGTTAAACTCCTTGATGCGAAAACAACTACTCTCGCCTTCATCGATGATCAAACTATCGCTTCCGCCAAAACAGGGAAGGACGTGATTGATAAGAAAAAGTTGGAGGATATGGTGGTGGAGATAAAGTAAACACCAAATTTCACAGCCCCTCTTTCAATACGTAATATTTTTCATTCCCTTATCCTCCTTCATCTTTTCAAGAAGCACCGAGGCATCTTTTTCGTATACTAGAAAAACTTGCTTGTATCGATTTGTAACAAGTTGTAGATGAACTCTCTCATTTTCTCCACTGACTTTAATCACTCGATCAGTTGTCCTCCTCATACTGTTCAAAGCCTGAATAATTCCACAAGAATATTGGATATTGTTCCTCGTAAAAAAAGAAAGAAGTATCTTCGCTTCGGGGACAGTCGTACTGTGAGTTCCTCGTTGTTTATTCATACTAAGAGTGTGGCATAATTTTTATAATTTTCCAATTTGACAAAGAAAAACTCAATTGCTAAACTCCTCTGGCTTTTTTTCGGGCAATCGCTATAATGGCGTTGCCTTCTATCATTTATACTATTTATTAACGTTCACATATGGCTGACTTTAAACGAACAAAACCACACGTTAACGTAGGTACAATTGGTCACGTAGATCATGGTAAGACTACTCTTACTGCTGCTCTTTCGATGAACTTCAGTCCTGCAGATCAAAAGAAAGATTACAAGAATATCGATAATGCTCCTGAAGAGCGAGCTCGAGGTATTACTATTAATACTTCTCACGTAGAATATGAAAGTGCAAAGAGACATTATGCCCACGTGGATTGTCCTGGTCACGCCGATTACGTTAAAAACATGATCACTGGTGCTGCTCAGATGGACGGAGCTATTCTCGT
>CAZQCN010000001.1:4125-75950 GCA_964592185.1 uncultured Candidatus Peribacteria bacterium
CCTATGCCTCAGACTCGTGAACATATCCTTCTTGCTCGCCAAGTAGGAGTGCCAAGAATTGTAGTATTTATGAACAAAATGGATCTTGCTGATCCTGAAATTGCTGAGCTTTCAGAAATGGAAATCCGAGAACTTCTTACTAAATATGGTTTCGACGGAGCAAACACTCCTTTCGTAAAAGGATCTGCTCTCAAGGCATGTGAAGGTGATGCTGATAATGTTGCAAAAATGCAAGAACTTCTTGATGCTCTCGATAATTGGATTGAAGATCCAGTTCGTGAACTTGATAAGACATTCTTGATGGCTATCGAAGATGTATTCTCTATCCAAGGTCGTGGAACAGTAGTAACTGGTCGTATCGAACAGGGTGTAGTAAAAGTAGGTGATGAAGTTGAAATCGTTGGTCTCAAACCAACTCTCAAAACAGTTGTTACTGGAATCGAAATGTTCAATAAAAGTCTTGATCGTGGTGAAGCTGGTGATAATGCTGGTGTTCTCCTTCGTGGTACAAAACGTGAAGAAGTTGAGCGTGGTCAAGTATTGGCAAAACCAGGATCTATCAATCCTCATACTGAATTCGATGCTGAAGTATATGTATTAACAAAAGACGAAGGTGGACGTCATACTCCATTCTTCAAAGGATACAAACCTCAATTCTATTTCCGAACAACTGATGTTACTGGTGAAGTTGAACTCCCAGCTGGTGTGGAAATGGTAATGCCAGGTGACAACATTAAGTTCGTTGTTAAACTCGGAGCTCCAATCGCTATGGATCAAGGATTAAAATTCGCTATTCGTGAAGGTGGTCGAACGGTAGGTGCGGGAGTTGTTACAAAAATCAATAAATAGTCTCATGATCCCGACTTTTAAGTCGGGATAAGAGAACATTTATTTCTCCATGTCCTTTTAACATTTCTCATTATGGCCAAAAAAGCAAGTACTCAGACCGGACAAAAAATCCGTATCAAGATTCAGGCATTTGATCACAAGATTGCAGACCAAAGCACTCGTACTATCATTGAAACCGCTGAAAGAACAGGAGCACTTGTAGCAGGGCCAATACCGCTTCCTACTCGAACAAAAAAGTTTACTGTCAATCGCTCTACTTTCGTTCACAAAGATTCACGTCTCCAATACGAAATTCGAACTCACAAACGACTTATTGATATTACAGACATTACTCCAAAAACCATTGACGCACTTTCCACTTTGAATTTGCCAGCAGGGGTAGATGTGGAGATTAAAATGGTGTAGAGAGAAAATTAAAATATATTTAAAAAGCATGCCTTCGGCATGCTTTTTTTGTAAAATATATGCTAAATATCAAATTCTTTACTTTTATTGTTCAAAAAAACTTGCATTTCAAAAATAAACTGCTAGAATGGGCTGGCTTTCTTTTTATTGAGAAAAGCATTTGAAGCGTTTTGCTTCATACATAAGGCCTCTAGACACTTGGGACTTTCTCAAGTATTTAATTCTCTTCTATGCCAATCGGAATCCTCGGTAGAAAAAAATATATGTCTCAAATGTACCTTGATACAGGGAAAGTAATTCCTGTCACGGTTCTTGAATGTCCGAGTAATATTGTAAAAAATGTGAAGACAACTGCAAAAGAAGGATACGATGCAGTATGTTTAACTGCTTTCCCAAAGAAAAATCCAAGTAAAAATCAAACTCATTATTTTACAGGAGAAATTCGTACAAGTCAGCTTGATGGAGTAGAAACTGGAAATGAAATTTCACTCAAAGATTTTGGAGATGTAAAAGAAGTAAATATTGTTGGAATTTCAAAAGGAAAAGGATTTCAAGGTGTAGTAAAGAGATATCACTTCAAAGGAGGTCCAGCAAGTCATGGTTCAAAATTCGGAAGAACTCCGGGATCTCGTGGTACTCGTAAACCAAACAAATCAAGTAAAGGTATGCGTTCAGCTGGCCGAATGGGTTGTGATCGTATTACTTTGAAACATATTGAAATTATGAAAATTGATGTGGAAAATAATCTCATTGCTTTGAAAGGTTCTATCCCTGGTGCAAAAAATTCTTTTGTTACTCTTATCGCTCAATAAAATTATGAAACTCAAAATCTATAACACCTCAGGTGAACATGTCGGAGAAGTGGAAGTATCAAAAGATATATTTGATGTTGAGTTCAATAAAGGGCTTGTACATCAAGCACTTGTTATGCAACATGCAAATGGTCGACAAGTAGTTGCAAAGACAAAGACTCGAGGTGAAATTAATGGAGGTGGAAGAAAACCATGGAAACAAAAAGGTACGGGTCGAGCACGTGCAGGAACCACTCGAAGTCCAGTATGGAGAGGTGGTGGTATTGTATTCGGACCTACTGGAGAAGAAAATTTCTCAAAGGCTATGCCAAAAAAACAGCGACGACTTGCTCTTTGTTCTGCTCTTAGTGAAAAGAATCGGGAGAAGCAGGTTCTTGCTTTGGAAGAATGGAATATGAAGGAAATGAAAACGAAGGTATTTGCTCAAGTACTCGGAAAACTCCCAGTAGATCGTTCTACTCTGTTTGTCATCCCTCAGCCAAATGAAATATTTGAAAAATCAGCAAGTAATTTGCCGAATGTAAAAGTCATTCTTTCTCAATACTTGAATATCGCCGATCTCTTGAAATATAAATTCATTGTAATTCTCAAAGACTCTCTTCCTATTATTGAAAAAACCTTTTCTCGCTCTTAATTGCTTTTTCGTATGTTGCCACATCAAGTACTTATCAAACCGTTGATTACTGAAAAAACTGCTAGTCAGGAAGAAAAAGGTGTATATATATTCAAGGTGCATAAGAATACAAATAAGGTAGAGATTAAAATGGCATTTGAAAGTATTTATGGTGTTGTTCCTTCTACAGTAAGAACTTTTTCTACTCAAGGAAAAACAAGTCAAAGACGTGGTGTGAAAAGAAAACCATACAAAAAAGCGATTATCACTCTTCCTGGAAAGAAAACTGTTGATATCTCTTCTCCAAAAACTAAATAGATTTTATGACAATAAAGATTTATAAACCAGTAACGCCCGGAAGAAGAGGAATGACTTCGATTGATTATTCGAAAGTCTTGTCTGGTGACAAACCATTCAAACCTCTCATGAAACCACTTCCACAGAGAGGTGGGCGAAGTCGTATGACTGGTCGTATGACGGTAGATCATCAAGGTGGTGGGCACAAAAGAATGTATCGTATTGTAGATTTTAGACAAGCAGATAAGTTGAATATTCCTGCAAAAGTAGAAACAATTGAGTATGATCCAAATCGAAGCGCTTTTATCGCTCTCATGCTCTATAAAGATGGTGAACGAAGATATATGTTGGCTCCAGATGGATTGAAAGTAAATGATGAATTTGTATGTTCAGAACAGGCAAAGGCAAAAATAGGGAATCGAATGTTGATTAAGAATATCCCAGAAGGAACTCAAATATACAATATAGAGCTCCGGATCGGAAAAGGAGGGCAGATGATCCGTTCTGCTGGAACTTCCGCTACACTCATGTCACTTCAGTCAGATATGGCTCAGATCAAAATGCCTTCCGGTGAAGTGAGATTCATTTCAAAAGATTGTTTCGCAAGTATTGGCGTTGTATCAAATACAGATTATAATCTCGTCAATATTGGAAAGGCAGGAAGAAGTCGATGGATGGGTATTCGCCCAGTAGTACTTGGTAAAGCAAAAAATGTTCGAGATCATCCACATGGAGCTGGTGAAGGTGGAACCTCAATTGGTATGAAGCATCCAAAAACTCCTTGGGGTAAAAATGCTCGAGGTGTCCGAACAAGAAATAATAAGCGAACTGAAAGATTTATTATCAAAAAACGTTACGAGAAATAGTTCTTCATTCAAAATTCTTATTTCCTCTATCTGAACTTTCTGATTTCAGATCTCAGATTTCATAACTCTCCCAAATGTCTCGTTCTAGTAAAAAAGGCCCATACATTGATCCAAAGCTTCAGGCAAAAGTCTTGAAGGCGAGAGATACGAATGATATCAAGCCAATTAAGACATGGTCTCGAAGTTCTACTATTTTCCCTGAATTTGTAGGTGTCACATTCAATGTCCATAATGGATCAAAATTTATAGCGGTGTTTATTACGGAAGCAATGATTGGTCATAAACTTGGAGAGTTCGCACATACAAGAACGTTCCGAGGACATCCTTTGAAGTCTACTGCAAAACCTGGTTCAGCTAAATAATTCTCAACTCTCAATTCTCAACTTTCTTTATATGGAATCCAAACTTAGAAATATTCGCATGAGTCCAAGAAAAGTAAACCTTATTGCAGGTTTGATTCGAATGCGTTCTGCAAATGATGCTCTTGAAATACTTAAAGTTCTTCCAAAAAAATCTGCTGGCTTCCTTTTTAAAGCTTTAAGTTCGGCAGTAAGTAATGCTGAACATAATGCAAAAAAAGATGCTGAAAGTCTTATTGTTAAATCAGTTGTTGTGAACCAAGGAAGAACACTTAAGCGTGGAAGACCTGGATATAAAGGAAAAACAATGCCTATTAAAAAGCATTCTTCTCATGTATCTATAGTTCTTGAAGAAAGCCAGCCTGCTGTCAAAAAAACTCCATCTAAAAAATCTTAAGTTTATATTAATAATTCTCATATGGGGCAAAAAGTACATCCTTACATCTTCCGAATTTTAAATGGTAAGAACTGGAAATCAAGTTGGTTTGCAAAGAAAAAAAACTTTGCTACATTTTTACACCAAGATTTGATTATCAAGAATGCTATTAAAAAGGAATTTAAAGATGCTGGAATTGCGGATATTGGGATTGAAAGATATAGTGATAAGCTTGTAGTAAAGATTCTCACTTCTCGACCTGGTGTAATTATAGGGAAAGAAGGCGCTGAAATTGATCGAGTAAAGCTTCTCCTGCAAGTAAAACTTCAAACAAGGAATTTGGAATTAAAAGTAGAAGAAGTTCGTAAAGCTGAGGCAGTAGCTTCTCTGGTCGCAGAGTCAATTGCTCATCAAATTGAAAGACGAGTTCCTTATAGAAAAGCTGTTAAGCAGGCTCTAGAAAAGTCTACTGAGGCTGGAGTAAAGGGAATTAAGGTGAAAGTAGGAGGGCGTTTGAATGGAAGTGATATTGCGAGACGAGAAACTTTTAGTAAGGGTGCTATCCCATTACATACAATCCGTTCTAATATTGATTTTTCAGATTTCCCAGCTCATACAACATATGGTGCTATCGGAGTAAAGGTTTGGCTCTATCACGGTGAATTTTAGGCTTTGACTTCTGATAAGTCATTCGCTATAGTTGTCCAGCTTTGAATTCGGCCATCATTTATCATCGTTAATAAAGATTTTAGATTTAAGAACTTTCCCATGTTGCAACCAAAAATTCAAAAATATCGAAAACAATTCCGTGGCAAACGCGCTGGAATGGCAAAGGGTGGAAGTGAGGTGTCTTTTGGAGATTACGCATTAAAAGCAGAAACTCGAGGATGGATGAGTGCTCGTCAAATAGAAGCTGCTCGCCGAGCTGCAATGAGATTCATGAAACGTGGTGGAAAGCTTTGGATCCGTGTTTTCCCAGACAAGCCTTATACAAAAGGAGCTGCTGAAACACCGATGGGATCAGGAAAAGGTGGTATTGAAGGGTATGTAGCAGTAATTAAACCAGGAAGGGTAATTTTTGAAATAAGTGGAATCACAGAAGTGCAAGCTCGAGAAGCTCTCGACCTTGCAAGTCATAAACTTTCAGTTAAAACACGTTTTGTTATCTCTGATCGAAATATTCGAAAAACTTACGCATCTAACGAATAATATGGAATACTCTGCAATCTCAAAAATGTCGGAAAAGGAAATTGGAGGAGAGCTCGAAAAGCTTCAAAAGAAATTATATGCACTCAAATTGAAAGCGCGTCTCGGTGAAGAGAAGAAGAATCACCTTGTAAAAGAATCAAAAAAGGATATTGCACGATTGAAAACTGCTCAAAAAGCTATGCACATCGCTTCAATACTGAAAAAATAAATTCATTCATTTCTAATTTCCTCTCTATGAGAACGAAACAAGGTATAGTCACAAGTACAAAAATGACGAAAACAGTAGTGGTTTCTGTTTATACTTACAAGGAACATCCAAAATACAAGAAAAGATATCGTGTCACTGAAAAATTTTTTGCTGATCCTATAGACAAAACTCTTAGTGAAGGAGATAGTGTAGTAATCCAAGAATCTCGACCTCTCTCAAAGAAGAAAAGATGGACCGTTCTCGAAGTATCATCCAAATAATTATTTTGACTCTCTTTTATGATTCAGCAGCAAACAATGCTTAAGGTAGCGGATAATAGCGGCGCAAAAAAGATTATGTGTATTAAGGTTCTTGGAGGATCGAAAAAAAGATATGCTCAGACTGGTGACATTATTGTTGCTTGTGTGAAAGATGCTATCCCTGATGGAACGGTAAAAAAGAAACAAGTAATCAAGGCTCTCATTGTGAGACAAAAGAAAGAGATTCGAAGAGCAGATGGTACATATATTCGTTTCGATGATAATGCAGCTGTAGTAGTAAACAAAGATAAGCTTCCTGTTGGAACTCGTGTATTCGGTCCTATCTCTCGAGAAGTCCGTGAAAAAGGGTTTATGAAAATAGTTTCACTTGCAAAAGAAGTTTGGTAATCAATTTTTTATTTATTTCCCAATCAAAGTTTTTAAATCACATATATGAAACTCAAAGTAGGAGACAATGTTATGGTAATAGCCGGTAAAGACCGTGGAAAGACGGGGAAGATTTCTAAACTTTTTGTAAAAATGGAAAGAATTATGGTTGAAGGTATAAATAAAGTAAAAAAACACGTTAAGCCAAGTAAGGATCAAAAGGGAGGGATTATTGAGATAGAAAAATCAATCCATGCCTCCAATGCAATGCTTATTTGTCCAACTACTGGAAAGCCAACTCGTGTAAGTTATCAAGGAACTGGAAAAGAAAAGGTTCGAGTATCAAAAAAATCAGGAAAAGTTATTCCAAATACCCCAAAGAAAAAATAATCTGTTCTTAACCTGCAGAAATGTCACTTCTCAAAACGTATCAAGAAAAAATTCGACCAGAACTTAAAAAAGAACTTCATATTAAAAATGATTTCCAAGTTCCTGCGATCAAAAAAATTGTAGTAAATGTAGGTATTGGTACATACGTTGCAAAGGTAAATAGTGATTTTTCTCCAGTCGAAGAAACAATTCGAAATATTACTGGTCAAAAACCGGTGGTAAGAAAATCAAAAAAATCTGTATCAAACTTTAATAAGCTCCGTGAAGGACAACCAAATGGACTCGTAGTTACGCTTCGAAGACAAAAAATGTTTGATTTCTTGGAAAAGTTAATTACTATCACATTCCCACGTATAAGAGATTTTAAAGGTATTTCTGATAAAATATTTGATGGAAAAGGAAACATTAATCTCGGTCTTACTGATCATACTGTATTCCCTGAAGTAAACGTGCAAGATGCTGTAAAACCTCATGGTATCCAAATCACACTTGTCACAAATACATCAAAAGATTCTGAAGCTCGTGCACTCCTTGATAAAATTGGTTTCCCATTCCGAAAAAGAAAAGCCAAGTAATATTCCCTCTTTCGTTTTTAGATTTTAGTTTTTCACTTTTTTTATGGCTACTACCTCACGAACCGTACAAGAACAAAGAAAGAAAAGAAAATTCTTGGAGTCGCTCAAAAATAATGTTAATGTGCGATTCGTCACAAGACTTCGTAATAGATGTCAAAAATGTGGAAGGTCATATGGTTATATTCGATTTTTCAAACTCTGTAGAATTTGTTTCCGTGAACTTGCTGATAAAGGTGAGATTCCAGGAATTCGAAAATCAAGTTGGTAAAAAAATACACTTACAACTCTCAATTTTACACTCATACCTCTTAACGTTCAGATTTCAGACCTCAGATTTCTGACCTCAATAAATATGACAGACCCAATAGCAGATCTTCTCACTCGAATACGAAATGCAGAAATGGCTTCTCATGAAGCCTGTACTGTTCCTCATTCAATAATGAAAGAAAGTATTGTTGTGATTTTGAAAAAACATAAATTTATTGAAAATTTTAAAGTAGAAGAAAAAGAAGGAAAAAAGAATATTTTAATTACACTTGTAACTAAAAAAGCTTTTAAAACAAACTATAAGCGTATTAGTAAGCCAGGACAAAGAATTTACAAACAAGCAGCAGAAATTAAAAGAGTGAAGAGTGGTCTCGGTATCGCAGTTTACTCTACTCCAAAAGGTGTTATCGATAATTATATGGCTCATAAGGAAAATGTAGGAGGTGAACTCCTCTGTGAAATATGGTAAAAACAATATTTAAATATAAGATTTTTCTCTCCTAACCTTTCTCAAATGTCTCGTATCGGCGTTCTCCCTATATCGATTCCTACTGGCGTTGAAGTAAAATTTACTTCAGGAGTAGTGACTGTAAATGGTCCAAAAGGCCAACTCAGTATGGAGGTTCCTGCTCATGTAGATATTAAAAATGAGAATGGAGTCGTAACAGTTACTCGTGAAAATGAAGAAAAAACTTCCAAAGCAGCTCATGGACTTGTTCGTGCAAAAGTTGCAAATATGGTAGAAGGAGTTACGAAAGGATTTTCTAAGCAATTAGAGATTATCGGAGTAGGATACAAGGCTGAAGTAAAAGGAAGTAGTGTTGTTCTGGCTCTTGGATTTTCACATCCAGTAGAATTCCGAATCCCAAGTGGAATTACAGTAACTATTGAAAAAGAAAAAAATCATCTTACTACTATCTCTGGAATTGATAAAGAAACTGTTGGGCAAGTTGCAGCAAACATCCGTGCACTCAAAAAACCAGAACCTTATAAAGGAAAAGGTATTAAATATATCGACGAACATATTGTTCGAAAAGAAGGAAAACGTGTCGGTTCTGAATAATCCGTATCATAATACTCTCCCATGATTCGAAAGAATTTACAAAAAGATCAAAGAAAATTAAGAATTAAAGCCAGTATTGGCCGTGGTAATGCTGAACGACCACGAATTATTATCTATCGAAGTAACGCGGAATTTTATGCTCAAGTAGTTGATGATACACAAGGGAAAACACTTTTTAGTGTTGATACAAGAAATATTAAAGCAACAAAAGAAGACACAAAAACGACTCTTGCTGAAAAACTTGGGAAAGCACTTGCTGAAAAACTCGAAGCTTCAAAAATTAAAGTTGCTATTTTCGACCGAAACGGAAACCGATATCATGGTCGAGTAAAAGCCTTCTGTGAATCACTCCGAGCCAATAAGGTTCAGATTTAATCCAATCTCCTATGATGAATAAGAAACCTCGAAGAAAAGTTCGTGAAGAAAAAGAGTTTAAGGAAGTTACTGTCCTTATACGTCGCGTAAACCGTGTCACAGCGGGTGGGCGTCAATTACGATTTTCAGTACTTATAGCTATCGGTGATGAAAATGGACGAGTAGGTGTTGGTCTTGGAAAAGCTGGTGAGGTATCAGAAGCTATTAATAAAGCTATTAATAGTGCAAAAAAGAATCTTATCGATGTATGTTTGACCCCTACAAAAACTATTCCTCATGCCGTACAGGCAAAATACAAAGCTTCTGAAGTGCTTCTCATGCCAGCCAGTGAAGGTACGGGAGTTATAGCAGGATCATTTGTTCGAACTATCTGCGAACTTGCAGGAATTCAAAATATTCTCTCGAAATCAATTGGTTCCAGTAATAAAATCTCTGGAGTACAGGCAACACTCAAAGCTCTTTCTCAACTCCGTCACTTCGGATCAACAGAAGGAAAGAAAAAAGAACCAATAACTGAAATCAAGACTCCATCTGAAGAGAAAACCGAATCAGTTGCTTAATTGAAAATTCAATCGTCTACAAAAAATTTTTACTTTTAGTTTTTAGTTTCTAGTTTATGCTCGGTCAACACACTCTCAAATCACAAGCCGGATCAAGAAAAAAGAATGTAAAACGTCTCGGACGAGGAAATGGTTCTGGAAGCGGAAATTTCTCTGGTCGTGGAATGAATGGTCAAAATCAACGTGCTGGAAAGAAAATCAAAGCATGGTTTGAAGGTGGTCAAACCCCTATGGTTCGACGTCTCCCTATTCTTAGAGGATTCAATAACCCAAATCACGTAAGTTATCAAGTTATCAACCTGACAAAACTTGCAAACCACTTCAAAGCTGGTGAAACCGTTACTCCAGAGCTCCTTAAAGCAAAAGGACTTATAGCAAAACTCTCAATGCCAGTAAAACTTCTCAGCCAAGGAGAACTCACTTATTCATTGCAGGTTCACGTACATGGAGCCAGTAAAGCTGCTATAGAGAAGGTGGAAAAAGCAGGAGGAAAAGTAGAAATTCAGGCTCAATAAATTTTCCTGCAAAACCAACACATCATACTCTTCGAGACTCTGTTGAATAACAGAGTCTTTTTATGACGTTCCATAATTCTATAATGCAGAGTTTATCCCCATTCCCACCAATCCAATCATCAAACCTATTCCTGCTACTCCTGCTCCGATAATCCAGAGACGCATAACAATAGTATATTCTGGCCACCCTTTATGTTCAAGCAAGTGATGAAGAGGAGCTATCGCAAACAGTTTCTTTTTAAAAAATCGTTTCCAAAACAGTTGAAGTCCACTCGTAATCGTTTCCAAAACAAAAATAAAACCAATAAGAGGAAGAACGAGTAAAGAATTTGTCATCATGGCTATAACTCCCAGTGTTGCGCCAAAAGCCAGAGCTCCGGTGTCTCCCATAAACAATTTAGCGGGAGGAATATTAAACCAAAGAAAGGCTCCTAAACCACTGGCAACTATCATACAAAAAGCAGCCAGAGAAGAATGTCCTGCCATAAAAGCCAATATTGCAAAAGCTCCAAAAGCGATAATCAAGAGCCCAGAAGCTAATCCATCTAATCCATCAGTAATATTTACTGCATTACTTGAGGCAATAATAATGAAAATAAAAAGAGGAATATACCACATACCAATCCCAAAATCCCCTACCCCAGGAACATGAATCGATTCATATCCCAACTTGAAATAGAACCAAAAAGCTCCAAGAGTTGAAAAAATAAAAAGCCAGAGCATCTTCATTTTCGCATTCATCCCTTTGATAAATCCAAAATCCTTCACATTGAGATAATCATCTACCGCCCCCAAAAAACCAACCGTCAGCAAAGTAAGAAGTGGCAAGTATACTTCTCCTCTATCCAACAAAGAATGGTTAATAAAACCAAGATACGAGGCAAGACGGGAGAGAAGAATAACAAAAAGTACTACCCCCCAAACTAAGATTCCACCCATGGTGGGAGTTCCTTTCTTCTTCAGATGCAAAGATTGAAAAATATGAGCCAATTTCCCATCAGAGGATTGTTCTCGAATATTTTTCCCAATACGAAATTTATATAAAAGATTCAAAAACACAGGCATAAGTAAAAAAACTGTTGCAAATGCAATTCCACTAAACACAAATATTTTAATGAGTTCAAGAATATGTCCTGCCATAATTTATAAATAATTTTAAGAAAATATTTTCTGAGCATGGCTCAACAAGCCATTGTTGATAGGTTTTTGAATATCTGTTTTTTCCAACATATCAAATACAACATCGCATGTTTTCCCTACTACAGACTCAATATGCTTTTTCAATTCTTCCTTCACTTCTGCTTGATTTAATATCTCAAAATGAAAACGAGAGGTAATCCCAAAATGACATACATCATTCTGAAACCCATTGAACGTACATGCTTTGAAAGAAAGCCGAGTTTTTGAGGAAAGAAACTTGGAGGCGATAGCATCGAGGGATTCGGGGGAAAGAAGGTCTGTGGTCTGTGGTTTGTGGTTTGTGGTAGGGGAAGAGGAAAGGGAAGGGGTCGAGGGTCGAGGAATATGACTTCCAACTTTCGCCGCTTGATCTTTATTCGCTTCACTGACAGTACCTCCCAAGAAATGAGTTTCTTTTCTTAATTCTGATTTCGCCGTTCCTGCCTCTGAACTTTCTAATTTCTGATTTCTGATTTCTGATTTCTGATCTGTCAACGCATACACACACAACTCCAGCTCAAACAATGGCGCCGAACTCGATCGCACATCAAACTCCAAAAGCTTCTCAGCAATTTGGAATAATTTCGTACGGTTTGGATCGTTTCGGAAAATACATTCACGAAGATACTCAAGAAATTGACGAATAAATTGTCCCACATTCAAACCTTCCGCATAGGTAGATCGTATCAACTCTATTGCTTGGGGAGCATTACCATCGAGAAGACACTGCAGAAATTTTTCGAGATGATCCTTACGAAGCAGTCCAAGTATCTGATTCACTTGTTCGAGCGTAACTTTCTTATCAGAAATCACCTGTTGAAATAACGTCAGTGCATCACGAAGCCCCCCATCAGAGACCATAGCAATTTGTTTCAAAGCCTCAGGCTCAACTTCAATACCTTCTTTCTCAGCAACAAACAATAAACGTTTTTCAATATTTTCTGGGAGAATTCTATGAAAATCCAATCTTTGACATCGTGAAATAATGGTCAGAGGAAGTTTCTGAACTTCTGTAGTAGCAAGAATAAAATAAACATGCGCCGGCGGCTCTTCCAAAGTCTTCAATAAGGCATTGAACGCTGATTTCGAAAGCATATGAACCTCATCGATAATATAGACCTTGCAGGGACTCATACTGGGGGAGAATTGAGCTTTATCAATCAAATCTCGCATCGAATCAACTCCCGTATTACTCGCCGCATCAATTTCCATGAGATCAATATCTTGAGCTCCTAATGTCCGAGCAATAATCCGAGCAACCGTCGTCTTCCCCGTCCCTCGAGGTCCCACGAGAAGATAAGCATGAGCAAAACTCTTCTCTTTTTCAGCTTGCTCGAGAATAAGCTTGATATGATCTTGCCCAATCAAATCTTCAAAAGTATGTGGTCGATACGTATTATATAAAGCCATAAGACAAGATTCAGAGATCAATTTTTTTCTTCAAGAGCATACCAGATCCCACCCCACTTCCCAAGTAGAATTTTCATACTTTCTGAAACAGTAAGCCAAGCTCCTTTCGGATGTTTCCACCACCGACTCGAGTCCCAAAAAGGAACAGAGACGGACACCGAAGCAATAATTCTATCTGGAAAAACATTTTCTGTAATAAGCTTCAACCTTTTCATATGATATGAACTCGTTACGAGAAGTATCTTCCTATCTTCCTCTGTAATAATATCTCGAGTAAATAAAATATTTTCCCAAGTATTCCGAGCGTTCGGTTCTTGAATGAGAGCATCTTCAGGAACTCCTCTACGAAGAGCATAGTGATACATACTTTCTGCATTCGAAGGAGATCTTTCATCATCCGCTTTTCCACTCACCAAAATCTTCTTTCCAAAACCTTGCTGATACAATTCAATCGCCATATCAATACGCTCCTGACCTCCACCACTTGGCACCAAAATAACATCGGAAAATATCCGAGTATCTGATACGACCAAAGATCTCCCGAGATTCCAAATAATAAATGCCACGAAAAACAAAATTACTATCCCAATGAATATTGTATTGCGAAACGATTTCCAAAAATGACGAAGAATCATAAAGAAATGTTTAAGTGACAAGTCCCAAGACTACAAGCCACAAGTAAGTTATTAAAAATCAATTTACAAGGACTAACATTTAGATTGAATCCAAACCAAAGCTCATCTATCCTATACGAGATACAATTGTTTGTCATCTCTTATGAAAAAACTCGTCCTCCTTATTCTCCAGTACTGTGCTCGAAAAAGACTTCAGAAATGGAAACCTATCATTATTGGTATTACCGGAAGTGTAGGGAAAAGCTCAACTAAAGAATGTATTGCTCATGTTATTGAGCCATATTTTCATATTTTAAAAACAGAGAAAAATCTCAATACAGAGTTCGGACTTCCCCTCACTATACTTGAACTCCCACCAGCAACCAGCAAATGGGGTTGGATAAAAACGGTTCAAGAAGCATGGAAGAGAAGTAAAATAAGTGAAAAAAGTTATGAAGTCCTCGTGCTTGAAATGGGAGCGCAATACCCAGGAGATTTAAAAGTTCTCACCGATCTTACCCCTCCAAATATTTCAGTAGTAACAGCCGTAGAACCAGCACACATAGAGTTCTTCAAAACCATCGACGCCATTGCCTATGAAAAAGCAACACTTATCAGAAATCTCCAAAGAAATGGTCTCGGAGTTGTTAACTATGACAATCAATACACTCGAAATATGATTCATAGTGCTCCCAACAATTGTTGGGTCAAGACATTCGGTTTTGATGCGAAAGCAGATATCGTAGCCACTCGAGTAGAAAACTCCCTCGTTGGACTCAAGGGAATTATCGAAGATGAAGGTCAGCATCACGGAGTACACCTCCCACACATTATCGGTAAACATAGTATGTATATGGTCCTCGCTGCTTGGGCCGTAGCACGCAAACTCGGAATCCCTGCTAATGAGATTGCTCAAAGACTCAAAACCTTCCGAAATCTCTCAGGTCGTCTCACACTCATTGAAGGAATAAACCAATCATACGTAATAGATTCTAGTTACAATGCCAGTCCTGCCTCTATGAAAGCAGCTCTGGATACGCTCAAAGACCTTCCGACACAAGGAAGAAAAATTGCTATAATCGGTGATATGCTCGAACTCGGAGAACTCGAACAAGAATCTCACACAGAAATCGGACTCTACGCTCTTCAACATCGATTCGATCTCGTTATCTTCTGTGGTCCAAGAATGAAAATTGCCTATAATGCTTTCCTCTCCGGCCCTGGTGAGTTCAAAAATATAGCCATGCACTACGAATCTTCAAAGGAAGCCTCTCAAAATATTGCTCAAAAAATAAAAAAGAACGATCTTGTTCTCGTAAAAGGATCTCTCGGATCGAAAATGAAAATAGTGTTGGAAGTAATTCAAAAATCCATTCATTCATAGGACAGGGCTTGATGACCTATCCCTACAATTACGAATACAAACTTTTATAAAGCTCAACCCACTCCTCCACTCCAAGAGACTCCGGTCTTCGATTCAAATCCCAACTTCCTTCTAATTTCTGAAGAACAATGGGCGAAATCATATCTTTCCATGAAACACGCAGTTGTTTCCTCTTATGTTGAAAAGCCTGTCGAGCCAATTCAAAAAACTTTGGAATATCTTCTTCAGGAAGGAGTGGCTTCTCATATACATCAATGACAAGAACCGCTGAATCAACTGACGGAGGAGGATTGAAAGATCCTGGCTTTACCAAGAACGCAATCCTTGGCTTCCCAAAGAGTTGAACGCCAAGACTGAGTAAATTCGTATCGCCGGTTTTGGCAGAAGCTTTTGTCGCTACTTCTTTCTGAATCATAACGACAATCTTCTCAGGCCGACACTTGGTTTCTTCTAAATAATGACGGAAAAAATGTCCGGAAATATTATAAGGAATATTGGCAACAATCTTATATTTTGCAAAAGAAGGCTCGTACACCAGTCCACTTTTTTCAATCAAATGAAAAGGTTCTACTCCTGAAAAAATATTTTTGAGATCTGCAATCAAATCCCTGTCTACCTCACAAGCATAAACTTCTTTGGAAACTTGAAGGAGTTCGCGAGTCAAAAGTCCTGTTCCAGGACCAATTTCCAGAATCGTATCTTCAGAACGAATCTCCGACACATCAATAATCTTCTGAAGCACTCCTTTATTAACAAGGAAATGTTGACCAAAAGACTTCTTGGCTTGAAGAGGTTTTCCCAAGACACTGGACTGATTTTTTGAAGAGGAGTATAATGACATGAGTGCAAAAAAAGTACCTCAATTGTAAGGAGAAATAAAGAAAACCAAAACTATAAACCCTTGACTTTTTCCACCATTCGAGATACAATAGGATAATGATTAATTTGACAAATATGAATACTATTTTAAAACCACATCTCAGAAAGGCAGCCTTACGCATTACAATGGTTCTTGGACTTCTTGGTGGATCACAAGCTGCTCAGGCACAACTCAACATAGAGAAAACTCATGATAAAATAGCTGCTATAATAGGGGCTGATTCAGTTGGCCATATCAAAACTGACCATGAAAAAAGCCCAATCAAACACAAGCCTCATGGAGAAGTCGGAGGATTTATGTCTGTAACATCGGGAGGACATGAAAACAACTTAGGAGGTGGAGCGACATTTGGAGTAGCTTTTCCTACTACTGAGAAACAAGAACTTACAGTGGGTCTTAATGTAGGGGGATCAAAGCATGGTCCAGAAACAAGTATGTTCATAGAATATGGGAATAAGAATATTGGAGCAGGTCCAGTAATTGGATTGGGTATATCTGAAAATACAAATCATCAAAATACAGGAAAAAACTTTACAGTTTCGCCACTGATCGGAGGAGGTATGTATTGGAAACTAATAGACGGAATATATGCACATGCTGATGGCATGTACAATTTACATCATTCAAATATCACGATAGGAACTGGCTTAACTGTCACTCTCAACACTCTCTTCCCAAAGAAAGATGCAGATCATCTCAATACTTCTTCGCACGGAGGACACTAAATCAAATAAATAACTCCACTTCCTAGGAGTTCTTCTCCATCATACCACGCCGCAAACTGCCCAGCAGTCACGGCTCTTTGTGGTTCATCAAAATGAATATTCAATCCCTCGGAAGTCATTTCTAAAGTAGCTTTTTGCAGTGGTTGACGATATCGGATACGAACCAAGTATTCTCTCTCTTCTCCTACTTCCATTTTTATATCCTCCCGAATCCAATGGATATCATCTTTCGCAACATGAAGAGTCTTCTTGAATAAACCGGGATGATCTTCCCCCTCCCCGACATACACTGTGTTCGTCTTCACGTCTGTGCCGAGAACATAGAGACCTTGTTTGGTGCCACCGACATCGAGCCCTTTCCGTTGACCGATGGTGAAGAACCAGGCTCCGTGGTGAACGCCTAAGGTCTGAAGTCTGAGGTCTGAAGTCTGAGAGTGTAAAGACTGGAGGTCAAAGGTTGGAGGAATGAGAACAATAGGGCCCTCCTTCGTCGGGAGTTTTTGCTGCAGAAAAGTTGGAAGATCGACTTTTCCGATGAAACACAAGCCTTGAGAATCTTTCTTCTCCGCATTTGGGAGACCTATTTTTTGAGCGATTTCGCGCACTTCAGACTTCAATAAATGACCAATCGGAAATAGAGAACGAGAAAGATCTTCCTGAGTCAGCTGGCATAGAAAATAACTTTGATCTTTTGATGAATCTTTCCCAGCGAGAAGTTGATAAATTGTTCCCTCACCTCTTAACTCTGATTCCATAACTCCTAATTCTAAACGTTCTGATCTCTGATTTCTGATTTCTGACCTCTGTACATAATGCCCCGTCGCAATCTTCTCCGCCCCCAACTCCTTCGCCACCTTCCACAGCATCGGAAACTTAATTCTCGGGTTACACAAAACATCCGGATTCGGTGTCCGCCCCTTCTCATATTCTGAAAAAATATAGTTCACGATTTCCTCTTCATATTCCTTCGAAAAGTCATAGGTATGGAAGGGAATATCCAAAAAAGCAGCTACTTTCATGGCATCAAGTCGATCTTGTTTCCATGGACAATCACCAGAGATAAGTCCGGTCGTCTCATCCCAGTTTTTCATAAACACGCCAATCACTTCATATCCTTGCTCTTTCAAAAGATATGCCGAAACTGCTGAGTCGACGCCGCCAGAGAGACCGAGGATGACTTTCATGGAAATAATAAAAAAGTAGCTTACCAATCAATTCTGATTTCTGATTTTCTATTTATAATCCACTTATCCCCAACTAAATGTGCTTCACCAGGATTAATTGTGACAACCCTATAACCTCCACGGTCAGATTTACTAAAAAAGTTACTTTCAAAATCATCCATATTCTGTATATCAAAAGCAGGAAGTAAACGAGTTCGATATTGTCTTAGAGACATTCTCTGAGCCACATTGTTATGACTTAGAGTAAATAAAGCCCTTCTTGAATCTTTTGGGTCTATATATAGAACATAACCAGAAAGGTTACTAGGACTCTCCTCTGGATGATCAAGCATGATTTTAGAATCAAAACCCGATTTTATATCATTTCTAAGATTTATGTATTTAGGAGGAATCTTCTTCATAATTTGTTGATCAACAGAAGTAAGAGATTTATACTCCGGAGAATAATCCCACTCAAACTCTGGAGAGGGAGGTAGACCATTTTCTTCTTGGAATCTTTCGTCCCGCCTTGAAGCAGCTTCCCCAACTGCAACTTTATGATCTACTACCGATTGTACAAGACCACCTAAATGAGCTCCTCCCTGTAACGACTGTACAAGACCAGCTAACTGAGCTCCTTTTTCAGCATCTACTGTTTTTTCCCGACTATCCTGAACAGAAATTTGAATTACACCGAGAGTAGAAGGATTTTGAAGGAATTCCTTTACCTCTTTTTCTAGATCTATCACAGGCCCTTTCATGAGGGTAGATCCTATAGCAATAGGAAGCATCCCGCTATTGAAAAGACTATAGAATTGCTTTTGCAGAGATGGACTCGCAGGATTATTTTCCAAGAAACTACTCAGGAGAGTAGAAAACTGAACTTGAGATTTGTCATTGTCATCTGCCTTCCCCAAATAAGCCAAACAAACATTCACGAAAGAAACTTTCAAAAGCAATTCATGAAAAGCAGGATTGTCTTTATATTGACTTTGAAGTCCTGATAAACTATCAAGTAATTTCTTAAATGAATCTTTCTTTATTTTCAGATTTTCTGGATTCACCTTCACCATATTAGACTTATCTGATTTATACTCAGCTATAGGCTCATTCAAGTCTTTACTAAGAGGTTTTGGTGGTAGCGGCTCTCCACCGCCGGTATCCGCTGAATTGAGTGGTGAAGATTCCTCTACAGTCAATTCTGGAAGCACAGATTCCGGAGATGACTTAATCCTATTCAAAAGCTCTTGCTTCAAAGCTTCGAGTTCTTTCAGGTGTTTATTCACGGTATGTATCTCCGCATACGTAGCTCCATTCTTCTTTTTCTCAAGCTCTTTTATCTCCTTTTGAACTACATTAAATGTGACTACAAGTTTTGCTTTATCGAACGAATCAAGTTTTGTAAAATCCTCTGTTTCATCCTCAACCTTTAATACCCCAACTTCCGAGCTTTTTGGAAATAAATTAATTCTATCCAAAAGCTGTTGCCTTAAAGCTTCAAGTACTTCTATATTTTTATTTATCCCTTTCAACTCAGCAAGACTAACTCCATGTTTACTTTTTTCAAGATCTTGAACTTCATGTTGAACTGAATTAAATCTAGCCATAAGCTGGCTCTTATTGAGCGAATCAAGTTCTGAAAATTCTGTTTCAGGCTGAACCGGTTCATGAGAGCCTTCTAATTCTGTTTCAGGTTGCCCCGGTTCATGAGCACCTTCCAATATTGCTCTTTGCAAATCACCCTTCGCTTTATTCCAATCCAATATAAGTTTATTAATATGGGCAATCAGATTATTTTTTTCCTGCCCTTCTGGCATAACATCTCTCCTCTGCGAGTATTCGTCTATAGCCTTCTCAAAATTTGCCACCCTATCTTCTAACTGCTTCTTGGACAAAACCGGCGCTCTGCCAGCTATTTCCCTCTCTGCCAGTTGCTGAGCCCACGCCGCATCTCGAGCAGCAATTTCTTGTGCTGTAAAATTTCGTGTCCGGGATGCCTCTCTCGTAGAATCTCTCAACTCCTGTTCTTCCTCAGCCACCGGAGCACTCTTCCAACCACTATCAGGAATACCAAAATAAATATTCTGCATCTCTGAGCTTATAAACATATCATACGGTCGAAATTCTGCTTCTTGACGAGTCATAAGTGCCTGAATTCCTTTCAAATATCGAGCTGCTTGGAGAAACTGCATATCAAGCGCCATCTTAATTTTTTGTCTCTTCTCTGGATCTGCCGGACCTGAAAAACCAATCAAATCACGAGCTTCCCCGAGAATATTCCTCATCTGCATGCCTTCCAAAAAGGGCAACCCTCCAAAACTAGCGTTGATCGCTTCCACCTCTCGGCTAATCAAGTTAAAACTCTCTGTGAGCTGAGCCCAAACTATATCTTCGTTACGAGGATTCGTTTCAGAAATTACAACATCTTGGATAAACTTATGGAGACGGAGAAAAGAACTCTCCAAACCAGTATTAATCTGATCACTAAGATCATTCGTGTAACTCTTTAAGTCTTTCTTTGCCTGCTCCCACTGCACTCTCAAAGCATTGCGAGCTACTCCGGTCTCAGCTAACATTCTTGATTCCAAATCCAATACATGCGATTTGTATCGACTCTGACCATCCAAAAGTAAAGCAAGAGAAGGGGGAACTGGAAGATCCCTCACCTGTTCCATTTTATACCAATCCTGATGGACAATTTCCGGGAAGCCCGTTTGAATACGAACCGCTTCAATGAGTTCGTTATCAGCCACCGCTTCCACTGGAATAAGATATCCTGGATCCAATTTCAATTTTCTTTCATGAGAATCGGTAAGCGTATCTTCACGATATGAATCTCTTTTAAGAGTAAATTTATAATCTAAGCTCTTGTATTGTTTGTTCAATGCCTTCATCAAGTCTAGTTCATCAACTGGGCTAAATTCCTGTTTTCCTACTACTACAATTCTCCAATTCTTTCCACCAAATGGAGGGAGGATTGCAAATTGAAAATCCTGAAATCGAGAGGCTACATCTCCTTCATGTAATTTCATAGTCTCAATGAAAGACAACATTTCTTGAGCTTTCAGCTGATCTAACATCCCTGCTTTCATTTCAGCAACTTTATCTATATTCACGGACCCAGGCAGATTTTCCATTGAGTAGTTGAAATAACTCGGAACAGAAGCATGTGAGGAAGAGTGATGTTCAGAATCATGTCCTCCATGATCACCGCCTGAATGATGCTCAGAATCATGCCCTCCATGACCACCATCCGCATGATGTGTAGAACCATGTGTTCCATGGCTAGAGTCCGAATGCCCATGATGATTTGTTGTTTGGTCCTCGCCATGAGAATATGCTCTAGCTACCGCGGTAGCACTAATGTGGCCATCATCAAAAAATAGATCATGAGCTAAATCAAAATCCGAACTCTGAGGAGCTTGGTTAGAAACTACTGGTTCAACAGCTACCCTCCTCCTTGAAAAAATTCGTTGATACCATTTATCTCGAACTGCTGGAATACTTGCTGTACTATTTAAATCTCTCTCCATTTCTTCATCCCCCTCATCTTGCTCTGTATTCCTTCTACTCAAAGACTCTTGTTCGGCCTGATTATAAGCGCCCTTTGAAATAATATACTCATCTCTAGGCACTCTACCATCTGAAGAAGGCGGGGTTCTATCCATAACAATCTGTTAAAAATATGAAGGAAATTCCTGTCGTAGTTTTTCAAGAGTAATGCTTTTATCTCTCACCATTTGCATTAGATTATAGGCTTGAGATTCGTCTGAGGTAAGTAAATAGGATATAACATCTGATACTTTTCGGTCGAGGTCTCTCTGATGTTCAGCACTCTGCTTATAGTGAAAGTTTTCTGCCAATTCATGAACTTCTTGAAATTTCTGACTCAAAGCATCCAACACCTTCACAATCTCTTCATCAGTATTCGCCCGATCATAACGATCTGCTGCCTCATTAATAATATCAAAGATGGTATGCACCGGAATCAAATGATTCTTCAGCTTCTCCGCCAAAAAAGGTTTCAAGATGTGATCGAATTTTTTCTCCATAGTATTGAGTCGATGAATTATACACCCAAAGTCACTAATTGTCCACAGGCCGCGGCAATATCATCACCCATGGTCCTTCTTTGAGTAATAGTAATCCCATAGGTCGAAACAATATCTTTGAAAATATCAATACGATCTTGTTGTGAACGAGAAAAAACTTTCCCAGAAACAGGGTTATAAGGAATGACATTAATCTTACTCACACTAGTAGTGAGAATATATTTTGCGAGTTCATGCGCATTCTGTGGAGTATCATTCACCTCATTGAGCAAAGTATACTCATAGGTAATATGATTCTTCCGACTTGGATAGGCCTTTGCATATCGCTTCGCCCAATCTGCTAACGTATCATGAAATCCAGGGATCGTCGTTGGAACAATTTCTTTTCTTTTCAAGGCATTGGGACTATGCAAAGAGATAGCGATACGCACATCCGGCCATTCTGGATCAATCAATATTTTTTCCATCACCGGGATCACTCCCACCGTCGATACCGTAATATGGGTCTTCCCAATTTCTGTATATTGCAACCAATTCTGAATCGTCTTCTTCACATTTTCATAATTCATCAATGGCTCTCCCATCCCCATAAACACGACATTACTAATCATCTCCGGAGTTTTGAAATTATCTGCCAAAAAGTACATCCAGAAACGATACTGATCAATGATTTCATCCGAAGAAAGACTCCGTTTCAATCCCATAGTCCCCGTCGCACAAAAAGTACATCCCATGGCACATCCCACCTGAGAAGAAACACAAATAGTCCAATGACCACGGCTATTTGCCATGAGAACCGTTTCAATCAACAAGCCATCATAGGTTTTCAAAATAGCCTTGTGAGTATCTTTGTTTTTACTTAAGAAAATCTTTTTCTCCTCGAGAGTAATCCAAGAAGCATTATCATTCAGGACACTTCTCGCTTCTTTCGGTAGAGATGAGACATCATTCCACCCTCGGACGCGATCTTGAAATAACGCTTGCTCAACTTGCTTCCAACGAAATTTCGGAGCATCAGGAAAATGTTCTGAAAATACTTGCTGACGAGTAGGAGCGATTGCGAATTCCATAATTATTTTTTTTGGAGGATGATGCCAATATTATAAGCTTTTTTAGGCTCTGAAGAAACCTCTCCTTGACGAATATAGGCAGAATCAACGATAGAAAAACCAGATTTCATTGCCAATCTCTCAAGTTCCCGCTTCGAAAATGCATAATAATAACGGTCTGCAAGCACTTTACCATTCTGATCTTTCCAAGGAACTTCAATCATTTTAAACCCATGACCAAAAATCCTGCCAAAGAAAAAAGCTCGGAGGTACTTCCAGAAATATTTTGGTTGCCAAAGATTCCAGACGAGCATGAAAACGTAGCCGCTTGGCTTGAGTGAGCGATGGAAGTTCTTTAAGGTCTGTAGTCTGTGGTCTGTGGTCTGTAGATGATGAAAAGAAGCAATCGAGAAAATAGCATCAAATGAATCAAGCCTAACAAAGTCCACCATACTTATCTTCTCAAAATGTACTATTTCTGATTTCCCGACCCTTATCGCTTTGCTCATTTCGGGATTCCCGACCCATATCGACAATCGTCTCAATCGGGATCCCGATGCTTCCCCTTTCGGGACCCGACCGGCTTCTATCGGGATCTGATTTCTGATCTCTGATCTCATTTCCGCCTCTTTCAAAAGCCCCTCCGAAGTATCAATCCCTACATACTCCCGGACGTACGGTTCCAAAAAATCTATCAGACGTCCATTTCCACACCCCACATCCAAAATAGAAATATGCTCTTGTAAATATGGTCGAAAAAATTCAAAATCCTTCCACCCATGTTGACGAGTTTGAGAAAATCGTTGAGCGATGCGATCGTAAGGATTCTGTGATATCATAGGAAGAGCAACGAACAAATAACAGTGAACAACGTGAGAAATGAGAAGTGAAAAGATGAAACACAAAGAATGAACACAAAGCATTAATACAAGAAAACAACTTTTATTTCAAAACTTAAAACTTTTTTACCTGTTATTTGTTCTCTGTTAATTATCTTCCCATGCTCACTATCCTCACCAACATCAAAGAACAAACCGAACTCTTCCTCGAATCACTCCTGCTCAACCCGCCGGAAAACAAGAAAGAGCTTGAGAAGCGAAAACGACGAGCAAGGTATCTTCCCAATAGCATGCTTCTTTTGGAACGGTACAAAGATGGAATCGAAGAAGGGAAATATGAAGTCAATCCAGATATACTTCAGCTTTTTCAAAAACAAAGAACTCGTTCCATTTCAGGAATTACTGCCATCACCATCCTCCTCAAGCCATGGCCATGCCAAGGAGAGTGTGTGTATTGCCCAACAGAAGCTCGCATGCCAAAGTCATATCTCTCAGGAGAACCAGCAGTGATGAGAGCTATTTTGAATCGTTGGGATGCCAAAAGGCAGGTATATACTCGAATCCGAGCTCTCGAAATGATGGGACACAACACTGAAAAAAATGAACTCATTATCCTCGGTGGCACATGGCAAAATTATCCAAAACCCTATCGCGAAGAATATATTCGAAGGATGTACGAAGGACTCAACGGAAAACGCTCTGCAACCATCGAGGAAGCCCAGATAGTGAATGAAACAAGTGAGCATCGTTGTATTGGTCTCTCTCTGGAAACCCGCCCCGACTGTGTCAACGAGAAGGAAGTTATTCATATGCGTTGGCTCGGTGCAACAAAAATTGAACTCGGTGTCCAAACCGTCTTTGAGGATGTCTCCGATGCAACCAAACGAGGTCACGATATGGAAGCGGTGTATAATGCAACGAAAATATTGAAGGACGCTGGGTACAAAATTCACTATCATATTATGCCAAACCTCCCTGGATCAACGATTGAAAAGGATGAAGAAATGTTCAAAGTTCTTTTCGAAGATCCAAGACTCAAACCAGACATGCTCAAGGTCTATCCCTGTGTCGTCGTCGAACATTCAGAATTAAAAATGTGGGAAGACGAGAATCGGCATTACAGCTATACCGATGAAGAAGTCATAGAACTTCTCATTCGTTCGAAGCAATATATTCCAAATTACTGTCGGGTCATGAGACTCGGAAGAGATATCCCTGCCTATGATATTGTTTCTGGAAACACCATTACCAATATACGAGAAGTCGTTCACCAACGAATGAGAGAGCGAGGCATGACATGCAAATGCATTCGATGTAGAGAAGTCGGATTTCGAGAAATTCCAGATGATCAAATCGTCTTAAGACAAACAGAATACGAAGCCAGTGATGGAAAAGAGTATTTTATAGAATATATTCATCCAGAAACAGAAACATTGTTTGGATTTGTGCGCCTTCGAATACCTTCACAAGTATTTTCAGGAGAGAAACATTTCATGCCAGAACTCCAAGACTGTGCCTTGATTCGCGAACTCCATACCTATGGACAAGTCGTCCCTATCGGAAAAAAGAAAACTGAAGCTACTCAACACAAAGGTTTCGGAAAACAACTTCTCGAAATCGCTGAAAACATTGCTAAAAAAGAATATGGACTCTCGAAAATTGCCGTCATCTCTGGAATAGGAACACGAGAATATTACAGAAAATATGGATACGAACTAGAAGACTTATATATGACAAAAAGCTTGTAATATACAATTTGTATAGCATCTGTTACAGATGTAAAATACTCTCATAATTATAATCTATCATCTCTTCTCTTTGAACTCTCACACCTTAGATATCAGAGCCCAGACCTTCTAATCATTCCCATGTCCGACTCAATTTCCGAAAGTGCCGGCGAAGACATCCCTGGAGGGAAAGAGTCTGATGCCTCCGTCAATGAACGTTTGGCAGAAATGAAAGCTCAAGCAGCACGTGCCGCTGGAGTCAAACAACAGATGAAAAAACAGGAAGGAAAAGTTCGAAGAAAAGAAGATTCTATTATCCAATTTCTCATCCGGTTCGCCAACTCTGGAGGAAGTGATACACTCTTGTTGAGTAGCCTAAACACTGCACTCGCCCGCAATCATTCTCCATATATTCTTATCGCTGGATTAGAGCTTCTCTACAACATTCAAGACATCGATGAATCATACCATACGCAACTCGTCCTTCATACCCACCAAGAAGCATTACAACTGGCTACATGGCTCCAACATCTTGAAGAAGCAGGGTACGAAAATCCAGAAAGAACCCTCTCAAATATCATTCTCCATCCAGACTCTCTCAGTAAATTTTTTGAAGCTATTCTCCAGACATATCGACACCTCTACCCAAACGCCCCAGTCCCACTCGATCTCGTAGAAGTGAGCAGAAATATCTCACAGACTCTTCAAAAACTTCTCGAAAAATACATACAAGGACACAGTCTAGAAAACGGGAAAAAGGAATAGATTTCTTCTCAATAATCCGCTTTTAGTTTTTTACTCTTTTTTGTGACTTCTGATCTTCAAAAGCTTATCAAGACTATCCAGTCCTATCTTCCTCAATGTAATATCAAAAAAATTGAAGAAGCTTTTGAGTTCGCAAAAGAAGCACACAAAGATCAAAAAAGATCGTCAGGAGAACCATACATTACTCATCCTTTAGCCGCAGCTCAGATCCTTGCCAATTCTTTGGCGGACGAAGAAACCATTATAGCCTGCCTACTCCACGATGTCCCTGAAGATACTGAAAAAACACTTCAAGACATTGAAAAACTATTTGGCCCAACCATAAAAACTCTCGTTGACGGAGTAACCAAATTTTCAAAAATGCAGTATCAAAATAACATGCAAGAAGCTCAGGTAGAGAGTCTCAAAAAAATGCTTCTCATCATGACCAAAGACAAAAGAGTCATCCTGATAAAAATTGCTGACAGGCTCCACAATATGCAAACGCTTGGCTTCGTAAGACCAGAGAAACAAGAAAGAATCGCTCGCGAAACACTCGAAGTTTACGTCCCACTCTCACGCCTCATCGGTGCATGGAAAATTCAAACCCAACTCGAAGATCTTTGTTCCAAACAACTCTATCCAGAGGCCTATCAAGAAATTACACAGAGACTCTACCCAAATGAAAAAACTCATGAAAAAAATGAAAACATCATTAGTAAAAAAATCTTACAGTGCACAGAAAAAATGGATATTCCCTGCCAATTTATCCCAGTAAAAAAAAGCATTCTCGGAATCTACCAAAAATTTACGAGAGACAACATCCCATTTGAAAACGTTCATGAAACCTACACCTTTTTTGTAGTTACCGACTCTATTCCACATTGTTACAACCTCCTTGGGATCATACATTCTCAGTGGAAACCTCAGATAGGAAAATTCCGAGATTATATCTCAGTACCAAAAAACAACCATTACCAAAGCATTCATACAAAAGTATTTAGTGAATTTGGTGTCTTGGAATTTCTTATCCGGACAGAAGAGATGAACCAAAAAGCTGAATATGGAATCAGCACTGGCGCAGTTGAAAGCAAAGAAACATGGCTCGATGAAATACTTGCCACGATCCACTCAGGAACTATCAGCGAGAAGTTTATGCAGACACTCCGCCTCGATACTCTCGAGAAATCGATTTTTGTTTTCACTCCGATAGGAGATGTAATCAAGTTGAAAAAAGGTTCTACTCCTCTCGATTTCGCATATGCCGTACACTCAGAACTCGGCAATACATTTGAACAGGCACTCGTAAATGACAAACCCGTGACTATGGATTTTCGCCTCACGACGGGAAGCGTAGTGAATGTAAAAACAAATAAAAAAAATCGTCCAAGTAGTGCTTGGCTGCAAATAGCTCAAACCAATCTAGCGAAGAAGTATATCAGGAAATATCTCAATCATTTCCCCATAATAGAAAAAATAAAACGAGGAAAAACACTGCTTTCGCAAAAAATAGAACTGATAGGAGAACCTTATATTTCAAAAAAACAATGGTATAAAATTTTAGAAGCATTCCACAAAAAAAACCCTTTAGAAATATATAAATGTCTCGGTGAAGGAAGTATCGATGTCGATGACATACTTGAAGCTCTCTACGAGAAGCAATACCTCCCAAATCATTCATTTATTTACAAAATATTTACTCTTGGAAGAAAGTCAGCAGCAGGAGAGAAAATTTTCTTACGAATCATCTCTCATAACAGAAACGGGCTCCTTGCTGATATAGGGAACGTAGCAAAATCTTCAGATATCAACATTCTTGGATTCAAAACACAAAACAAAAGCTGCAACATGGCATTACTCAAAATACGAATTCGTATCAGCAACTTCCAACAGTTAAAAAACTTTCTCGAGAATATACCAAAGATAAAAGGCGTAGTAAAAATTCAAAAGACAACAGAGCAAAGAAGCATCGCAATTCAAACTTTATTTTTTGCCAATCTCTTTTACTGGATAAGCCAGCCATTTATTCTATATTTTATGGATTTAAGTCATTGGAAATATCTCCCCTTATATTTCATATTAGGAGGAATGCTTTCCATCGGAGTTACATATTTTTTCCAAAATGTATCAAAACACCTCATCACAGAAATAACAAAGGTTCACAGGCTCTGGATTACCTGCATGACTATGAATATATTTATAAGCCTACTCCTCGTAGCAGAAAAGATATATCTCGACCTCCCATTCCATTGGATATTTATCCTTTCTTTTATTATCATCATCGCAGGAACGAGCTTCACAGAATATTACCAATATCGTTATGGTGAATAGAAAAATAATACAAGGATATATCGCTGGAAGCTTGGCAGCTATCATTTGGGGAATACAGCCCATTATTATTCGTATGCTTATCTCAAATGAAGTAAACACTTTTAATATTGCCTTTGTGAAAGTACTCGGCTCAGCCTGCGTCCTTGGAATAGCAACAATCATATCGAGAAAATGGATTCAAACACCTCAAGAAAAACCAAAAATAAATATTTATTTCATACTCGCTGTTCTTGCACTTTTTGGAAACATATTTACTTACCATTGGGGATTGAACTATACGTTTGCCTCTGATGTCATGATTATCGAAACTCTGTCGCCTCTTTTTGTAGTACTTTTTGGAGTATTACTGCTTCGAAAAAGATTTCAAGACGTAATAAAAAACAAAAAACTTTCCACTCTGTTTCTCCTCATTGCCTTTGGATCAATTGGATCTACTCTCCTCATATTCGACCCAAATCAAACCGCCATTTCTTCGTATTCAAGAAATGTCGGAGACATCATCGTCACTATCGCCAGTATTACTTTTGCACTCTATCTCCTCATGAGCTCTGAGGTACGGAGACTTTCAAAAACTCTCCCCCATGAACTCATGTTTTATTTTTTCTTAGGAACAAGCATCCTCCTTCTTCCATTTATCGACATAGGAAATTTCGGAACATGGACCCAACACCAATGGTTACTCGTCAGCCTCATATCAATCGTATTCACGGCTCTCCCTCTCCTTCTCTGGAACATAGCATCAGGAATGATCGAAGCCGCACCACTTTCTATCCTGTTTAATATTGCAGCCATCGTGACCATTATCACAGAAATGCTTTTCCTCGACTTGCGGTTTAGTTGGGGAGTGGTGCTCGCTACTCTCATCATTATCTTCACAGCATATCAAGCCAAAAGAATTATGGATGAAAGTCGTGATAACTGATCAGTGATAGTAAACAAACAACAGCATTACGTTTCTCATATATCATTTCGAACATTGCTCTCTGTCATTTGTTCACTGTTCATTAGGACTTATTGTTCATCTGCATACGCCTTTTCCATTTCGCTCCAAGTATCTTTGAGTGATTCAACGAGGATTCCTTGCACCTTCTCAAGCAAAGGCTTCTTTTTCACATACTCAGCCACAAGAGTGTCAACCAATTCATTAAACTGTTCTTTGGTAATATCCTCCAACGTTTTCAATTTAAGTTTTAATCGTTTCGCTAAATGCTTCAGATCAAGTTGAAATTCATCAGAAAGCCCTTCAGCTTTTTTGATCATTACAGATCCGATCAACGATGTAGCTACGAGTAATCCTCCCAAGATTAGTCCTTTTTTAAAAATATTTTTCATAAATAGTGAGTTAGTGATATTGAGAATAAAATAACAATCCTGAATTGAACGTATTTTTCATAGGCAATAGTTTATAAAAAAAAACACTTATTTTCTCTCAGCAAATACCACCAACCTCCCGGAATAACTTTGCAAATCAGCATTCCAAATACCTTCACAGGTAATAATATTTAAATGAGCATTCCCGTCATCTGAGGCAAATACTCCCGAGGCATCGGCCTGAGGATCAAATATCTGTAAACTACGAACAACAAAAGTAATTTCTTCACCAAGATCATCTATGACAAAAACAAGGTCTCCACTTTGAAGCGTATTCAAGTCATTAAATACAGATTCAGCTCCGCTTCTCCATGGGCCATAATGTCCCACCACTACGTCACTCCCTTCGTTTCCAGGACGAGGACCCATATCAAACCACCCTGCATTTTCTGGAATTTTTGGTGCATCCATCGCTCCATCAGAGCCGACTCCCAAGTATTCAAAAGAAGCATCCACCTGAATCTTTGGGATTTTCAACCGTACTGGAAGTCCCGCATGTGTCGGCTGAAGACTTTTCCAAGATTTCGACTCTTGATCTCTTTTATCCTGTGAAAGCCTCCACACCAATTCTGCTAATTCTCCTCGAGTCACATTACTATTAATTCCTAATATGCTCGGAGGAATAGCTTTGCGTTCATCAAGAATTTTTAAAAAAGTTTCATGCCAAAGGTCATTGTCTTCAACTATTTGCTCTCCCAGCATACTATTCAGGACAATCTTTGCAGCCTCTTTGAAAGATATAAATGCCTGTGGACGGAAGGTCCCATCAGAATATCCAGAGACAATATGTTTCTCTTGTGCATAGCATACATACCGGTCCCACCATGGTACTGTTACAATGTCAGGAAAACAGCTTTTATTTGTAATCTGAGGTTCAGATCCTAATTTTTGATGAATCAAAATTTTCACAAATTCTGCGCGAGTTACCAAATCATCTGGTTTGAAACGATTTCCTTCATATCCCTGTACAATATTATTCTCAGACATATACGTAATAGCCTCTTTATACTGAGAATTTTGGATATCCACGAATTGACTCTGAGACTCAATAATAAAAATAGGTCCCACAAATAAATCTTCTGCAGATGAATAAGACGCAGGAGAAAAAAGAAACCAAAAGAGACTGAGACTTATCAAAGCTGAAAACAGAAATAAGTATGGCGATTTTATTTTCATGAGTGTAACGATGTATGGATTTGTTTTTGAACTTCGTCCATCACTTCTCCGGCATGATGTTCGGGGATTACCTTCTCATACACTTTGACAATACGTCCTTCTGGATTGATCAGGTAAGAGATCCTATCTGTCCCCTGTGATCCTTGCGCCCCATACATTGAAATCATCTTCCCATCAGCATCAGAAAGAAGAGTGAAAGGGAGTTGGAATTTTTCTTTGAACTGTTCGTGACTCGATGAAGAATCGGTACTCACTCCAAGCACAATAATAGAAGATTTTAGATATTGTTCATGAACATCACGGAGAGCACACGCTTCTTTCGTGCAACCAGGAGTATCATCTTTTGGATAAAAATAAACGAGAACATATTTCCCTCTATAATCTGATAGACTGTGTATCTTCCCAGACTCATCTGGAAGCTGAAATTCTGGAGCAAAAATGTTTACTTGGAGCATAAAATAGAGTTAAAAGTAGAAATACTGGACGATAAAAAATCGTTCAAAAAATACTACACCGAAGCTCTTTTTTTCTTCAGGAAGAACAAAACACTCATCAAAATCAAAAAGACTCCAGCCCCTAAAACAATATTCCAAGGGACAGTCTCTTCAGGAGGGATCCCTGTATTCGGAAGTCCTGGCGTTCCAACAAATACATCTGCAATGGCAGAGTCCGTAACGATAAATCCATTTGCTTCAGCAGTAACCACAACCGTATTCCGAGTTGTGACCGAAATATGCATCTGACAAGAATAGGTCCATCTCTCATTTAAATCAAGCAAGCCATTCGTATTTGCATCTCCGGAAGGCGAAGAAATTTTTGAACATTTATCATCAGACAATCTCACATTTGAAAGCGGAAGAACTCCAGGATTAGTAACTCCATAAGTATAAGTAACGCTCCCTCCTCCAAAAGGAAATGGGGTAAGACGACTTGGCGTTTTTTCAATATTCACCATTGGTTTCAACGAACCAACTACAACAGTCGCTGTTGCCGTATCCACTGTTTTGAGATGACGACTATCATCTCCATATCCAGTAGCTGTGACAATATTCGTTGTAGTCTTAGAAAGAACCATCGTACAAGAATATTTCCATTTTTCAAGAATATCAATTTTCTGGTCATTATCAGTATCACCGGACAATAAAACGAGAGAAGAACACTTATCGTCTTTCACGGTAATATCTCTCAGAGCCCTTTTCCCTCCTACATTCCAAACAACATAACTATATGTTACTGAGCCAGATTCTCCCTTGATCGATGAAGGGGAGGGAGTTTTGGTAACACCAATGACAGGAATGATTGGGGTAGAATGTCCTCCCCCTCCACCACCACCTCCACTCGGTGGAGGCACGACAATAAAAGTATTCGTCACCGTACAAATTTCATCAGCACTTGCTACGAGAATAACAGCACTCGTTCCATTACAAATTCCACTAAAGCTCGCTGTATAAGAAGCATTCGCATCTTCTGTCACCGCATACGTTCCTGCAGGAAGAGTATACAAAGTCCCAAGACCTCCCACTCCGAGCTGAGGACTACTTACAGGACTATTGAGGACATCTACAGCACCCGACGTAACATGAATATTAAAGTCAGAAGCAACAGCCGTCCCTCCCACTACCACCTTCACCACATGAAGATCTGCGAAACATGTCGGCCCATTTACTTGATTCCCATCCAAAACCACTTGTCCCGTCTGCACCATCGCTCGACCATTCAAATTTGCTCCTGTGTTTAAGTTAATATCTGTAAGTGCCAATATATTCCCCATGAATGAAGTCGTCGTATCAAGTGTTGCGGAACTCCCCACTCTCCACCAGACATTACAAGGATCTCCTCCGGTAATCGACGAACCAGGTGATGTGATCAGCGTTGAGACGGTCTTGAAGACCCACACACCAGATCCAGTGAAAGTAAGATTTCCCGTCAATATGAAAGAGCCAGCAGAACAATACAATCCAGCAACAAGAGGCGAAAGAGTCGTGAGATCAGTCCCAGTCGGCAACACCCCTCCGATACAATTTGCATCCGCATTTGCTCCTGCATCAAGAGAACCAAATGCCGTTAAATTATCCGCTTGAGCTGCGATAGCACTCGCATCATTCGCATGAGTTGCTCCTGGACTGACCGTACATGGAGCAGGGAATCCAGTAATGGCCGATCCAGCAGCCACACCAACATCTCCCGTGACAGTAGTAGCTCCTGTACACGTCACCGTCGAACCAGCTAAAACAGAATACGTCTCTGAACCGACTAATATTGGTGAAGTAGCAGCAAGTGCCGAAGTTGAATGAAAAAATACAAATAGAAAAAGAAAAGAGCTCAAAAAAAGTGAAAGCTTCATGAACTTTGTAAAAAAAAATTTCGAATGGGTTAAAAACCATACTTTGTAGGCTACTCGCATTTCATGCACTTTACAAATCACGCCCTCTATTTTGAAATATCAAAACACTCCACAATAAATATATATATAACAGGAAGAGTATATGAGCAACCATAGCTCATAGTTTTTATTTCACAAAAATATAATAAAAAAACGCATTGCTTTTTTGTCAATACATGCTGTGACGCTCTTTCATATATCCCTCATAGCTAATACCTTGTCACTATCTCTATATCTTTCAAATAGTATCGAATAATTTCTCCATATGTCTTCCCTTCTCTCGCTTGCATCTCTGCTCCCTTGGCCGATACCCCGACTCGATGACCACGAATATTCTCTGGACAACGAAGTTTTCGATCGATATCAGCAAACGTTCCTCCACATGACCATGGATCTTCAACCGATTGAGTAAATCGAAAACTCTCTGGTTTCCAAATATTATCCTCCATCCCTGGAGTAATCGTATATCCACCACTCTGAGAGAAAAAAGGCACCTTCACCACCTTTTCCTGATACGTAACAACCTGAGCACGAGTAGATCGGACAGCGTCAACAAAACGAGGGATACGAAGTTCATAAAAATATCCACGATAGACTTGGTCGTTTGCAGAACTATTTAAGTAATAAGGCTTCCCTGGAGTTTTCCCTCCATGTTCGATGTAATACAAAGCATACGAACGGGCCGCCACTGCAATAGTGGTATTTTTTTCATGAGGCATATCATTTGGCTGTTCTGCCAAGCCCCAAAGATATTTTTCCAAAGGCAATTCGTTTACTACAATGAGATTGTCAGAATCAGCCTCTTTGACCAACTCAATCACATCACGAAACGCAGTATCTTGTTTCCCATCATATTCATTCTGAGGACGTGTCCAATTCAATACCTGAAGGGCTCCATTTTCGGAATCATTTGAAACGAAGCGAACTGGTCCATCAACCCGTTTCTCATCTGCATTCACACGAACTTGATACATTCCATCTACATACTGAACTTTCCCAGAAGCATGAGAAACATTTTGAAAAAGCAATTCAGATCCAGAATAAATATTATACATATCTTCTACTCCCTGAATTTCGATCTCAGGAGCCACAAACCCTACTCCCACTCTCATCAAAGGTCCTAAGTCACCATACGCAACTGGACCGACAAAATCAGAGTTCGTCGTTTCACTCCCAAGCACGTGATTTCCTGAAACACTTTTGGCCAAAGAAATAATTTTAGATGCCTGATCTCGAGTTAATTGGTTATTCGGATAAAATAAATCCTTTTTCGCCACCAAATCATTTGCCAAAGCAATTTTTATATATGGCTCAAAGACTTTTCCTGCCACATCTTGAAAATTCCAAGCGTCATCTCCCGTAAGCCCAAAAGCATTCACAAGAATTTTTATCGCCTCTCCTCTCGTAATAGTATGCCGCGGGAAAAATGTATCTTTTGGAGCAGTAATCCCATTGGAACGGAGCAATTCAATAAAACTACGAAATTCATTACTCGACGGAACATCGCTATACGTAAAAGCTTCATCTCCTCCTTGGAGATTGGCGGCACGACTGACCAACTTAGCAAATTCATCTCTTTTGACAGGACGAGTAGGTTCGAAGTAAAGGTTTTTTGAAACAATCCCTTCTTCCGCCAGCTTATAAATGTAAGGAGCAAACTCAGAAGCATCCCCGACATCAACAAAAACTGAGTTATTTGGAGAATCACGATTCGAATCGAGATCAGACTCTGACTCAGTCACCTGAGAAGCAGTAGAAGAATGGAATCCTGGATTCCCTCGCACCAAAATCCTATAATCCATAGGATGTTCCGCTAGAACGGTCCCATTGATAACTGGGAGTATTTGAAAATTATATGCGTGATATACAGCCGTTTCAGGCACCTGAATAAACAACTCAAAAGTCCCTAATCCTCCACTCGCAACTGAAGATTCAAGAATATTTGCAACATTACTTTGGCTCCTCCCATCACCGAAACCTAACACCCCAACATCTCCATCAATACGAAGATACGTCTTGGAATTCCAAGCCTTCTTTCCAATATTCTTGAAAGCAACATTGACAGAAATGGACTCCCCGGCTGGTAAAAATAAATCATTCGCATTCGCAGAAAATGGATATGCATTATATTGTTTGCTTTGAAATTCAGAAACATCTGGAGCGCTCTGAGTAATCACCTCCGAATCATCTCCGTAGTAATCTGCTGGCTTCTTAAATTCCCTTTTCGCTATACGACGAATATCGTCAAGAACATCATAGAGATTATTCCCAGGACAATTCGTGGTATTCACATCACGATGTCCTAAAAGATTCTCTCTCTCCTCCCCACGAAACATACTCTCACCTGTTGGATCAATATTATATTTTTCACTCACAAAAGCTGCCAATTCCCCCAAAGCATCAATAGCAATTTCACTCGGAATTTCTTCAGAATAATTCCCCATCAACATAAGTCCAATCGATCCCGTATTATACGCTCCTACATGGGCTCCCTTAACTCCATCCCCACCAGCACGACCTTCATACACCGTCCCAGTACAAGGATCTACTACATAGTGATACCCAATATCTCCCCACCCACGGCTCACCGTATGATAACGATAAATAGATCGAAATGCATCCAACCCCTCATCTTTACTACAATCCAACATCCGTCCAGCAGAATGGTGAATGAAAATTTTTGTTGCTCCTTTCATATATTCATAGGGCCAAATCATTCTATTTCCATTTTCATTACTCACTGTTTTCAAAAGAGAAAGTTCATCGGCATATTTTTTAATAAACTCTGGATCCAAATTCACAATCTGACGGGCAATCGGCGGAGGAGAATCCGGATCAATATATCTCAAACTCTCATCAAGACCAGCTTCTGCCCGAGAAACAATATCCAAGTCTTCTCGAGCATTTACTTTCTCAATGCCGAGAGAACTATCCGCTACCTGCCACCCGCTACCCGCTTCCTTCATAATCCACGTCAATTCTCCCTCAGGCACCTCACCTCTTGATAACCGATACCGAATCTCCTTCGTATCCGTCAAAAAAAACATCTTTGTATACTCTCGAGGATCCTGAGATCGCAAATCATCATCAATCGGCAAAAGCTCCCAATCAATCAATTTTTTCTCTTTCATCCGTGATTGTATTTCCACTTCTTGAGGCTCCTCTTGAAACGACATCACAAAAGCCAAAGCTCCCTTCGGCACTTTCACCCAATCAGAAATCACTTTTTCATCCTGAATACTCGTTGAAATAGAACTCAAAGGAATCACTTCTTCAGCTACTATCGTGTTTCGATACTCCCAAAATAGTAAACCAAAGAGCACAATGCACGAAGATACAACACCAAGAAATACTTTTATTTTTTTATTTTTCATTTTCAACGTTGTTAACGGTTATCTGTTCACTGTTCGTTGTAGTATATTACACCGAAGTAAGGTGGTTGTTGAGGGGAATTTCTTTACAAGATGGCTATTATATGGTAGCATGGTTTATAATCAAAAAAATCTTGGTTGCACATTAATTCTATAATAACCTCATAGTCAGACTTAAAAAATAATTCGGACATCGCCTGACCTTTGGAGTTAGCAACAGATAAAGTCTTGTCCCAATAACATTTATCTGATAATTTTTAATTAATATTTAATAAATGTCTTGTGGCAGAACTCAAAAGATTATCGGTAACAGCTTTTTTATTAGATCGAATGCTGAAAATATCCTCATATTTTCGAGACAAAGATCATAATCCTATAGAAGCTAATGAAGAATTGAAAAAAATAAGAGCAAAAATAACTTTAATAGAAAATGAGATAGGAGAGTTAGATGATATGGACATACCACTAAAGGAAATAGATAATTTACTTGAAGCCCTGAGTCACATGGACTTCACAATCGCAGTTGAAAAAATAGAAGCATACCTCATCTCTCTCAGAGAGAACATCAGAATTCAGTAAGTAAAAGGTTTTAATTCAATAGATAAAAAAAATCAAGTTCGTTAGTAACTGATACAGAAATATTATCTTTTAAATAAAACATATGAAGCAAATTGAAAGTCACGAACAATATATACATTCGATTGGGAATCTAATAAATGAATACAATAGAACTCTTCAATCTGAAAAATTTGAACTCATGAATGGGATAAGAGACAGTATGGTCACATCGATAGCAAAAATGAGTCATCCTGAAATAAAAGAATATGAAAAGTCTATACAACGACTAAATGACAAGCTGTTATCCGACAACCTTACTTTCAGAAAAGTCATAATTAAAGAATTAGAAGAAAAGTCAGAATTTATAAGATTCAAAGACGAAGTCCAAAATTTACACATCTTAGATTTAAGAGAATATGTTGAAGAATATGAAGTTCTAGCTTTTAAAAATCCAACAGAATTTAACCTTTTTGCAATAAATTTATTATTGGAAAAGGTAGCCGCTTTGAGAGGGGAATCAAAGAAAAATTACACAGCATTATTATCTCAAGATATATAGAGATAGAAACCACAAATAAGCCCTCTCAACTGGTCGATCTTCAAACAATACAAAGTAAAATTACAAAAAAATGAATTCTCTTGCAGAAATATTTGCAACGACGACGTACGTTCTTGTATTGAAAGTACCAAACAATAAAAAGCTCGAAATTTTAAAAAGTACTTTCAAACACTTTGAAAGTACTTTTGATACCGATCATCCTGGAGTAAAAGTGTGTCTCAATACTCTCAGAAAAGAAATTACAAAAATTACAAAAAAATACACGGCAATAGACTTAGCTCTCACAGCACTTACCTCCAGTGCAATAAATTCTGAACCTACTTCCCTCCCAACCACAACAAAAACGGTCCCAGCAAAATACATGGGAACCGCTTGTTCAAACTAACATCAATCTTAAGTTGATTATCCCACTACTTTCACTTGCTCCTCCAAAGCAAATTGTTCACGTTCCAAAAATTTCAACTGATAATCTCCGAGAGATTGTCTGTCTTTGAGACGCTCTTTGATGGTAGCGAGATATTCTTCTACTGAAGCACGGTTGAGCTGAGAGGTGTGATCGCAGTTCATGCAGAGAAGCTCTACCGTATCTTGTTGCTTTCCGATGAAGAGTATTCCATTTTTGACATAATACGAGTCTGTCTTTTCCCCATGAACAACAACTATTTTGGAAAAAAGTACTGTTCCCGTCAGAGCTGCATGTCCTGGGAGGACGATCATCCGACCGATTTCTGTATCAACCTGAAGTGACTGAGCCTCTCCATGAAGAACAGTGTCTGTTGGGGTTCGTAAAGTAAAGTGGAAAGAAGTCATGAAAATGAAAAATTAAAATCTAAAATCTAAAAATGTTTATAAGTGAATAAGTGAAAAAATTTATGAGGATGAGATGCCATATCTCCCGAGGCTTCTCCTGTCGGGGCTGAATTAAATTCAGGATAACCATTCAAGGGCGTATTTCAGCATATTTCAATTTTTTGTTTTCCAATTTACAAACGTTTTTAGTTTCCCGGCCCCTATCGATAGTCATCTCAATCGGGATCCCGACCGGCCCCTATCGGGATTTCACTTTTAGTTTTTAGTTCTTAGCCTTCTCACTGCTTCTCTCCAACACTTGGTCAATCCCCTGTGCCATATAAAAATGATCCTCGCTAATATCATCATACTGCCCAGCAATAATTCCTTTGAAAGCTTCTACTGTATCCTTGATTTTGCAATATACACCAGGAGTTCCTGTGAATTGTTCTGCAACATGGAAATTCTGAGTTAAAAATTTCTGCACTTTACGAGCTCGATATACTGTGAGTTTATCTTCTTCAGAAAGTTCATCCATACCCAAGATAGCGATCACATCTTGAAGCTCTTGGTACCGTTGCAAAATCAAACGAACCGCATTGGCAACTTCATAATGGTCGACTCCAACAATTTCTGGTCGAAGAGCTGTCGAAGTAGAATCGAGAGGATCCACCGCAGGATAGAGTCCCATAGACGCAAGTTTTCGAGAAAGAGTAACGGTAGAATCCAAGTGAGCAAAAGTCGTCGCAGGAGCTGGATCGGTCAAATCGTCTGCCGGTACATATACTGCCTGAACTGAAGTAATAGATCCTTTTTGAGTCGATGTAATACGCTCTTGAAGCGCTGCCATTTCAGTTGCCAAAGTCGGTTGATATCCTACAGCAGACGGCATACGTCCGAGCAACGCTGATACTTCAGACCCAGCCTGAGTGAAACGGAAAATATTATCAATAAACATCAATACATCTTTTCCTTCATCACGGAATTTTTCAGCGATGGTAAGTCCCGTCAAAGCAACACGCATACGAGCTCCTGGCGGTTCACTCATCTGTCCAAAAACCATGGCCAGTTTATCTACCACTCCAGAATCAGTCATTTCATGAATCAAATCATTTCCTTCACGAGTTCGTTCTCCCACACCAGCAAATACAGAATATCCACTATGAGCGAGTGCGATGTTGTGGATCAACTCCTGCATGATAACTGTCTTTCCTACTCCAGCACCTCCGAAGAGAGCTACTTTTCCACCTTTGATAAAAGGACAGAGGAGATCAATAACTTTTACTCCGGTTTCAAATACTTCCACTTTTGAATTTTGATCAACAAATTTCGGAGCTTCAGCATGAATCGGCCTTCTTTCTGCTTTGTCACTAATCGGCTCTTTCTCGTCAATTGGATCGCCAGTAACATTCAATACTCTTCCGAGTACTTCCTGTCCAACTGGAGTCATAATTGGCGACAACGTATCTTCTACGATCTGTCCGCAATAAAGATTGTCAGTCGTAGACATAGAAATCGTACGAACAACATTTTCTCCCATATGGCTCTGAACTTCGAGAGTGAGAATACTTTTGTCATCGAGAGTGGTGTGGAGTGCGGCATATTTCTCAGGAAGGTGATCTGGAAAGTATACATCCACTACAACTCCGGCAACACGAACGATTTTTCCTTGTGGTGAGTTTTTCATAAAAATAAAAAGTTAATAAAGTTTAATAAATATATTTAGAAGCTGGCTCCGGCAATTTCAGCAATCTGCTGGGTAATAACGGCTTGGCGAACTTTGTTGAATTCAAGAGTTTTACTATTAATAATATTATTTGCATTATCGGTTGCACTCTTCATAGCAATCATACGACTCGAATATTCTGCGGCACGAAGCTCATACAAAGATTGAATAAACATCGTCTCAACGAGGTTGAGAAGCAATTGATCAGCAACCAGAGAAACATTCGGTTCATAAATCATATAAGGTTCTTCTGTCACCGCCCGACTCTTCCCAAAGGATTCAGGATGTACTCCCAAATGAATATCCAATGTTTCCGGAGATAAAGGAAGAAATTTTTTAACCAGAGGGTAAAACACAAGAGAATTTTTGTAATGAGGAGCAACCATATAAATCTCTTTTACCGTCCCATCTCTCCAATATTTCAGAATTTTTTCAACATAAGAAAATACTTCGATATGATCCATAGTCTCACGAACATTGAAGAAAGAATCTTGTAAAGGAATTTTATTGAATTCCATGAAGGATTTTGCTTTTTTCCCAAAAGTAATCACCATACGATCTGCCTCAGGAGTATCCTTCCAAGCTTTGGATTGAAAAAGTGTCCGAAACATTTGAGGATTCAATGAACCACAAAGCCCTTTATCCGAAGAATACAGAATAAAAAGTATTTTCCCTTCTTCCCGAGGAGTAAGATACGTGCTCGAATGGAAATCAGAAATATTATTTTCCAAAATATTCAAAAGCTCAAAAGCAAAATTCCGGACTGAAACTGCTTTCTTCTGAAACTGAAGACTCTTACTCGCAGCGACCAGTTGCATTGCTTTGGTAATCTGACGAGTATTCTTTACCGCTCCGATCTGTTTTTTAATTTCGATTAATGACATAGAGGAAAGTTATAAGCTCACAACGAGCTGGAATGTATCAGTGATCTCTTCCGTTTCAGTGACAAAAGCATCAAAGCCAACGGTAGGAGCTACATACGTAATATCAAAAAAGGTATTATTTTGAAAAAAGAGAATACTCTTATAGGTTGTGGTTTCGTCAACCGTTTTGGAGGTACTTACTACCGTCTGGTAGCCTTTGAAGGTTCCAACTCCAAGCACAGGAGTTCCTAATATCGCAATTCTTGGCATGGCTGTCCATGCAGAAAAACAAGTTGCAAGATCAGTACAATTCTCCAACTGGGGATTAGAAATAGTTATCATAGAACCTTGCTCAAGCTGGAAGGTAGGATCTCCTCCAGCAAGTGTCCATTTCGTCGTATCGTATTTAACTTTAAAAAAACTATCTTTGTACTCTATGACAGTATCCTGAGGAGGCAAAGGAAGCGTATCCGACCACTCAGTCATATTCAACTCCTTCATCGTCATCACACGATACAGCACTCGAGCCATCTTTTTTCGAAGAAACGTATCTTGAATAGGATACTTCGGAGTTCCAGGCATAACCTCTATCTTCTTATCTTTGATATATTGAATATATGAAGCCCACCATTCGCCAACCTTTACATTGGTATATAAGTCAACGGTTGGAGTCGGCAACGTAACCTCCAAAGAATTCAGCAAAATTTTCATCGCCTCAATTTCCGTCACGAAATTATTCCCCTTGAACGTCCCATCAGGATATCCATTGATAATACTCTGAGCCTTGGCATAGGCAGCATATTTGTTACACCAAAAAGTCGTTTGAAGATCAGGGAAAGCAGAGACCGTAACTTCTGGAACCGTAACCGCTTTTGCAATCAACGAAACTTTGAGAAGTTCACATCGAGACAAACCACGTTCTGGGTTGAATAACCCCGCTTCGTCTCCCTGAGAAATTCCTTTTGTTTTTAGAAAGTTAATGTCAGTAAAGTATGAACTCGTACTATCAACATCTGGAAATGCAACATCCTCTTGACCAGGCATAGCCTGTGCTGTCGGAACAAATGCAATGACGAAAGCCGTGAAAATGGAAAGTATGTATTTCATAATGAGGGGGTTAGGAAGGCGTAGTCCGGACAAGTCGGGACGAAAACTGCTTATTTGATACGGAGACTAGAGAGAATCTTAACATGATCGGGATTTTCTAAATTAACCCCTCCAATCACTGCCACTTTTTTCCCTTTATTCATTTCAAAAAGGTAACTATCATCGAAATTCGACTCTTCCAAAAGAGGTCCAAATACGTCACCCAAGTCCATATTTTCTATCTGTTCAGAAATTTTTCCAAGAACCTTTTCCGTGGAAGTATGAACAGGGGTGAATGTATTTCCACCCAGAACAATAGGTTCTCCAAAAGATACTTCAAGTGGTTCATGAAGGGATATGAGTAACTCCTTCAAAACTTGAAATCCGTGACGAATATCTTGTGCATCATCTGAATCAACATCTCCAATTTCAATAGAGTAGTCTAGAAAACCTTGAATCCCTTTTGAATGTACAAAAAATTCCAAAATGGAGATAAATTCTTCATAACTGACTTGAATATCCTTTTTGAAAGTTTCTTTATCTACAGAGTAAAAAGAGATCGTTGTAAACCCAGAATAACCCACTAAATCATATTCAGGATAGCTCATTACGATGCTTTCATCTGGCATATACTTTTGAAGTGTAGTCTTTATTTTACTCATAAAAGTTGAAAGATCTTTGATAAACAACTTCATAATTTTCTGTTCTTCTGGTTCCATACCCCTCAACTCAGACTGCATATCCGAAATATCCTCAAAAAGGTCATACATCTTGAGCATGTCTTTTGAGTCCACTGGCATGACACCCATATACTTCGGATAGTCGAATGCTATTTGGCTAGAACTCAATAAAAGTTTATCCTCAAAGTGAGCAAAGTTTCCAGAATGGAAGGAGTCCCAAGAAAAACGCTCTACCCCTGATTCTCTGGCTACAAGTAGTTTAAACAACAATGGCACGCTTTCGATCCTTTCTAATTCTCTATCAGGATTAAAACTTTCGCCGGAATAATCCTGAATCAAAACATTCTTAGCCTCAGCTGCTTTCAAATACGGTACCACCCAATGTTTTTGATCAATATCCCAGTCAACTTCAGCATCATCGAGCACAGGAGCAATCCCAAGAACAGAAAAAATAATTTTCAACTGTTCTGCTTTGGTAACAGTATCATTCGGATGGAAAAGACGATCATCTTTTCCCTTCACTACCTTATCTTTCAAAGCTTGAGAAACATAGGGAGCATACCATTCAGATGAAGGGACATCTTTGAAGCTAAATCTTTTATCAAAAACAGGAGTCACTCCTTTGGCTTTGTAAGCAATTTTCAAAAGCTCAACCCGAGTCAATGATTTATATTTTTGAAACTTTCCGTCATTCCCAGAAAAAATTCCTTTTTCATGCAGATATTCCAAAGGATAAAAATTGGTCTCATAGCTACAAACATCTGAAAAATGACCTCCTACTCCCTCTTCTTCATAACAATCGTAATCTTCTTGGATATATTCTTGGTCCCACTCTCCATTCTCAGATTCGGAAGTTTCAACAGAGATCGCCACTTCCTCACAAAGAGACTCATCATATCCACAATTTTCCTCTGAGTAAGAAGCGTCATCTTCTTGCTCATACTCATCTTCTTCATAATGAGCTTGCGCAGGAATCGCTGAAACAGAAGATCCAAAAAGAAGAAAGACATACACCGCAACCAAAAACAAAGATACTTTCTTCATAAAAAATTTAAGAATGAATAAATTCAATTGTATCGAGGATTACCTCAAACTCAACATTACTGTGAATGTTTTGAGTTTCAAGTACAAATGACCTCTCATCAATCTGTGCTTGATAGCCATACCCTTGCCCAAAACTGTATTTCACAAAAGAAATCCCCTGAATCATACGAGATTCTGTTGTCCCAACTCCCTCTGATGGCAAAGAAGCCTCACGAAAAGAAAACTTTGTTTGAGCATTTTGAGCGTCAACAATAGCAAAACCATTATCGGCTTCTGCAATACTATATTTATCTGAAACTAAAATTGAAAAAGGGAAGTCCTGATGCTTATACGTCTCAAAACATCGTTTCAACTGTTCAACATCTTGCACCGTATGCTCCATGAATGCATATTTCCCAGTAAATTTCGTAATACAATTATTTTCTCGAACTCCTCCAATAAACTCTAATGTTTTCTCTTTTTGAATCCCAAATTCATCGATACAATGTGGTGCTTGAACATAGGCAGGAAGCTCATTCTTTTCTATGTCATACTTAAATATCTTCCCACATCCTTCGAGATCCTGAATGAAAATAAAAAGATTCCCATCATCAGACAAACATCCGTCTTTGATATTCAATTTACGACCAGTAGGAGTAGAATGTTTTTTATTCTCTTTTTCCAATTTGTCATACCAAACAGCAGATTTGAAATCAGCAAGAGGAGCACAGTGACTAAAAGTCGGGTCTGCTTTTTTCTCTACTACTTCTGATTCTTGCCCTTTGACCTCTAGTGCTTTCTCCACCTTCAACACTTCTATCGTCCCCTTCAAATCGTCCAAAGCTTTCCTGAGATTTTTGATATATTCCTGATCTGCCGTCTCCACCAATGGAGATTGTCCTGAAGTAACGGCAACCTCATTTTTTACCTCATCTTCTTCAGTCGAAACTGTCTCAGACTGGATAAAATCTTGAACGGATTTTTGTATAGTATTGAAGTTTTTTTCAATAGTATCGACTTTGCTCGCTGAAGATTCCTGAGGCATACAAGCGCTCAATAGTGAAAGAGATGTGATCAACGACACAAGAATAAAGAATTTTCTCATATGAGCAAAATGAATCATTTTTATTGTAGAGAATAAAATATTAATCTGCGAGGGCAGAATCTATAGCTTTTTTCATCATTTCTTTTATTTCATCAGTTAATTCTTTTTTCTCTTCAATCATTTGTACCAGAGCGATTTCTTTCACCTCAACATATTCCAAAAGATTTCGAATTTTCTCTTGAACTTGTTTCGCCTCAAAAGCATCAAGGTATCCGTTGGTTGCTGCGTACAAAACCACTACCTCCTGCCAAAGTCGATATGGATTTCTTTCTTTTTGTTTCAAAGATTCAACTACCCGTTCTCCACGACGAAGTTTTTGTTTGGTGGACTCATCGAGATCGGAGGCAAATTGAGAAAACGCTTCCAATTCATAATACTGAGCCAAATCAAGTTTCGCAGTACCAGATACTTTTTTCATGATTTTAGTTTGAGCCGCACCTCCTACACGAGAGACAGAAATACCAATATTTACCGCAGGTCGAATTCCTTTGTTCATCAATTTGGTTTCGAAGAAAATTTGTCCATCAGTAATAGAGATAACATTCGTAGGGATATAGGCCGAAACATCTCCTGCTTGAGTTTCAATAATAGGGAGCGCTGTAATACTTCCTCCTCCATACTTTTCATTTAATTTAACGGCACGTTCCAGCAACCGAGAATGAATATAAAACACATCTCCTGGATACGCTTCACGTCCTGGTGGTCGTCGGAGAAGGAGTGACATTTCACGATAAGCAACCGCTTGTTTTGAAAGATCATCATAAACAATCAAGACATCTCTTCCTTGTTCACAGAAATATTCTGCAATTGACGCTCCAGCATACGGAGCCAAAAATTGCATTGCTGCCGATGAAGAACTCGGTGCAGAGACAATAATCGTATACTTCATAGCATCATGCTCTTTCAAAGTTTCATATACCTGACGCAATTTCCCTTCTCGCTGAGCAACAGAGACATAAATACAAACCATGTTTTGATCCTTCTGATTAATAATAGTATCAAGAGCTACAGAAGTTTTCCCTGTTTGACGATCTCCAATCAATAATTCTCTCTGTCCTCGACCAATTGGCACCAAAGCGTCAATAGCTAAAATTCCTGTTTGCACTGGCTGATGCACCGATTTACGAGTCATTACCCCAGGAGCAATACGCTCATGAGGAAGCGTTTTTTCCGCTTTGATAGCAGGCCCTCCATCCAAAACATTTCCGAGAGAATCGATCACCCGACCAATAAGCCCTTCAGAAACAGGAATAGAAAGAGTCCGTCCACGTGATTCAACAAACATACCTTCTTTTATTTCGGTCGTTGGCTGGAGCACAAGGGCATAGGCACGATCATGTTCAAGATTGAGTACCAAAGCTTCTACATTCAAATTTTGCACTGAAACAAGTTCTCCCATGCGAAGTTCAGAAAGTCCACTAATTTCTAATACTCCATCCTTGTTGGATTCAATCACTCCCAACAAAACTCCTTTTTGTTCTGGAACTTCATTCTGAGTAAGCATGCCTTCGAGAGAGTCGAGAAATTGTGAGATTTGTTTGGTATCCATAAGGAGAAATTAAAAATGAAAAAGAATATATAAAGATTTACTGGGAAAGCATGTGATTCAAAGCGTCTACTTTCCCTTTCCATGTGGCATCAAAGAGCTTTCCTTGATTATAAATCTGCATACCACCGAGAAGAGTCTTCTGCACCTTGAATACAATAAAGTCCTCTGGGTAGTGAGAACGAATATCAGCACGAGTAACGCCATCAACATCACGCACTGATTTTACAAACAACTTCCTCGAACGAGATGAAAATATATTCAAAAATCGAGAAAGTTGTTTCTGAACATCTTCAGCTGTAAAAAAACTGAAAATATGAATCAACGATGAATTCAAACATGAATCTTGAGATATTTTTTCTTTCAAAATGGCTTGTTTTTGAGACAAAGGCAATGAAAAAAACGAAAGAGGAAATTGATCAAAACAAGGAATTACATTTGATTGCAGAACTGAAACAAATTTTTGCAACAAAGGGACTTCTTTCATTTCTTTCTTTCTTGTACCCAGAAGTTTCAAAGCAACCCGAAATGCCATCATCATTTCCTCCTGCTGAGCAGGTGGTAATTTCCTTGTTTCGTCGACGATGTAAGAAAGAAATAATCGAGTAATCATAAAACAAAAAGAAGTTATTTTTTACTTTTTACTTCCCTCCCAAGCCTTCTTCACACTTTCCTGTACTACATTCTCAGGAACATGGTAAGAAAGCACAGAGAACAAAGCTTTTTTCACCAATTCAACAATACGAGTCTCTACATCATGCATCACACGATCTTTTTCTTGAGCAATTTGATCGTGAGTTTGCTGGAGAAGAAGCGCACGCTCTTGCTCCATTTCTGCAAGCAATGTCTGCCTTCTCTCTTCCAACATTTTTTCCAAAGCTTTTTTCTCAGCTTGCATTTCTGCAAGTGAAGCTTCTCGATTCTGAGTTTGCTCCTTCATCATCGCTTCCATCTCAGATTGAAGCGTTTCAGCAGATTGCATGCTCTTCTCGATAGTCTCCCTTCGAGAGTCCATAGCTTTACGGATAGGCTTATAAATAAACCAACCCACTACTCCAAAAATTAAACCGTAGTTAACAATATAGAGAAGAATCGACCATCCATCGACCCCAATCTTAACGAAATTTTCCATAAGGAAGAATTACAAGAGACGAAATTAAATAGCAAATATAACAATGAATGCTATAAGCAAAGCATAAATAGCAATAGACTCTACAAGAGCCATAGCGATAATCATGTTGGTACCAACTTTGTTTGCTACTTCTGGGTTTCGACCCATAGTTTCGAGAGCTTTCGTAGCAATCATTCCTTCAGCGATAGCTGGAGCAATTCCTCCGATAGAGATAATAAATGCTGCAGCGAGAATTTTGACAATCTGTATATCCATAAAAGGGGGTTAAGAATGGATTTGTGTTAAGAAACACAGGAGGAATACTTTCCCTCCTCTACCTCTTAATGATGATCATGAGCAGTCACGTGGGCAATAGCCTGCCCAAAATACTGAGTTGCAAGCATACAGAAAACAATGGTTTGCAACACTCCTCCGAATATTGCCAAGCCGATCATCGGAGTTGGAACGATAAGCTGGGTATAGGCGGAAAGACCCATAATAACCAAAATCATTACTTCTTCAGCGAAAATATTTCCAAAGAGACGACAAGAAAGAGAAACAATTTTTGCAAACTCTCCAATAATTTCCATAATACCAAGGAACATATCAATACCAGCATTTATGAGATCCATAAAAGATCGAATTTTAAAAAACCCAGCAATCTTGATATAGTTCCCGACATGCTTCAACGGACGAATAGTAAGAGCAACAGCGTGAGTGAGAAGGACCGCTACAATCGCAAAAGCAAGAGTCATACTTAAATGAGTTGTAGAAACATGAAAAAGAGGAAAGTGTTGAACATCAGGAGCAAGATGAGAACTCGTTGCAGCTACCTCATGCGTTCCATGAGTTACATAAGCAACCAACGAACTCGCCAATGGAATCATCCCGAAAAGATTGGAAAGGAGCAGAGTAATGAAAAATGTAAGAATAAAAGGGAATACTTTGCGCGCCATCTTCCGATCAGGAATAGCGTTTTCAACGATTCCATCAATAAAAGAGATCGCCCCCTCCAAAATAATTTGTAACTTACCAGGAATAATACGCACATGCCTACGAACCACCAAGCCAAGAACAAATAAAAGCAAAGTCACAGCCATCAATGCAAGATGTGACGTAGTCACTGGAATGACATGGAAAATATGAAACACGGCATGTGGAGAAAGGACTACTTCCATAAAAAACTATTGTTTCTTTTTAATTCTGTAAATAAAAATCACTTGGCAAAAAATAAATGAAAACATGAGTCCGATAATCGTGAAGAGTGGTTTTTTATCAAAGACACCGTCCATATACCAACCAAAACCTCCAAACACAACTATGAAAACAATATTGAGAGCAGCAAACTGGAGATAATACTTCAGCCTATTATGATACATGTCCTCTCCAGAAGTTTTCTTGTGAACATTCATATTTTTCTTTTAACTTATCCAGTATAAACATATTTTACAAAGCAATCAAGGGTCTTTAAAGACCTTCTTGTAGTCATTTCCTGTTTTTTCTGATTAAATAAAGAAAACTGATCTATTTTCATGAAATACATCCTCCACAGCGACGGCGGAGCACGCGGAAATCCAGGACCAGCTGGCTGTGGCTTCCTCATCCAAGACGAACACAACAACATTCTCTTCGAGGGATCCAAGTACATCGGAGAAACCACCAATAACCAAGCGGAATATCAAGCCTTATATCTGGGACTGGAAAAAATCAAAGAATTGAGTGATTCAAAAGTAGAAACCATCGATTGCTACCTCGACTCAGAACTCGTCGTAAAACAACTCAAAAAAGAATACAAAATGAAAAACCCAGAGCTTCGGGTTTGGTTCGACAAAGTCAATCTCATCAATATGCAGCTCGGAAACTGCCTCCACTTTCATCACATCATGCGAGAGCAGAATAAGAAAGCTGATCAATTAGCGAATGAAGCTATGGATAAGAAAACGTAAGTATTAAAAAATAATTTTATAACCCTTGCATTAAGCGGAAAAATCTGTTAAAATATCATTAATTAATTCAATTTTATGTCTGAATTAGCGTATAGTAAAGATTTTCCAGCTAAAACCGTTTTAAACTACGATAAGAATGAAGGGAAAATGCTCTCTACAGCCGACTTCCCCACATCAGAAATCCTATTAACCAATCCTAAAAAAATACATCCTGAAATACAAGCAAAGAGACGTAAATTCAATGAAACATTCAGTGAAAGTCGACCTTGGGATGGATTCCCAGAAGCAAAAAGATACAATGCCTAAATCTTGATCCCAGCTTGTCCCGCTGCTACTCTTGCCACCGGCACGCGATACGGCGAACAACTCACATAGTCCAATCCAATCTGCTGACAGAAATGGATAGTTCGAGGATCTCCTCCATGTTCTCCACAGATACCTATCTTGAGATTTGGATTTTTTGAGCGACCTTTTTCTACTGCCATCTTCAGAAGCTGCCCTACTCCCTCTTGATCAAGAGTCACGAAAGGATCTTCAGGAAATAAGCCTTTTTCAACGTAATACGGCAGAAATCTCCCGGCATCATCTCGGGAAAGTCCGAATGTTGTCTGCGTCAGATCGTTCGTCCCAAATGAAAAGAAGTCAGCAACTTCAGCAATACTATCAGCCATAAGCGCCGCTCGAGGAAGTTCAATCATCGTACCAACAAGATACTCAAAAGACACCCCCGACTCTTGTTGAATTCTTGCATACACACTTTCTATAACTTTTCTTTGATGACGAAGCTCCAAAACATCTGAGACCAGAGGAACCATAATTTCTGGATGAACATTCAAGCCAGATTTTCTATGAGCCACCACCGCTCGGAAGATAGCCTCTGCCTGCATTTCAATAATCTCAGGGAACAAAATGCCGAGACGGCAACCTCTCAAACCCAACATAGGATTCGCTTCACTCATATCAGTAATTTTTTGCTTTACTACAGAAACGTCTTTCCCAAGCTGTTTGGCAACAATCTCAATATCTTTCTCTTCATGTGGGAGAAATTCATGCAACGGAGGATCAATAAGTCGTATCGTCACCGGACGACCTTCCATGACTTCAAATATTTCAAAAAAATCTTGTTGCTGAATCGGAAGGAGCCGATCGAGAGCATTTTTTCTTTCTTCGAAATTACTTGCCAGAATCATTTCTCTCATAATATTGAGACGATCTTCTTGGAAAAACATATGCTCAGTACGACACAATCCAATTCCCTCCGCCCCCATCTCAATCGCCTTTTTTGCATCACGAGGAGTATCTGCATTCGCTCTCACCTTCATAGTACGAACTTCATCTGCCCAACCCAAAATTGTTTGAAGATCTGTATCAATCGCTGCCGGAACCGTTTGTACTCGTCCTTTGAAAATCTCTCCAGAAGCTCCATCCAGACTCACCCAATCACCTTCCTTCAAAACCTCTTCTCTTCCTTGAATCCGACACGTTTTTTTCTCTTCATCAATTTCCAAATCCTGACAACCCGAAACGCAGGGAGCTCCGATCCCCCGAGCCACCACCGCAGCATGACTCGTCATTCCACCTCGAGCGGTAATCACTCCTTCGGCAATATTCATAGCCCGAATATCCTCTGGCGAGGTCTCAAGTCGTATTAAAATACAAGGCTTTTTTTCTTTGTGACATACTTCTGCCATAGCTCCAGAAAAAACAATCTGACCACTCGCAGCTCCAGGAGAGGCTGGAAGACCTTTCGCAATAACTTCTTTTTTTTCTTCAGTAGAAATCGTAGGATGCAAAAGTTCATTTATTTTATGAGGTTGAATACGAAACAAAGCTTCTTCACGAGAAATCTTCCCAGATTTCTGGAAATCAAGAGCACACCGAATCATTGCCTGAGCACTCCTCTTCGCACGTCGAGTTTGCAACAAAAATAATCTGCCATCTTCAATAGTGAACTCTATATCTTGCATATCCAAATAATGTTCTTCTAATTTTTGAGCAACTTCTTGAAGCTGCAAATACATTTCTGGCCATTCCTCTTCCATCGAAGGAACAGAATAGCCTTTTTGCAAAGCATTCACAGGATTTGGATTCCGAGTCCCAGCGACGACTTCTTCACCCTGAGCATTTCTAAGATATTCACCAAATAAAACCTTCTCTCCTGTGGCAGGATTCCGAGTGAACAAAACTCCCGTTCCAGACGTCTCTCCCATATTACCAAAAACCATTGCTTGAATCGTCACCGCCGTACCAGCATCATTTGGAATACGGTGGATTTTCCGATAGTACACTGCTCGATCACTATTCCAAGATTGTAATACTGAAATAATAGCTTGCTCCAACTGCGCAAAAGGATCATTCCCCAATCCCAAGTTCAAAATAGTATCCATCATTCCCGGCATAGACATCGCTGAGCCAGAACGTACTGAAACAAGAAGTGGATTCTCACCACCGAATTGTTTCCCCAGAAGAGTTTCCAAAACTTTCATGCAACCTTTTACTTCATCCATAAGCCCAACAGGCAACACCCCATTATTATGAAAAAATTCGCGAGCCACCTCCGTTGAAATCGTAAAACCCGGCGGAACCGGAAGTCCGATTCGAGTCATTTCCGCCAGATGAGCTCCTTTACCACCCAATAAATAAATATCATCTTTTGAGCCTTCGGCAGAACCTGTATGAAAACTGTAAATATACTTCATCCTATACAATTTAAAATATTAAAAAAATTCCCCACTTTTCACTCTCAGTTTCGAACGTTTTTATTTGTTCACTGTTAGTTGTTCACTATTCCTCAAAGCATCAATGACTTTCCAGACATCACCAGCACCCATTGAGATCACCAAAGGTCTGTGGGCGGTGGTCCGTGGGCGGTGGTCATCCTGAACTTGATTCAGGATCTCGTCTTCTCTCATCATGCCCTTCAATTGTTTTTTAACTTCCAAAACAATCTCCTCAAAACTCCCAAAGAAAAAATTCGGATTCTGGGCTTGCACCGTCGCAACAAATTTTTCATCGGTATATTCACCCTTTTCTTCACGAGCAGAAGAATAAATCGGAGCTAAGAAAACACGATCCGCTGTTCGGAAGCTTTCGGCAAATTCTTTTTCCAATTCTCGAGTGCGACTATACGTATGAGACTGAAACACCAGCCATATTTCTCGTTCCGGAAATGCTTCTTTCACTCCTTCCAGCGTCGTCTTCACTTCTGCAGGATGATGGCCATAATCATCGAAGAGAAGAGCTCCTTCATATTCTCCATACGATTCCAATCTCCGACCAATACCTTGAAACTCTTCAGATGCTTTTTGCGTTGTCTTCACAAACAAATCCCGATCAATTTCCGTTTGGACGACCAACCAAGACATAAGCCATGCTCCAGTAAAATTAGAAATATTGTGTTTCCCGACAAGTCGCATTTTGAAAGCCATCGGCGTCGGAAATATCTCTTTCAATGAAGCATTTCGAACAACTATCTCAAACATTTGAAACACTCCTTCACGACCTTTATATTCAAATTCCACATCCGCTCCGCTTCCTTTTTCTCCATAGGTAAAACCTTTCTCAAATTTACATGAAACATGACTCACCAGATTATTCTCTGAAACTCTCTCAATATATTTCAAAAAACTTTCTCGATACAATTCTTGAGTAGGAAAAAAATCCACATGATCATAATCAACATTCGTACACAAAATATGTTTCGGAGAAATATGAAAAAAATGATTTTTATATTCACATGCCTCTACAACAAAAAGCTCAGAATTCCCCATGCTCACGGTTTGGTTGTTGAATTGCTTTATCTTTGATCCAACGAGTACCGTCGGAGAAACTTCAAGCTGCTCCAAAAGATACCCAAGAAGAGCTGTTGTTGTTGTCTTCCCATGTGTCCCAACAACCGAAACCGTATCCTTTTTCTCCGCATACATTCCCAGAAATTCAAAATAAGAATACTGAGGGATATTCCGTTCTTTCGCCTGAACACGTTGCGGATGACTCTCATCATACGCCGCAGAATAAATCACCACATCACAATCACCAGGAAGATCAGTTTCAAAAGCCTCAGCAAGAATTCCTTGTTTCTCCAAAATTTCATCAGAAAAAAAACGTTCAGAAATATCGGAACCCCTGACATGGATTTCTGATTTCTGATTTCTGATTTCTGAACTCAGAAGTGTCGCCAACCCAACCATCCCAGCTCCTTTGATACCGATAAGATACGGATGATAAAACACAACAAAAAGTTAAAAAGAATAAATCAGGATATGATTTTTGAAAGTGTAACACAAAAACCCCTGATGACATACAAATATCCACAGCCACTAAACCTATCAATGTTTAACTGGGAAAATCTCATCAAATACTTTAGGAAATTTCCACAGAGACACCAAGACCTTCATCGTCATCAGCATCCTGAATAGAGGTACTGAGGTTGAGAGAACTGTAATCCGAATGCATGCGCAGAGGATCCCCATCAGTGCCCAAGGTATCAAGACGCATTGGACCGTCTAACCAAAGAGATTCTCCCGTTTTGAGATAATGCAAGACTAGAGAGAGATAAACGTTTGGAACATATATTTCGTATCCTTTCCCAAGCGTTTGTTCTCGAAGCCGGATCTGAGAGTCATACTTCTTATTCTTTGATTCTTTGAGACATGTCGAGGATGAGACTCGAAGTTTTCCCTCTGAAATTTGATTAACAACATCTGAAGCATATGATCTATTGTACCAAGCATCTTTCAGATTGGGATCATATTGCTTGGCAATCTCCATAACCTTCTGTGCGTTTCGCACCGTAAAAGGCACTTTCGAACCAGCTTTGTAGCGTTTCTCCTCACCCGTTTCATCAAAAAATAGATAATCTTCTTTCGTTATAATATATTGAGGAATAATATGAACTAGAGGCATGGAATCCTCTTCACTCGCATTCTTGATTTTTGAGATTTCTATTTTCATGGCTTCCGACAATTTCGACGGCATGGATTTCCGAGCCGATACAACGTCCTCTGAAGAAAGAGTAACCAATCCATTTGTCTTTTCTTCAAGCAATCGTTTGATTGCTTCGGGACTTAAATAATTATTCCCAAGAAACTCCATATCTACATCAAATTGAAAACTCTCTCGAATCGTATCTCCATTATCCAGACGGCTAAATGTAGGAGCAATCGTTTTAGATGGTCCTATATTCTTTTCTATATTATACGAAGAGGGAACAGTTTCAAGCGTTTGCAGTATCTTTTTAGCTTCAGGAATCTTGTTACGAATAGCCCTTCGCACTGCAAAACGATACACCCCTAGAGCTTCGTTCAGCTCTGGATACTTCACCAATAAAACAGCGAGCTTCAATAAATCTCCTACCGAGAAATCTCCCTCTTCTTCACGACCATCAACTATAGTTTCAAATGCCTCAACAGGATTTGGAAAAGAAATCATGGAAAATGTAAAAAGTCACGCAATATAACATGAAAAAATCTTCACAACAACCCTCTTATCACATGACTCACCGTCAACGCCACCGCTAATCCATCCGCCGCATCATCAGGCTTCGGTATGGTCTCTAATTTCAACCATAATTTCACTGCCTCCTGAATATTCGCCTTTTTTGAAAGTCCATACCCCGTAACAGCCTGCTTGATTTGAAGTGGAGTAAACTCATGATACGGAATATTTCGCTTCGCCACTTCCTGCAGAATAACTCCACGAGCCTGAGCAACGGTAATAACCGTCTTCTCATTTTTGAAAAAGTAGAGTTCTTCAATACCGACCACATCAGGCTTATATTTCTCAATAATATCGTTCAAGTCTTTTGCAAGCTCCACGAGACGATTTCCCATATTTGATTTTGGAGAAGTAGTGACTACTCCATAGGCAATACAACGACTCTCCACATGAGAAACTTTTTCAATGACTCCATAGCCCATGATGGCCGTGCCGGGATCAATACCTAAAATTATCATAATGAATAGAAGGAACAAGTAAGTTTCAAGATACACGATACAAGATTCAAGAGAATACAAATTTCATTTTAACATCAGACTCTCAGAAGAGTGTTGCTTGGTGCTTGTTACTTGAATCTTGTTTCTTTGCTTGTTCCTTGTAAGCTTGTTTCTTGTCACTTAACAAAACCTTACCACACTTCCCCCGCCTTACACCACCTCTCCAATTCTGGCAACAAAACAATGTAATGAATATTGAACTGAGATTTAAATTGAGAAAACCCCTGAAATTCCTTCTTGTCCCCTGGATGCCAAAATATTCCAAAATCCAAAAAACAAATATTCTTTCTAAGACAATGCTGGTGCCAATGATCGATGAGTCCATAATTCACCGAAGTATTTGAAAGTGCATCATCAAAAAAAGCAATCATATGCTTGGAGGTAGAAACATCTGGAAGATCAAGAACAGCTAATCCAGCCACAACAGTGCCGCTTTCATTCAAAATTCCAAAAAATTTTACATGGTGTTTATTTTTTATACTTCTTCTTTCCAAAAGTTCTATGAATATATCTCTCCATTCTGGAAGCTTATTGCTCCTCAAAAACCCTTTTACAAAATCCTCAAGAGAGACTTCCTGAATAGAAAAAATCTTTTGAGAGAGCCATTTTTTCCGATGCCTCCGAGCATGAGAGCTCCATTTTTTCCAATATTCCACATTCCCATTGAGAACACTTACTCCAATCTGTCGAAGGTTGTGATGTTTTTTCCCACGTTTCCAGCCAGAAGGACAATCAGTACGAGTCAAGGTCTCCCAGAGTATAAGTCGATCCTGCGAAAAAGGTTCAATAGCTGGTTCCTCATCAGTATTGTGTGACTCAATAAACACATTTGGTTGGACTTCAGTTCGAACCGCATACCTCCCCGATCTTTTGATAATAACGTTTTTTTCGGGATTACGAGCCTCTCCTTTGAGGTACTCAAAAGACTGCCTATAGTAAACATATCCTTCAGGAAGAGGATCCCCAGCCTGTCCGAGTATCAAAGTGGATGGAGAAGACTGGCAAAAAAATCGGGAAATTTTTTTCCAAACCCTCAAAACAGGAAAAAAAACATTCATATATGAAAATTCAGAAAGACATGAACTTTCAATACATGAAGCATTCGTATATACACTCTGAATATCATCGTCATCTTCTATAAGCTCAATCAAGTGTTGAATTTTTTGTGAAACATCGATACTCGAAACCTCTTTTTCTACAAGAGGAATGTACTGCAACTCTTCAGTTTCTGAATCAATCTTCGCTTCTTCCAAAGCCTTTGAAAAAGCATCAAAATCTTCGAGCTTCGTATAGACAATAATACTTTCTTCAGTTTCTTCAATATCATCAGCGTTGTTCATAATAGCAAACTCTTCAATGCGATCCTTCAAAGCCTGAGGAAACAAAAACACTCCTTTTCTTTGGAACAAATAAGAAACCGAGCCTGACTTCCCAAGCGATCCTCCATGTTTATTCAAATTGGTTTTCAAATGACCGAGAGTTCTATTCTGATTATCTGTCAAAGCTTCCACATACAAAGCTACTCCCTCAGGACCATAACATTCATAAGCCACTTCCTTTATTTCAGCCGCATCTTTCAGCGTACCCGCCCCAGCCTTGATAGCTCGATCAATATTTTCATTCGGAACTCCCTCCTTTTTCGCCTTGTATACCAATGCCTTCAAATTCGGATTCGTCTCAACATCCGACCCTTTTTCGCGAACTGCAACCATAATAAGCTTCGCATACTTGGTAAGTATTTTACTTTTTTTCTTATCTTTGATTGCCTTGTGATGTTTCGTAGTTGCCCACTTGGAGTGTCCAGACACGAGGAAAAGTTAAAATCTAAAATCTAAAAATGAAAAACGTTTCTCAATGGATAAGTTAAAAATTGAAATACAAACCTCCTGTATGAATGGTCATCCCGACAAGTCGGTTCGTTCCTCTTTCCTAATACACTTTCTCATTTACACACTTACTAACGTTTTCAGTTTTTCATTTCTAGTTTTTCATTTCTAGTATTTAGTTTAACTATCATTCCCAACATCATCCACAGTTCTACCAGAACAAAAGCAAAAAATAAAGTATTAATCAAAAGAGCACTCACAACGCTCACGATAATACTCGTTGCAATTCCAAGACTCAAGCCCTGTTCGAAACGAGAAAGCCTCCTATCAAAAACACTGCGAAATGAATGAACAAGAAAAGCGCCCCAGAAAAACAAGAAAAAAAACAAACCAACAAAACCAGAATAAACCGCTACGCTCAAAAAACTATTCTCAAAGCCAGATCGATTATTCACGTCCCATTCATCGACCAAAGATAAATCTTCTTGAACCGTTCCCAGATGATTATACCCCACTCCAAGTACCGGGTAGGCTCGAAAGATTTCCCATGCCGTATGCCAGGATTCTACATGTTTTTGGGAGCTTTCATCGACAGAAACTCCTTGGGATATACGATCCAAAATAGTCGGCACGTTGGCAACAACTAGTACCATAGTTATTAGTCCAGTAACAAGCAACCAGCGAGCCCTCAAGGCCGTAAGAAATATAAAACCAATCACAAATGCAAGATATGCAGATCGAGAGAGGGTCAATGCCAAAGCGACCACGCCAAGCAAAATTAAAAGAATATACCAGCCCTTTCTCTTGCTCCCATGAAGAACCAGGGAAAGAAATAGAAGAATATTCATAGCCAAAAAAGACCCAATAAAATTAGGATCGAAAAAAGAACCAAGCAATCTATCTTGATGAGGGTCCCAACCATACAAAACAAAAAATTGAAAAAAATCAGGCCAAAAAATTCTTTGAATAAAACCTCCAAGAATCACTCCAAAAAATATCAGAGAAAATATCTTCATCCAAAAGTCTAAATCTCCACGCTTTTTAATACTATCAAAAGTAATCAAACCTATACATGCATAAAAAATATATCGCCCCAAATACATAAATGAAGTAATAAACTCCTTCCCTTCGATCCCCCCTGTAAAATAGATTACCAATAAACCAGATATCCATGACAGAATAAGTATCCCACAAAAAGCAAATAACAGCTTAAAAAGAATATGCTGAGAAACAAGCTCTTTCTGAATAATCTTTCGTGCCATCCAAAGACCAACAATACACAAAACCACCACATCGGTTAAGAGGATAGCTGTACCGCCTTTTGGTTCAGTAGTATACCTTCCGAGCATCCCTGGAAGTATCGTCAAAAGAAGAAAGACAAGAGAAAACTTGTCACTTCTCCACATTTTCATCATACAAAAAACGCCTCCAAGAAAAAATAATCCGAATATGAAGTACAGATATATTGGCATATTTTACTCATGTTTGAAGGAATAAATTTTATCCCCAGCGAGTACATAAATAGTCTTTTCATTCTCATTCAACCAAACATCCTTTACTTCTGGAAGAGTATCAAAAACGTATTGCTTTGCGTACAAACCACGGAAACCAGTAACCACAATACGCTTATTCACTGGATCAAAAATAAAAAGTTGTTTCAGAAGAGCGCTCTTTTGAATACCACTTGCCTGACTCAGATCCAGTTCTCGAGGAAATTCAGAATATTCAAAATCTTCTGCCACCTGACTACGAGTTCTCTTCACCTTCCCATCATCAAACAGATAATATATATCCCCATCAATGCTGAGATCTTTTGCCTGAGCCATATCAACTCCTGGAAGAGAGGGGTTATATTCTGTTGGCAAACTGAATCCATTATTCTGCTTGGAATAACGCAAAACTTTCCCAGTAGTTTTGTCCAAAACATACATTCTTCGCCCATATATTTCTACCGCCGAAAATTGAGGCCAGTTCCCTCCATCGAGAAGCACCACTTCCTTGAACTCTTCGTTTACATACTCAATTACTTTATTTTTATTTGTGATAATAAGAATACTTTTTTCATCTGGCACAGGAACAGCTTTTACAGCCACCTCTCCTTCAGAGAGCAAAAACTCAAACGGCTCAATAGTAACCTCAGACAATAATGTTTTAAACAATACTTTATCAGAGACAGCATATACAGCGGTATCGAGAACAAAAATCGTATGAGCTATTTCGTTGGTAGGCTTCGAAGAGAGATTCGCGAGTTCAGTCGGCTGAATTCTTGTTACTTCATCAATTTGGTCCTCAAATGCCTGTATCTCCTTTTCTTTTTCAGATATTTCATTCTTCAAATACTTCGATTCTTTTAATTCATCCAGCGACGCATATACTGCCTCCAAAAGCTTTCGTGCAGCATCTTTTTCACCTAAAGCATTCTGAGTTTTACTCTTATTCACAAGATCATCAACTACCAAAATTTTTCCTCGTATCTCATCGACAAATCGATTTTCCTGATTCTTTTTATAAATAGAAAAAGCTACCAAAGCCATAATCACAACAATAAGAAAGATCATAATACGATTCCCTTGAAAGTACTTTGTTTTCATGACAGTCTTTGCCGTAGTATACGTCCCACCGACCCCTTTCTTCTTTTTAAATAGTTCAACAATATTTCTCTTCAAAAGGAATATTGTATTAGACCATTTATTCTTTTTTTCTAGACGAGGATATGAAGAAATATTTTCAAGTGCACTTCGTATATCATTTGCATCCCTATGCTCAGAAAGAGCGACAGGCCTGTTGTATTCCAAAGAATCTGAGGCATGAGTCGTTTCAAATTTTTCTTCACGATGTTCTACCCCTTCCTCTTGAGAAATTCTTTCGTCTTGCCTTTCCATAATTTCTTCCTGGTTCCTCTCCCCAACTTCAGCATTTCGAACATGGGCATCCGAAACCCCTCCCTCTGGTGGGACAAAAATATGCTTCAAAGTACTCAGCACTCTTTTAAAAGAATGTTTCAATTTTAATAAAGAAGAAGATTGGGGAATAGATTCTTCATTTTCCACCAAAACCGCATCTGGAATATCAGGCCTCAAGAGAAATCCGAGAATACAAAACTGATAATGTTTCAGCTCTGAATCCAGTCGCATAAAAAGAGGCGAGATATCATTCCTATTATACCAAGTCGGAAGAGCTTTCTTTATAAGTTCAGGCAATGGAGAAGAAGCAACGAGAATAATATCCCCCATTTTCAAATCTCCACTCGCAATGTTTTGAAAAATATGTTCCGGATCAACCTCTTCTACCAGACCATCTGAAAGAGATAAAACTGTGTTTTCTTGAAGGAGCAACACTTCAGCCTTTCCGCAGACACTGACATGGAAAGATGTTTCAGCAAGAGCTGCCAATGTTATACTCACTTTCGATAAAAACTCTCCTTCCTTTTCTTGAAGCTGATATAAGGCATCATTCACATTTTTCAAAACTTTTTCAAAAGATTTTGCTGGGTCTACAGAAAGATCTTTGTACATTTCTGACACACAAGTATCATAGATCAATCTTCGTATAGAACGAGATATCGAAGGATTTCCTTGTACTTCAATATTAATAAAGAACTTTGCAAACAGCTCTTCATCTACATTTTCTGGCTCATAGTAAGTAGCATCGACAAAATCAGTACTTAAACTTTTTTCGGTAATAATACTATCAATAGCTATTCGAGGTTTCATAAAAACATCAGGTTCGAGACTGATTATAGCAACACTCTGAAATAACTCAAATCAAAACCAATCTTACTCAAACAAAGCAAGAGTTATATAGACATTCCCAACCTCATCAATCGCCGAAGCCAATGAAATAAAATGAACATTTTTCCTCAAAAGACTTTCGGAAAAAGATTCTATCTCTTGCTCAAGGGAAATTAAATTGTTCACCCTCAAAACTATCCCCGTCAATATACTCTCAAAGTTACCCGATTGTAATTCTTCTATAAAAGAGACATTCCCCTGTACAACATTCACGTTATCAGTCCGAAGCATTTGATCACTCCAATCATCTAAATATTCTTTCGGACCACTCATAACACGAAGAGGAAGAAAGCCATTCTCTCTCCTATATTTATTGATAAAATTCAACGTCGCAAGCTCAATCTCAGATTCATTCGCAGGAGTGTACATTTTATAAGAAAATTCTTGAGCAAGCTTCACAATATTATCCTCTCCAACTGTTATGCCAATGCCAACAGTATTCCACTGAGGATTCAAAAGGTTATCTCTATGTATAGCAGAATAAAGAAGCCCAGTATAAGCATGCTTCAAACCATATCCAGAACCAAGATTTTCTCCAATAGCAGTAGTAATCCCCAGCTCTTCGTAACGCTCAGAAAGTGTCTCACCGAGAGGCCCATTATGCCCAAAGTAATTTCTTGAATCCATGTCGTCCGTATGAGCTTGGGCAAAACTGTTCAAAACTGGATCAAGAATAACCTCTTTTACTTTTTGCTTTTTCCTCTCTTTATTAATCCACTCCAAAACTTGCTGCCTCATATCGTCGAGACTTCCATACATCGGTTTCGTTACATAACTCTTTATAACCGTATCAAAATCCGGAAGAAGCGGATATACATCCCCCACATAAATTGGGTAGTTCAATTGCGCTATTCCATTCACATGATTTATTTCCATGCGATAGACCCCAGACTCTTTAAATACATAATTCACATTAAATCGAGTAGAAGGTTCGAGCTGTACAACATCCAAGTGCGTGAGAGGAATTTCTTCAACAGACCCATCGGACGTAATTATAGCCATATCTGGTCTCAATACTTCGGAAGACTTGCCGTTCCAAGTAAATCCCTCACCTACTTCTGCAAAGTGCGAAAGGTTTGATACAGAGATTTTGAGTCGATCATATTCAGTCAACTGATGCTCTACAGCATGTATACTTTTTTGAAAATAACAGTTCTCGGACTCCCCTCGTGATTTTTTGACACCAGAAAAGCGAAAAATCATATCCCCCTCTGGCCATCCCCAAAGCTCAGCATAAGGGAAAATAAAACTCTTTATGTCATGAGTATAAAAATATTTTTGAAAACTCTGGGACTGTACCTCAATCTGATACTCATAACTCGAATCGAGAGCAATTTCCAAATCTCCTTCGTCAATCTTCCGGAAATCTACAGAACAAGAAAGGGGCTGATTCTCAAACAAAAAATCGTCTGAGCTTTCTTCCCGAACAACAATTTCTTGTGGTTGTGAACTTTCGCGAGCCCCTGAAAGAATATCGATCAGATATTTCCCTTTTTGAGGGAAGACTACCAAAGCCTCAAAGTTTCCTCCGGTTACCTTTGCCTCAAATCTCTTAACCTGTTGAGTGTGTATATTATAAAGAAACACTGATACCTCTGGGGAAGCTTCGCCAGTACGCACACGCCCCGAAATAATGTGAAAAGCTCCTTCTCGAAAAATTGCAGGAATATCAATATCTAACAAAACATCGTCAAAGGCATTTTTTGAAATAATTTCAGAGGAAATGGTAACTTTTTTTTCTTTGAATACATCAAAAACCCCTTGATTCAATCGATAAGAATCGTCATACGGTGCCTGAAAACTCAATACCCACAAAGAACGATACAAGAGAACTGCAGCGTCTTTTCGAGTCAAAAACTCATACGGTAAAAAAGTATCATCGCTTCCATCAATACCATACCATGATGCAAAACTAGCATAAGGAAAGACCCAGTCACTTGGAAGCACATCAAAAAAAAGTTGTTCTGTTGGCTTGCCGAGATCAAAATCGAAATATCCGAACATCATTTTTACAGCCTCAGCACGAGTCACCGGTTTATCAGGAGAAAAAGTATCTCGATTCCCTTGAGCAATATCATAACTCAAAGCAAAATCAGCGAGCTCATAACACCAATGCTCAGAAGAGAGATCCGAGAACCGAGGATCTTTGCGGGCATATTCTAAAGAACGATATTGAGTAGAAATAAGAATTTTCAAAAACTCACATCGTGTTATAAAATTATCGCCAAGAAAAACCTCTTCTCCTTGCAAGACATTTCCACGAATTAAGCCTGCATCAGACAAAAAATCAATTTCTAAAAAACCCTCTCCTCCAACCTTCACATCAGAAAAAGCTTCTCCATCTTGAAATGGGAAAAGCACCAGTAGGAAGACACAGAAAACAGATAGACAAAGCTTTTTCATCAAAAACAAAAGAAAGAAAATAAATATTCATTTTCAAAAACTACTCTCCTTGATTTTCCTCAAAAATTTGAAATCTCTGATCTGTCTCAGCCTCAGGATTAGAATCTACATTTACCCCTCTTCCTTGTTCTCCAATGGAGAAATTCCCTTTAATATCGTTGCTTGAGAGATTTTGAGAAATAAAAATCGTAAGAACGATAACAATAGCGACCACCAGACCAACCATTATTTTTTTCGATGCCATAGGATACAAGTTAGAATCTAAAAGGCAGACAACTATACCATAACATAAGAATTGTAACAATACCGCATTCTTTTGCAAGAAAAAAACAAAGAATGCTTTGTCAAGTATTGAAGAATCTGAAGCCACCGATTATACTTATCGAGTCAAAAAATAAAATTCATATGATAGAAGTTTTAAACATATCAAAAAACTACGGCTCATTTAGCGCCCTCAAAGGAATCAGTTTTTCTGTGAATGAAGGCGAAATCCTTGGACTTCTCGGACCAAACGGTGCGGGGAAAACAACCACCATGAAAATCCTTACTGGGTTTTTGGAAAAAAGTGGTGGAGAAGTAAAGATTAAAGGAAAAGAAATAGAAAAAAATACTTCAAATATTCAAAGAAGAATTGGTTACTTACCGGAAAACACTCCTTTGTACCTCGATCTAAACGTATTTGAACATCTCGAATTTGCCGCAGAAATTCATGGTCTCCACGGAGAAGAAAAGCTTAAAGCCATCAAAGAAGTAGCAAAAATATGCAGTCTCACAGATCGTATGTATTTCCAAGTATCTGAACTTTCCAAAGGATATCGACAGAGAGTCGGTCTCGCTCAGGCCCTCATTCACAACCCAGATATTCTCATTCTCGATGAACCAACAAATGGCTTGGACCCAAATCAAATCATCGAAATGCGTGAACTTATCAAATCACTGTCAAAGAAAAAAACTATTATTCTTTCCACTCACATCATGCAAGAAGTGGAAGCAACGTGCGATCGAGTTATTATGCTCGGAAAAGGTCAAATCGTTGCCGAAGGAACTCCAAAAGACCTTACCCAAGGAAAAGAAAACAGCCATACTGTTATAGAAATCGTTGCAAAATCAACAAAAGCTGCGATCACTGAAGCTTTGAATATGAAAGAAGTGGTTTCTATTCTCGATGAAGGTTCCGTTTCTCGGGGACTCCACTCATTCGTAGTAACAATAAATGAAGATGTTCGCCCAACCGTTCTCAAAAAACTCATACAATCAAAAATAGAAGTCTACGAATTTGCTCTCAAACATCAAAGTCTCGAAGAAGTCTTCCAAGAACTTACTAAATGAAATCAGAGATCAGAGGTCAGAAATCAGAACGTTAAGAAATAACAAATCAGAAATCAGAATCAAGAGTACATTCTCAAAAAAACAACTCTCAACTCAAACTTCTCCCTTCCACACTCATAACGTTCTGATCTCTGATTTCAGATTTCAGACCTCAACTCCTATGTTTCCTCTTATTAAAAAAGAACTCCGGCTCTATTGGAACTCTCCCATTGCATATATTTTTATTATTGCCTTTCTTGGTTTCAGTTTTTGGTTCTTCTTCAAGGGATTCTTTATGAACGGCCAAGTGGATATGAGAAGTTTCTTCGGAATACTCCCATGGGTGTATCTTTTCTTGATCCCTGCTATGACTATGCGTATGTGGTCCGAAGAGTACCGACAGGGAACATTTGAGACCCTTATGACTTCTTCTCTCACCATTCGACAAGCAGTCCTCGGGAAATTTTTTGCTACACTCTTTTTTCTTCTTATCGTTCTTGCGAGCACTCTTGTTATCCCAATTATTTTGACATTCATAGGAAACTTGGATTGGGGGGTAGTGCTCATTGGCTACCTCGGTGCCATTCTTCTGGGAGCCACCTACATTGCTATCGGACTTTGTCTCAGCGCTTTTACGAATAATCAAATTGTTGCTTTCATCCTTGCAGTCGTCCTTTGTTTTGCTCTGTTCATCATAGGAGAACCTCTCGTGACCTACTCTATGCCAGGATTTCTTGCACCAATATTCAACTTCATCGGGCTTGGAGCTCACTACCAATCTATTATTCGGGGAGTGGTGGATAGTCGAGACATTATCTATTATTTCTCCATGATTGTGCTATTCGGTGCGATCAACATTTCTGTCCTTCGAAGTCGAAGATAACACCTTTTTATGAAAAGAACTCTCATTATTATCGTCGCTCTCGTACTTCTTGGAATCAACTTTGCTTCCTATCATCTGTACGTACGTGCCGATGCTACCCAAGGAGGAATCTACACCCTTTCAAGTTCCACAAAAAATATCGCAAAAAATTTGGATAAGAATTATGTAATATATCAATTCGCTTCCGAAAAACTCCCTTCTCAGTTTGAAATCATCAATCAACAACTCAATGATTCTTTGGACGAATATGTTTCAGCATCAAAGGGAAAGCTCAGCGTAAAACGTTTCGATCCTACCAATGACACAGAACTTGCGACACTAGCTCAGCAACTGGGAATACCAGCACTTCAAATGCAGGTGTTTGAAAAAGATCAAACTCAAATAGTAAAAGGATATATGGGGCTTGCTATCGTATCTGAAAAAAACAATGACTCTCCAGATCTCGCACCACCTATAGATCCAAACAATCCTCAAGCCACTCCTCCAGCAGAAGAAAAATCTCTTATGGATAAAGTAGAGAAATTTGAAAGCATTCCTGTTATTCAAAATCTCTCAACTCTTGAGTATGATCTCACTTCAGCTTTGAAAAAAGTGAGTAGTGGAAGTCAGCCAGTCATAGGTTTCATCACTGGGCACGAAGAACATAAACTCATGCCTTCTCGACAAGATCAAATGACACAACCAGAACCACGACAAGATTATGCCTTTCGAGACACGCTTGAAAAGAACTATCGAATTCGTGATGTCGACCTAAAGAATGCTGAAAGTATAAAGAATATCGACACACTCATTCTGGCTGGTCCGAAATCAGCTCTCGCGGATGAAGAAGTCAAAGCTATTCATGACTTCGTGGCATCTGGAAAGAATGCTATTTTCCTCATCGATCAAATAACTCTTGGCAACGCACTCGACGCTACTCCTTTCGAAGAAAAATTCACGAAACTTCTCGAACCGTATGGAGTAGAGGTAAAAGCAAATACTGTCGCTGATGCCTCACACACTACTGCACGATTCTCACAGGGATTCATGTCATATCAAATTCCCTACAACTACTTCCTGAAAGTTTCGAATATAAACAAAGCAAACCCTATTACTGGAAAGCTTGAAGCCTTTGTCCTGCCTTGGACGAGTTCTCTCTCTGTAAAACCTCAAGACAAGATTACTTTTGATTCACTCGCACTCACCTCTGATAAATACACAGAAATCACCGAGAACTTCAACTTCAATCCAAATGCACAGGCAACTATCACAGAGGACAAAAAATCTCCTCTCCCACTTGCAGTCGTTTCTCAGAAAGAAGGACAAGGAAAAGTACTAATTATAGGAGACAGTGATTTTGCCAGTGCTCAATTCACTTCTCAATACGCTGGAAACGAAGTCTTCTTCTTGAACGCAATCGACTCCTTCACTATTGGAGACGATCTCATCTCAATTCGTTCCAAACGACTCCTCGATCATCCGATTAAAGAAAGCGTACTTCAAAGCGAAGCGCTCAAAAATCTCATCAAATGGGGCTGTATAATCCTTGTTCCGACTGGATTTATTATTTATGGTCTTATCCGAAGATCAGTGAGAAAAGGAAAGAAAAAAATGTTTGCCTAACCCAATGCCATGAATAGTACCACAGGCCGTGCTTCTGAATTTGACGTGCATCCGCTTATTCTCAACCGTTGGTCTCCCCGAGCTATGTCGGGAGAACTCCTTTCTCATGAAGAACTCATGACACTCTTCGAAGCCGCCCGATGGGCTCCTTCCTGTTTCAACGACCAACCTTGGAAGTTTTACTATGCAACCAAAGATTCTCCGAAATGGAATGATGTATTTTCTCTCCTCGTTGAATTCAATCAATCATGGTGTAAAAATGCCGCAGCCTTGGCCATCCTTACTACTCAAAAAAACTTCTCTCATAACGGAAAGCCAAACCGGAATGCAATATCTGACAGTGGAGCAGCTTGGGAAAATTTGGCACTTCAAGCTTCATCCATGGGTCTAATCGCTCGCGGTATGGGAGGATACGACGTTGAGAAAGCTCGAATCTTCCTCAATCTTCCTGAAGATACAGAGATTATTCATATGATTGCCATCGGAAGACCTGGGAAGAAAGAAGATCTGCCAACCGATTTACAAACTCAAGAAACCCCTTCAGGTCGTAAAGAATTGAAAGAAATTGCCATTGCTCTGTAGGGATAGGTTTGAAATCTGTCCCCAATTTTTGAATTTCTATTTCATGATTTTTTTCAAGCGGGTGATTGACTTTTTGTAGTAAAATGATATAATAACGATAAATAATTTTTATATATGTCAGATCATGGTCATGGAGGTGGTGGTGGCGGCGGAGGATTTGAGTTCGATAGAGCTAAAGGCTTTGTGGCTGCGGTGATCCTAACAGGATTCTTGCTTCTTTTTGGAGTTCACGAAATCGGTAACGTCCTACAAGGCCCTACACAAGCAATTGTCTCTTCGACTCGAGGAGCTCTTTCAAGTGCTGTCATGTAAAAACTTCCATGTGTTAAATGAAAATCTACTTGAAAGAGTAGTTGCTTTGAGTTACAGTATCGTCGCTTTTCCGCAACTCCACAATCAAACCGCAATCAGTATTCCCAACAAATTCCTATGACACTTCTCACTATTGCTGAAATTTCTCGAAACCTTTCTGTTCCTGAAAGCACCCTCCGATACCGTGCAAAACTCTTCGGAGAGTATCTTCTCACCAAAGGAACTGGAAGAAAAAAACGATTCATGGAAAGTGCCGTAGAACGATTTGCATTTATCGATGAACTTTTCAACAAAGGATTGATCGCAGAAGATGTCAGATCCAAACTTTCAGAAAAATATGATACGGAATACGAAGGAGAGGTATCTGAAACAAAGAAATCAAACAAAAACAGCTCGACTCCCGAAAGAAAAAAGATATCTATTGATAATGGAGAGACCAAAGAAATTGCTATGCCAGGAATGACGTTTGAAATCCAAGAACTTCTCATGCCCATGATCAAGGTTATCGAAAATCAAGAAATGATCATTTCAGAGCTCAGAAAACAAAATCAAATGCTTGCCACTCTCCCAGCAAAACAGGTTCAGAAAGGATGGATTGAGAGAATTTTTGGATGAAACTCAGTTCAGAAATCTGAGATCAGAAATCAGAACGTTATCAACGAAGAATATAAAACTCAGAGTATAGAGTTATTTTTGATATGAATGCAGAAACTCAATGTCTTTGAAATTTTTCATCCCTCTTCACTTTTCCCTCTGATCTACCAACTCTTAACGTTCTGATTTCAGATTTCTGCCCTCTGATTTGAAGTATTCACCGCTTCGCTCGACTCGGACATATCCTTTCAAAATCACACCACTCACAAACTTTCCCCGGCGTTCCCTCGAAGGTACTTTCAAGTATCTGCCCAGCGGTCTCTACAATAATATTCTCTGCCCAAGCGAGATCTTCAGGATCAGGAATAAGGGTTACTTTTGATTGATCCTCCAAGTAATAGAGGGTTAGCTTCATTGCGTTTATATTCAATAAGTCCTGACAGGCAATCGCATAAATATAAAGCTGGAGGCGAACGGCATCGTCTTTTTCTACCTCTTTTTGAGTCTTTGGTTTCCCAGTCTTATAGTCAATTACTTCCACTTCATCGTCCCGAATACGATCAATTCGATCTATGAATCCAGTAACATCATAACCACCAACCTTCAACTTGAAACCTTTTTCCATATAAATCGGCTTCGTAAGATTCTTTGAATTTACCTCCCAATAGCTTTCTAAAATTTCAATTCCTTTTTCGAAGTAATTCTTTTCTTGTTCTTTACTAATATAGCCGAAATGCTTCCAATGTTCTTGGTAATAACTCAGCAACGTTTCCACAGTTACCATTTCTCCCTCCTTATACCGTCGATAAAATTGTTCGAGCGTCTCATGAATCATAATCCCAAATTGCGGAGCGGCGCTCTGTGGTCGAGGAATTTGTATAATATTTGAATACTTATATTTCAAAGGACAGTCACGAAAGGAAGTAATTCCAGAATAATTCAAATTTAAATTTCTATTTACTACTGGAAGTTTCATGTTCGGTAAGACCTTCAAATCCTTGGGAAATTCAGTGACTCCATGTTTTTCAAGAACAAAGCCCGTAGTTTGAACAGTATGAACATCGAGTACCTGAGCAGACAACAACTCATCAACAAACTGTGAAGCCTTGGTCTCCCGAGTCCCTCCATATTTTTTGGAATATGAAAGATACAGTTTCTCCTTGGCTCGAGTCAGCCCAACATAAAACAATCTCCTCTCTTCTTGAATATGAATATCTCTATCCACTGGCTCATTATCTCCAAGCATTTCAGGAACAATTGGAATCGACTGCTTGCGGTTATCGCTTGGAAATTTGCGAGCTCCGAGATGCGACATGAACACTACCGGCCATTCCAAGCCTTTGGATTTATGAACCGTAATCAAAGTCACTGCATCAGGATTCTCTTGATAATTGGCCTGTTCAGGGTTATCTCCTCCTTCGATCAGCGAATCAATATAATTTACGAAATACTGGATCGTTGTAGCCTCATGTTCGTATTCGAAGTGAATGGCCTTCTTCAAAACTTTCAATAAATTCGCTCGTTTCTGAATATCTTCAAGCGTCTTTTCTTGATTTAAAAATTCCATCCATCCAGTTTTTTCAAAGATAATCTGAATAAGCTGACTGGCCGAGTTTTTAAACTGAAGAGAAGTAATCTCCTGGAAAATTTTCAAAAAGCTCCGAATTGCCTCCAGATGAGGATTCCCAAACTGGGTAAACAAAGTCCCGTCAGGCTCTTTCTTTTCAGAAGCAAAAACAGCATCAAGATCTTCAAGCAAAACCTCCATAATGCTCTTGTTCGCATCTTTAGAGAAATTGGAAATACGAAGAAGGGCAAAAGGATCTATACCAAACCATTCCAAGGTCATGACTCGAAAGAGAGCAATACTATCATTTGGATTTGCCAAAGCCCTGAGAAATGAAAATAAATCTCTCACCTCTTCACGCTTATACAAGCCTGACCCTTCCACCACATGAAAAGGAATATTAGAATGCTTCAAGCCTTCAATGAGAGGATCAGCAAAATCATGATTCCTATACAACAAAGCAATATCCTGATATGTATAAGCACCGCTTCCAACTAATTTTTGAATTTCCTGAACAATACTCCCGACTTCATCTTCAATAGTATCACAAACAAAAAGTTGCGGTTTGGTTGCGGTTGCCTGCGTATTACCTTTCAATTTCTTATCAATGTTTTGACGAACCTCGAGTCTATAAGGATTATTATTTTGAATGAAAGCATACGCTGCATCCAAAATCGGTTGAGTCGAACGGTAATTTTCTACCAAAACAACCTCCTGAGAATTTGAAAATGTTTCAGTAAAATCAAGTATATTTTTAATCGATGCTCCTTGAAAACGGAAGATGCTTTGATCGTCATCACCGACTACGGTGATATTCGTTGATCGTTGATCGTTGATCGTTTCTTCTTGAAATTTAACCCCTGCAAGTAATTTCAAAATTTCATTTTGCAAGGTATTGGTATCTTGATATTCATCGACCAAAATAAATTTGAATTGTTTCTGGAGTTCCAAAAGCACACTCTTTCGAGTCTTCAGAAGCTCATAGAGAAACATCACCATATCTCCAAAATCCCAAAGCCCTTCACGACGAAGCAGTTCATTATATTTCATATAAGCATTCACAACCTCAACTTGTTTCTCGATAGCCTCTAAACCCCCCTCAAGTTCATCTCCAATCAACTCATATTTCTGAGCCTCCAAATCATTTTTTTTCTGCTTCAGTACTTCGAGATATTTCTGAGGATCAATATTCTCAGTCTTACAGGAATC
>CAZQCN010000002.1:0-22970 GCA_964592185.1 uncultured Candidatus Peribacteria bacterium
GCAAAGATACTATTCGCATCGGTATATCCTTGCTATGTAACGAAAGTGGAGAGGAAAGGAAGAACGAAACAAGAATTGGATCAAGTTATAGAGTGGTTGACTGGTTTCGATGTGAAAAAGATACAGCAACTTATTGATGAAAAAGTAACGTTTCAAACATTTTTTCAGGAGGCACATGTGAATCCGAATGCTCATCTCATTACCGGAGTAATATGTGGATATCGTATAGAAGAAATCGAAAATCCACTCACGCAACAGGTGAGATATTTGGATAAGTTGGTTGATGAATTAGCACAGGGGAGAGCGATGGAGAAGATTTTGCAGAGAAAGAAAAATTGAATCTGATTGAATTTTAGACCTCTGGCATAACCTTATTTAAGACTGAATATTTTCTGTGGTTTATCCAAGTGCATTGTTATTTTAAAAGTTAGTGAGGATCTTGTCTTTTGTAGTTTACTCAACGTTTCGTCGGTTTTCGGACCGACAGCCGAGTTACTTTTGACTGACCAAAAGTAACCAAAAGTCATCGGGGGTTTTTAACTCTGTGCAGCTCGCAAATAATCAGCATCAGGTTAGAACGATAAAAACCCCCGAACCCCCCGAATAGAAAATTACTCTATCACGGAGTAAGAAATGGGTGGGGTTATGCAAGAGGTCTATTTTATATCCCAATTTTCCATACGCCTCTTTCTCGAAATGCTCGAATATTCTGCCGCTTGGCTGCATTCAGAACAGATGGACTTGTCTTCTTCTGTTGTTTTGCATATTCCGTGAGAGGAATAATTGTCTCTCCTCGAAGATATGCCAGTCGTTTATGAAGAGATTCCATCACAGCCAGGGCAATGATTTTTTCCATAGTTTTCGTATTCTTTCCATATCGGTAATCACTGAATGATTTGTAATATTCTTGTTTTTCTTTGTCACGAATAATGATCGGTGGGAAACCCATTCGTTGAAGTTGGTAATTAATAATGATTCGACCAATACGTCCATTTCCATCGATGAAGGGGTGAATAGTTTCAAAGTCCAGATGGAATCGAGCGATTTTGTCTGAGAAAAAAGATTGAACATTGCTCGAATATTCAATGAAAATATCTTCAATCATTTTTTCTATCTGTTCCGGTCCGGGGGCAATATGACTGCCGACTCGAACGTATTCGCCCGTCTTTCTGAATCGTCCGGCAATCTCGTCATTGATGCCTCCAATAAGCATCTGATGTAAGAGCAGGATCATTTCTCTATCCAAATCTTTTTCTCCGGCTTTGTTTCGAATATACGTGACTACTCGAGCGAGATTTTTTGCTTCAAACACTTCTCTGACAGACACTTTTCGAGATACTTCCATTTCCAGCAGGATCTTTTCTGTTTCTGGCAAAGTTAAAGTAGAATTCTCAATAGCATTTGAATTGTAAGTATTTTCCGGAATTTCCGCTTCGTCAATAAGAGCTAAGAGGGAATCTTTCCCCTGCTTTAATTTTTCATACTCCTCCTTCAACTTTTGAAGGTAATTTCTGAGGGGAAGAGTGGTAGGCATAAAAAGTAGTGAATTTATATCTAAATTGTATCAGATTCACTAAAAAATGTCAATACGAAGTGAATATATGGTAATTATCTGGATAATTCACTTGTTTTTTAAATAAAGTTCTCAAAAGTGTTCGATTTGTTTCTCATTCTCATGTTTGTTCATCTGATTTCAACTTTCAAAATCATACCTTTCTGATTTCTGATCTCTGATTTCTGACCTCTGTCTTACCCCACACTTCCTTCCATCTCCATCTCAATCAATCGATTTAACTCCACGGCATACTCCAACGGCAGTTCCTTCACAATCGCTTCCAAAAACCCATTTACAATCATCGACTTCGCTTCTTCTTGAGAAAGCCCGCGACTCATGAGATAAAAAATATCGCTTTCATTTAACTTCCCGGCGGTGGCTTCGTGAGCGATGGTGACTTCACTATTTTCAATCTGCATATCGGGAATCGTGTCAGAGCGAGAAATCTCATCCAGAATTAAAGCATCACATTCCACTTTTGATACACAGTTTTTTGCATGAGGAAGTACTTTGAGAAGTCCTCGATAGACGGAAATTCCTCCACCTTTTGAGAGGCTTTTCATGATGACACTGGATTTGGTATTGGATGCAGCGTGAATGATTTTCGCTCCAGTATCTTGGATCTGTCCGGCGTTTGCGAAGGCGACTCCGAGGTGGTCGGCGATAGCTCCTTCACCGCGAAGAATAGAACACGGATAGAGCATCGTGACTCCGCTTCCCAGATTTCCTCCTACCCATTCCATATGAGCGTTTTTTTCTACGAGGGAACGTTTTGTATTCAAATTATAGGTGTCTTTACTCCAGTTTTCCACGGAAGAATATCGAGCTCGAGCTCCTTCTTGGACGAAGACTTCGACGCATCCGGCGTGCAACGCATTCTTCCCGTACTTCGGAGCGGAACATCCTTCGATATAGTGAACTTCAGCGCCTTCGTCGACGATGATGAGAGTATGTTCGAACTGTCCCATGCTCGGACCATTCATTCGGAAATAGGCTTGGACGGGCATAGTCAGTTTTACTCCTTTTGGAACGTACAAGAAAGTTCCTCCACTCCATACCGCTCCGTGCAACGCAGCAAATTTATGATCGGTATAGGGAACACATTTCATGAAATATTTTCTGAAGAGTTCTGGATATTCGTGCAATGCCACATCGCAGTTTTCGAAAATCACACCGAGTTTCTTCCATTCGTCTTTGAGACTGTGGTAGACCATGGCCGATTCGTATTGAGCTCCGACGCCGGCGAGGACGCTTTGTTCCGCTTCAGGAATTCCGAGACGATCAAAAGTTTTTTTGATATCGGCAGGAATTTCTTTCCAATCGCTGGCTTCTGGGAGTTCGTTGGCTTTGGCATAGTAGGTTATATCTTGGAGATCGAGTTTTGTGAGATCCGGTCCCCACGTGGGCAAAGCTTGTTTTTCGAAGTATTCCAAAGATTTCAATCGGTGTTCCAGCATCCATTCCGGTTCATTTTTATCTCGTGAAATATCGTAAATAAGCTCTTTGGAAAGACCTTTTTTGAAATTCGCCATGTAGGCGGAAGTATTGGCGGTGTCGTAGGTGGCTCGGGATATTGTCATATTTACTTTTTATGAATTTTTGATATAATTACCTGTGAATCACCATGAAGGGACTACCAAAAGCTATCCATGCTGCGGGAATGCCCTTCCTTTGTGTTCTACTTTATTCTTGAAGAGCGGAACTGGAACGATAAATGAAGAGAATTTTCTCAAGAGTGAGGAATATTTATTGCTGGGAGTGATGAGTTTTAAGAGCTTTTCGTTCTCTAGGAGATGCTCTATCAGGCAATAAAAATCGCCATCGTTTGATACAATAATAGCTTTTTCATAATCGTAAAATTGTATTTTTGCGGCATGAAGGACGAGTTCAGCGTCTACATTTCCTTTTTTGCTTTGTTCTATTACTGGTTTGAAAACAAGTTCATATCCATACTTTTTAAGATTTTTATAAAGTTCTTCGTTTGTAGGTATGTACCCGATGAAGAGGAAAGCTTTTGTGACATGGTACTTTGATTGTATATACCTTAAAAAACGTTCAAAGCTCAATTTCCATCCGAGACTTTGTATGGCTAAATTCAGATTCTGGCTGTCGATAAAGGCGTAGATATTTTTTGACATTCGGATGGTTGGTTGCTTTTCCATCCTAGCAAAAAGAGGAGAGGAATGCGAGGTGAATGAGTGGGGGCTTTTAAAATTTACTTACATTGAGCGAGAGGTGAAAAGGCGGAGCATCTGATAGGCAATTTTATATCTAATATTTTGAGTTTGAAGTTCTCTTTCTCTGCTAAGTAATAATGTATTTATCTCTTTTTCCATGACCTGTAATGTTCGGACTGTTCCTTTAAATTGAGATTGAAGTTCTTCTAACTTTATCCCTTGATGATGGGTTTGTATCTTCGAAGCTGGATTGTCTGAGGCACTTACCATAACGAATGGATTGGGTTCTGAGACTTGTTGCATCCATTGATTTCTGGTTTCATTCATTAATCTTGTTTCCTCAATAGACTTTCTATTTTTTGTCGTTTCTAGAATTAGCTTTAAGCCTGAGCGTATGTTGCTTTTCTCAAGGGAAATTAAAAAAGTCTCTCTTTGTTCTTTCAATATTTGAAAATATTGTTCCAGTTTTTCTGACAGTTCTTTCCACTTCGTGAGAGCTTCTTGGTATTGCAGACTGACGAGGAGTTCTTTGATAACAAGCGATTGAGTGACCAAGGGATGGGCAATTGATTCGTCTATATTCATGGCATATTGAAATTAATGGTCGAGGATAACATATAAAACAAAGTTATCGCAAGCCACATATTTTTTGAGATTAAAAAAGTTCGAATTCAAAATCTTGGGAATCTTTTATGGATATTGAAAATGGATATATCCAAAAAATATCCAAAAAGCAATTATGGACGCTTGATTGTATAGATGATTCAGAATTTGCATTCTTTCTTTGAGAGTGAAAGAGCTTTAGAACGATTGGATTACTGATTTGAAATAAATTTCTGAATTGCCACGATATTTTCTTCCTGATGTTTGCTTGGAATTAACAATTTTTTATAGTCCATGAGTACTTTCTACTTTTTTATCTAAAATCTTCTCTACCTCAGACCTAAGTTCCACTAATGGTTGGTTGCTTTTCCATCCTAGCAAAAAGAGGAGAGGAATACGAGGTAAAGGAAGATAAATTGACGGAAATTATTGTTCTTCATCCTTTTTTTAGAGTTGTTTTATTTTGAACCCAGGAGAAAAATCTTGTTCTGGAGATAAAACGAAGTGTTTTATATAAGACTTGGAAAGTAACTTTTTCATTTTTAAACTCTTGTTCCTTCGTACGGAAAATTTCCTTCATTTCATTTTGCATTTTTTCTAATGGTTCAGAAATCTCCTTATACTTTATTTCCAGTTTTTCAACTTCTAAAAGTATTTCGTCATTCTTATTGACATGTGCCGCCAAAGGATTTTCATTTTTTGTAGAATAAATTTCTTTCTGTCCTCTCACCAATTTTTGTTTTTCAATTACTATACGAAGAGCTATTCCTGCATCAGTATTGTCTAAATTTGAATAGAGTTGTCTTTTATCAAGGAAATTGGTAAATGTTGTTCTTTCTTCTCTCATCTTCTGAAAGAACCTGTCTACTTTTCCCGGGACATCGTTCCATTTCTCAAGAGCTTGTTTATACTCGGAATTCACTAGGAATGTGTTGATAGCTTGTAAATGAGACAATAATCCCAGTAAGCGAACGTCCGTATCTTGACTTGGTCTTTGGTTCACGTTATTTCGTAAAATAAATATAAGTATTCAAAATAACATAAAAATCAAACACTTGTACAGTTATCCTATAGAAATATTCTAGAATATTCTGAGTAAAACTTTTTCATTCTGGTTTTATAAAAGCTCCGCAGAAACTAGATATTGTTTCATGGCCTCTACAAATTTCTTCACTTCCTCTATCCCTTCCGGAGTCGACATATTCTCCACCGCATAATTCATAATCGGTCGAACCGATTGTATCTTCCTTCCGAAGCTTTCCATCCACGAATGACGCGGAAACATCCAGAAATGGAAATTATGGCTGGTGTCTTCATTCTGAAACAGATACACATCTTTGATACCAAGAGCTTCTTGACCATTTCTCACCATTTGTAAAATCTTCATAAACTCTGTGGATTCTTCGGGAGTGAATTCTGTGATCGAGCGTATTGATCGTTTCGCGGAAATGATAAAAAATCCGACTATTGGAACTTCCCAATCTTGGTGGACTTCAAAATGGTCGCCGTCGAAGATAGTTTCATTCGGGAAGAGAATATTGCTGTCTGACATATATTTTCAATTACAGATTTCACCCCACAATCTTCAACCCTCCACTCTTCTCCTTCTTTCCATACTTCTCATACCCCTCTTTCTCCAACTTCTGTGCCAAATTCTTATCTCCACTCTCCACAATCTTCCCATCCACCATCACATGAATGAAATCAGGAGTGAGGTAGTCGAGAATCCGTTGGTAATGCGTGATGAGAAGGATGCTCATTTCCGGATGTTCTTTTTTAATGGTTTTCAAAGTTTCACACACAATCTTCAAAGCATCGACGTCGAGGCCTGAATCGGTTTCATCGAGGATGGCGAGTTTTGGTTCGAGGACGAGGAGCTGGAGCATTTCGGCTTTTTTCTTTTCGCCGCCTGAGAATCCTTGATTGACGTTGCGTTCCAAGACTTCTGGTTTCATGTGGAGGATTTCGAGTTTGCTGCGGAGGAATTTCTTGAATTCGAGGGGAGAAGGAGATTTGAATTCAGGATTTTTTGCTTTCTGAATGGCAATGTAGGAAGCACGGAGAAATTCGATATAGGTAACTCCTGCGATTTCTCGAGGATATTGGAAGGCGAGGAAGATACCCAGTTTTGCTCGTTCGTCTGGAGTGAGTTCGATGATGTTTTTCTTTTCGAAGAGGATTTTTCCTTCGCTGACTTCATACTGTGGATTTCCCATGATGACTTGCGAGAGCGTGCTTTTTCCGGAGCCGTTTGGTCCCATGATGGTGTGGATTTTTCCGGTTTCGATATCGAGAGAGAGGTCTTTGAGGATTTCTTTGTCGCCGGTGTGGGCGAAGAGATGGGTGATGGAGAGAAGGGGCATTTGGATTTTTAATAACGGCAGTGTATCAGAAAGATTGAGGGAGAGGAAAGGTGATGAAGGATAGGGGTTGATATTATCCCTATAACTGTTATTGTTATAGACTTTTTTAATCTTCAAGTATATGAAGTCCATAAATTACCTACAATACTAATGAAAGAAACCTACCGTAAAACTGATGTTTTGAAATTTCTTCCTATTCAAGCTATGAGAGATAAAAATGTAGTTTTGTCTTTGCTTGAAGGGTTTTATGGAAGAGATCCCTTCAATAAGAAGATGGCTCTGCCAAGAGAGGTCTCTAGTCTCGTAGATTACATGCGAAAGCATGTTGAATCACTTGGAATCGATATATTTGAAGAAAATTCATTTTCGGCTTTTTTGTTGTCGAGTTTGAGTGAGGTGACTCAATCTCCTGATGGTGTTTGGAATGATTCTGTCTTGACTCCAAAGAGGTGGCAGTATTTCTCTCGTCAGTTTTTGGGGTCTGTGGTCGGAGAAGAATCCTTGTTGAAACTTTCCCGTAGATCGATGGAATCTCAATTTTCTCAGACTGAATTATATGCAATAAAAAATAAAGATATAGATTGTTTGAGTTTCCATGGGATTCTTACCAAGTTTTTGCAAAAATCTGATCCATTTCAAAAAACATCTTTGTATCAACTGTATTTGAAGTCAGAAGAAATACCACTGTTATTGTTTGACCAAATGGGGCCAGAAAAGTTGAGAATTTTGCAATCGGAGTGTCGTGAAAAGTTTGGCGTACATTTTCCTTTGGTTCTTTCTCCGCAAAGTGTTTCTCAGGTTTTTGATGAGAGTTATTTTCAAAAGAATTTAGTTCCAGAGACAGAAAAGAAGTTTTTAAAATCCCTTTGTCAGGTTGCTAGTACCTTTGAATAAAATTGAGATGGATTGGGGCTTTTTCCTTGCATGTCAAAAATTTATGATATAATGCTCCAGCTTTTACTGTATTCTTTACCAATTGTATGAAAAAGTTTTTGATAGTGATGTTGAGTTTTTCATTTTTTCTTTCTCAATTTTCCTCTTTCAATGCTCCTGTGGTATTTGCCTCCAATTGGAAGGACCTTCCTGATACGCACATGTATACGAACCAGTTGGAAGCTCTTTATGATAATGGAGTGATTCGAGGGTATCCCGATGGGACAGTGAAGCCAGATCAGGTTATGAATCGTGTCGAGGCATTGAAAATTATTCTGCAAGCTATGAATGCAGCTCTTTCAAAAAATCCTACTTTGGATGGTTTGAATTTCAGTGATGTAGGGCAAGATGATGTTGACGCATGGTATTTTCCGTATATTACTTTTGCTGTGAAATATGGGTATATGTCCGGATATTCGGATGGTACGTTTCGGAAAAATGATACGATGACTCGAGCCGAGTTTCTCAAGGTGCTTATGAAAGCCAAGAAAATAAAACCTGTAGGAGGGAAAGACATTTTCGATGATATTCCCTCTGATCATTGGGTGAAGCCATATGTTGATTATCTCTATGAACGAGATATGCTCTCAGAAGAATTCAATAATTTGAAATTCAAACCAGATGAACCGATTACTCGAGCTTTGGCTTCTTTTTTCACCTATCAGCTTTTTTATAGAGAATCTGAAGAGGGCGAGTCTCAGTCAGACGATAATGGAGAGAGCCCTGCAGAAGATTTAGATGAGAATTCACAAGAAAATTCAGGAATATCTGATCTTCAGAAACACCTCGTTGATCGAGGATTGCATGATGGTGTCGCTTCTTATTATGGGAATTCGTTTACTGGGAGAGGGACAGCCAGTGGTGAAAAGTTTGATAATGCTCAAAACATGGCAGCTCATCCGTATTTACCATTTGGATCTATTATCAAAATCACGAATAAGGCCAATGGAAATTCTGTAGAATCTCGGGTCGTTGACTGTGGGCCTTTCGTCAAAGGGAGAGTGATTGATTTGTCACAATCTGCATTTGCAGAGCTGGGATCGTTGAGTGCGGGATTGCTTCGTGTGACAGTCGAGGTGGTTTCTCTCCCAGAAGGAAAGCCGTTTCAACAGAGATGTTATGATCTTCGAGTGGAGCGGGTTGGCGAAGAATAGAAGCTTTTTATTTTTAACTTTTTTTTATGGCTCATATTGATTTGAATAAATATGCTGAATTTGTGAAAGCTATGGCTTCTCAAACCAGCTCTGATATTTCTTTATTTTCAGAACGAACAGCATCACTTCATGGGAATGATTTCAATCTTCCTCGAGTGCTCAGCGGTGCGATTGGAATGAGTTCAGAATCAGGAGAATTGCTGGAGATAATCAAAAAAGTTTTGTTCCAAGGGAAAGAACTTACTGACGAAAATCGAGAGAGTATGATCAAAGAACTCGGCGATGTTATGTGGTATGTGACGCAGACGTGTCTTGGTCTTGGAGTGTCTTTGGATGAGGTGCTTCAAAAAAACATTACAAAATTGAGTGCACGATATCCAGATCAAACCTTTGATGTGTGGTATTCAGAAAATAGGGCAGAAGAAATTTAAGCTTTGGTTTTCAAATATTTCTGAGTGAGAAAGACCATTCCGAGTCCGACTAGATATCCGAGAATTGCTCCAGCGAGTACGTCGCTGAGGTAGTGTTGGAGTACGTATACTCTCACGATTCCAATGGTGCCTGCGAAGACAAAATAAAACCAACCGATTCGGGGGAATTCCCACCATAACAGCACTGCACAGGCAAATCCGAGTGTGGAATGTGTACTCGGGAAAGAGGAGTCGGATATCCCAAGAAATCCCAAGGAGTCAAAGGGTCTTCTTCTCATAAAAAGGAGCTTGAGAATGTAGCTGGCACAAGTAGCGATAGCTCCAGTAGTGAGGAGTGGGAGAATCCATTCTGTTTTTTTGAGTTCTATGAGGAAGAGGATGGATACCACGATGAGGAAGAAAAATACTGATTCTACTTCGACGAACCAATGGAATATTCTATCACTCGCTGGATGATAGAGATTTCGTATAAACAGCAAAATCGTTTCGTCATAGATATAGCTGACGAACATGAATGGCAAAGCGATGAGAGCTGGGATAAAGTGTTTGAAGCGAATCATAAAATTCTACTGGAGTAACCGTTATTGATTTGTATTCCTACGATGAGAATAACGAGGCTAGCAATCAGAATGTATTCGAGAATGGTAGTCCATTTGAGGTCTTTTTGAAGGTAATGTTTGAGCATTCCCCAAGAGACGTAATAGAGTGCAAAAAGGCAGGCGATGATGAAACTGTTTGCAAATATTTTTAGGTACAGGAGATAAAAGAGGGGTATGGAGAGTGCTCCAGGGATGAGGATGAAAAGGTTCTCGAGTTTTCTGTCTTTGAACTGGTTTTCTTGTCGGAACTTGAGAAGAAACCAAGAGTATAAAATTCCTATGATCATCATAGAAAGAATCTCAGGAACGAGGGTGAGACTTGTAAATTGGACCGTGCTTGCCGTTACTACAAAGACCGTATATAGCTTTATAATGCTCATGATATGAAGATGTTTCTCTTCATATTTAAAAAGGGATTTTAATGATTGATTGACGCTGAATTGATAGAAAAAAATACTCAGCAAAAATCCAAGAATTATACAAAGATGGACGATAATGTGGGTGGTGGTGTGAAGAAGTGTCGCTGTTGAAACATACAGAATGATGCTGAAAATGAGATGTCGACTATATCGTCTGAGATATTCTGGTGTTTTCCAGTGCATGAAACGAGAAGTGATAATGGAATGCCTTTTCATATACGTGTCGTACATGTAGAGAAAACTGAAAAGAAGAATGATAAAGCCGAGAATAAAATATGACCATTGAAATGTCACCCTATGGAAATAGAGAGTGAATGATATGAGGAGAGATGTTATAGCAAGTACAAACATGAACGGATGGTTAGAGTCTAAAAAGGTTTAAGAGACTTTGGTGAATAAAAGAAAAACAAACATCGCAACGAGTATAATTAAATGTATGAGAGGATGTCCACGAACTGGTTCAGATTTACTTCTGATTGAAATATAGGTTTCCATTAAATAGTATATGATGAGTACGCTTATAAAAAGGCTTGTAAGAAGTTTTCCGAGAGAAAGAGCTATTCTGACTGTATTTTTTTGATATTTTACTCCGATAGAGTCCAGGACTTTTTCTATTTTTTGAATATATTTTGGATTAATATCTTCTGGTTCTATGTCAAAGAGAGGAGTCTCGGTGTCTTTCATTTCCAAAATACTTTCTATTGGATTTTCTGGAATTTCTATTCCTTTTTGATCCTTTTCATCTTTTTTTTCTTCAATATTTTGAGTATCCTCTGCCGACTGTATGGTAGGTTCTTTTGTTTCGATGATTGAATTTTTTACATGGACAAAAGTATTGTCTGGAGGAATTTCTTTCGGAATAGTTTTTGGGATAATGTGTGTACTTGAAGTGTTTTGGGTATCAGATGGAGGTGTATTTTTTGTATTGGTATTGCGTGGGGTTTCGATGACGGGCGGTATGACAACCGGAGGAGTTTCAACAGCCGGTACTGTCTCTACAGGTGGGATCTGTACTGCAGGAGGCGTTTCAACGACTGGCGGTGTTTCGATGACCGGAGGAGTTTCTACGGCTGGAGTCTTTATTATGGGAGGGGTTTCTACGACGGGAGGTATGACAACAGGTGGTGTGACAACCGGAGGAGTTTCAACGACTGGCGGTGTTTCTATGATGGGTTCTGGTTCGGGTGTCGCTCCAAAAATTTGAACAACAATCGTTGTTTGTTTCCCTTCAAAAGTTCCATCCACTGCAGCAAAACCAATTTCTTTGAAGTGGGGATCAACAATGTTTTTTTTGTGTCCAGGGCTTGCCATCCAAGCACTGAAGACTTTGTCAGCCGTTTGGAAATCAATAGCAAGGTTTTCGCCAGCGTACATATATCCATATCCCACTGCTTGGAACCAATGCCAACTGGTCTTGTAATTGAAGTCGCTTGGACTTCCAGGACCATTATGAGCCCAGTATTGATGCTCGAACATGTGTTGTGCCTTGAGTTTGGCAGCTGCTTCGAGTTTACTATTGGTCGTGAGTGTCCCAATTCCAAGTTTAGATCTTGTATTATTGGTGAGTTGAAGGAGTGTTGATTTGGAGATGCTCGCTTGAGCTTGCAAGTCTGGTGAAAAAAAGCCCCACAGTGAATTCACTTGGAAACTTATAAGGATTGTGAGAATGAGAATGCAAATTTTTCTCAAACGACCAGTAAATATTTTCATAATTTTCTTTGGTACCTCTATTGTATACTTTTGCGTGTTTGTCTTTCAACAAGAAATGCAATGAAAAGTGCTGGGATGATATAAAATAAAATTTCAATCCCAGATTGGGGGAGACTGTCGTTGGCAGCGAGAACCTTCCCTTGAGGTGGAGTTTTTTCTTGATCGATAGTTTGAGTGTTTTCACTGTTGTTTATCTCGAGTGTGTTTTCTAAAGTATTGGTTTGAGATGCTGCTTGAGTATCTGTGAGAGAGCCTGAATAAGTTGGGAATATATTGTTTTTCGTTATTTGTGTTTCGAGATATGCGATGCTGAAGATGCTCGGATTGTTTTTTACGAATGCACGAATGGTATGTGTCGCAGCCTCTTGTTCTGGGATATAGGTGGCCAGTACTTTGCCATCGTCTCCAGTGACTTCCCTTCCAACTTTTGAGAGGTCTCCTTTTCCAGATATGATTTCAAATCCAATGGCAATATTGGCTCGTGGGAGATTCTGCTTATCTTTTGCTATCACGGTAACCAGAGCAAATTCATCTTGTGGGAGAGTGAGATGTGATTTTGAAAATGAAATGTCGATGAAGGCAGGTTCAGAAGTATTTCCTTGTTCAAAGGTATAATCTGAAGTTTCTATTATGTTCCCTTGATTATTTTTCAGGTTTTCCATATGAAGCTGATAGCTCTCTCCGAGTTGTACCATGGTTCCAGTGATCCAGAGCGTAACGGTATTTTCAGCGATGTTATAAGTTGCCTCCTGAAGGGTGAGAGTGTCGTTGATGATTGGATGTTTCTGATTCAAATCGATTACTGAATAATTGTTTTTATCCTGAGCGGTATTTGCCAATACGGGTTGGTCAAATTGAATCACCACATGATTGAGGTCTTGGAAAGAAACATTTTTTATCAGTGTGGCGGCATGAACTTGTGGCACGTTTAAAAACGCGACAACAATGGAAAGAAAACTCGAAAGGAAAAGAAATCGGAGGGAAGGCATTTTGTTTGAATTTTTGTTTGGTCAGAGTGTACCATGAGAAGGAAAAAAACGGAATAATAAATTCTCTCCTGAAATTTATAGCTTTTCTTTTTGTCATGTTTTCACTACCATACAGGCAAAGTGGTTTCGTATGTTCGTAGCGTCGTATGTTCGAAATGACGATAGAACGAAAACACGAAAATACATATTATTCTCTAACATATTTTTGTGAAATCAGTAAAAAAAGCAGTCGTATTAGCGGCAGGGTTTGGAACTCGATTCCTTCCTGCGACCAAAGCTTCTCCCAAAGAAATGCTCCCGATTGTTGATACTCCAGCGATTCAGTTGGCTATTGAAGAAGCGGTTCATTCAGGAATTACAGAGTTTATCATTGTTACCGGGCGTGGGAAGCGTGCGATTGAAGATCATTTTGATAAATCATATGAGTTGGAGGAATTGTTGAAAAGTAAGGGCAAACTCGAAGCGTTGGCAAAAGTTCAAGACACCTACAAAAACATTCAAATTGCATACGTTCGACAAACAGAAATGAAAGGGACGGGAGATGCCGTTATGTGTGCCCGAAATCTTATTGGAGATGAGCCTTTTGCAGTCATTCTTCCTGATGATTTGATTATGGGAGATGTTCCTTGTCTCAGACAACTTCTCGACGTGTATGAGGAGCATGGTTGTTCCGTGACGGCGGCTATGAAAGTAAATATGAATGAAGTTTCGAGTTATGGTATTTTGAGTGGTACTCCAGTAGGGGATCGTTTGTATGATGCGAGTGACGTCGTCGAAAAACCGAAACAAGAAGATGCTCCATCTCGCTATGCGGTGATTGGTCGTCATATTTTCACTCCGGCTATTTTTGATATTCTTGAAAAGCAAGGTCCTGGGAATGGAGGAGAAATTGTCCTCACTGAATCGATGAAGACATTAATGAAAAAAGAAAAAGTATATGGATTTCTCTTCGATGGAGTTCGTTTTGATACTGGATCTCCTCTCGGATTTGTGAAGGCGACGGTCTACGCTGCACTTCAGAGGCCCGATATGAAAGAGGATTTGAAAGCTTTTGTTTCTTCTCTGATTTCTGGGTGAAACGAGCTTTCTGAAGACAGGGGATTGTGAAAATCTCAAAAATGTGATACAATTTGATATCATTTTTGAAGGAGAATGTATGATAATGAATCAGCAATATTCAAATGAAGGTCGATTTCGAGAAGATACTCCCTTTTCTAATTCTGGAGGGAACATCGTAATTCCTCCAGGGAGGTTTGATGATTCCGATCATTTTTATGCTGGAAATGTTCGACAGACGAGAAGTTCTTTATCTGGATCGATTATACAAGATCCTAATTCTGGGAAGAATATCATGATTCCCCAAGGAAAGTTGGCGGCTTGGGAGAGTCTTGGATACGGTCAATTACCAGATGTTAAATCTAGTCAAAAGTTAATTGAAAGTTTTAATCTTTTCCAACTAGAGATTCCAGGAAACTATGAAAACATCTATGTACCTTGTTGTGCTACAGACATCAGTCCGTCTATATCATTTTCTGGAAGTAGAGTTATTTATGTTGATACAGATAAAAAGGCTATTAATTCTATATTGAAAAATGGCGGTGAAGCATATTGTGGTAATGCAATAACGTTTAAAATTCCTGGCGATAAGGAGGCAGACGTAGTAGTTATCTTTAATCCTCAAATCGGCGGATATCAGTTAACAAGGAATCTCAAAAAAGACGGATATTTGCTTTGCAATGACTATCATGGAACTGCAACAGAGTTTTTTTCAAAAATAGGAGAGTTCGAACTTATAGGGATAATTTACAATACAGATAATGGAATAATTTTAGATAAAGCTAATCCACAAGAATATTGGGAAGAAGTCGATACAGATGAAGATTGGAAGAAATTTAAATTTTCTTGGGGTGGTGATATTGAAACATATAATAATGGTAAAGAGTTTGTAGAACGAGTTTTAGGCAGACCATCGAATAATATTATAGGGGATTATAAAATGATAAGAAATGATATTGATAAATATATGCCAATAATTATAGAAAAAGATATTGGAGATAATTATGGTGGAGCGACAATTTATTATGAGCCAAAGAATCTTCCCAAGAAAAAAGGAAAGTGTGATGATACTTTTATATTTAAAAAAATATAGAAATTGTTTTTTAAGTAAAATTCTCACAAATATATTTCCATTCCTTTTCCGTAACCGGTTGTACAGAAAGTCGATCTCCTTTCTGAACTACTTTCATTTCTGCAAGTTCACGAGTTGCTTTCAAAACTGAAAGAGGAATGACTGAATCAAACTTTTTTACGAATTCTATATCGACCATATACCATCGTGGATTTTCTGGTGTACTATCGGGATCGGGATGCTCACTCTTCGGATCGGCAGCAGTATGATCCCAGTAGCCTTCTTTTACAATTTTCACGATGCCGGCAATTCCTGATGGTTTACTATTGCTTTAATAGAAAAAAGCCAAATCTCCTTTTTTCATCTGATCACGGAGAATATTTCGAGCTTGATAATTTCGGACACCATCCCAGTGTCCGATTTTTTGTTTCTTCAAATCATCTATGGAATAACACTCTGGTTCTGATTTCATGAGCCAGTAATTCATAGAAAATGATAAAATATTACTCTTAGTTGGTTGCTGTTTTGCATCGACTACAACTGCAACCACATGAACCCAAATAAGGTTCATTCCAACGACATCCAAAAGTGGAATCAAGACAATGTTCTCCTACTGCGTTTCCATTTCCTACATTTTTCATTCTTTGGGTGTTTTCAGAAATATTAGAAGCTTTCAATGAATCGCTTATGTTTGAAGGTATATCTGATTGAACTTTTTTTTGTGACATAGAGGAAAAGTTTAAGGATTTTTGAATATAAATGCCCCAGAAGGGTGACAGATACAGACTTGTTTCTGTATGGACAAGTGGGTGCTCTCCTGTCGTCACCACGGTGACGTACCAATCAGCGTCAAGCTCCCTTAAATTTGAGTGTTGAAAAAAGATGTGTTCTCCTCTTCCAGAGCAAACAAATAGTAGCAGAAAATTCAAAATTTTTCAATTTCGTTTGTTCGTAGTTTGGTATTTTCGTGCTTTCGAAAATACGAATAATCGAAAGAACGAAAACACGAACGCTATGCTCCTACAACAATCTTCAAAAAAAACATAAATACTGGTTCCAAGACCCTCGAAAGCATGCCTCGACCCAAGAATATTATGAGGAGAAGCAGTATTCCTCCATACATTTGGAATTGTTTTTGATAGCTTCTCCATGTTTTCGGGAAGAGAGCTCCGAGAATAGCTGATCCATCGAGAGGGGGAATAGGAATGAGATTGAAAACCATGAGTCCGATGTTGAGCATGATGGTGGCGATGAGAAACTGTCCGAAAAAAGTTTGAGGATCTACCGCTTGGAATCGGAAGAATAATCCGAGAAGGAGTGCTATAAGGAAGTTTGATGCTGGACCAGCCAAAGCCGTGAGGAGTTCATAGAGTTCTCTTCTTTTGAAATTATAAGGATTTACGGGAACTGGTTTTCCCCAGCCGAAACCAAATCCACTGAGTCCAGCGTAGAGGATCATGAGGCTTCCGAGTGGATCGAGGTGTTTGAAGGGATTGAGTGTGACTCGCCCTTGTTTCTTGGCGGTAGGATCTCCGAGTAGGTACGCCACGAGAGCATGGCTGCATTCATGTACGGATATTCCGATGAGGAGAGCAAAGACGGTTGAAAGAATTTGGGACATAGAAAGGCTAGTTAACAACGAACAGGGAACAGTTTACAATGTTAGAAATGAAAAATAAAAAACGAAAAGTTCATGTGAAAGGTTGATACAAAAATTAACTGTTACCTTTTAATTTCCAACTTGCAACGTTGTTTATTGTTCACTGTTCCCTGCTCACTTGCCTACCCATTTTGAATCATTTTTTGTCATAATACAAACAATACCCGTATAATGTTTTTGTATTTTTTGAAAACTGTATGAAAGTTGCTATCGTAGCCGATTGGCTGACAGATCGAGGAGGCGCAGAGAAGGTGATTTTGGCGATGCACGATGTGTTCCCTCAGGCTCCTATATTTACGACTCTCTATAATCCTGAAGTAATGGGGCCGGAATTTGAACGGCTGGATATTCGAACGTCGTTTCTTCAGAAGTGGCCTTTTGCCAAAAAGCATCGTACGAAGTTTGTGAATTTACTTCCTATGGCAATCGAAGATCTCGATGTGAGTGAGTATGATGTCGTAATTTCTTCATCTTCTGCTATTGGACATGGAGTTATCACGCATGCAAATCAACTTCATATTTGTTACTGTCATACTCCGATGCGTTTTTGTTGGGATGATTGTCAGAACTTTATTCGGCAATCAGGTTTTTCTAAATTTGTGAAGAAATTTATCCCTCTCATGCTTTCTCCTGTTCGAGTTTGGGACTACTGGGCATCTGACCGTCCTGATCAATATATAGCGAATTCGAATTACATAAAGAAACGGATTAAAAAATATTTTAATCAAACTGCCGATGTTTTATATCCACCCGTTGAAACGAATCATTTTCGAATAGCAAATGCAGAAGAGCACAAGGATTTTTATCTGGTAGTGAGTCGGTTGGTTGATTTCAAAAAGGTGGATTTGGCAATTGAAGCATGTAATAAATTAAAGATTCCATTGAAAGTGGCAGGTTCTGGACCAGCATTTGATCGATATTCTGGGTTGGCGGGACCGACGGTTCAGCTCCTTGGATATGTTCCTGAAGTCGAGAAAGAGGCTCTCATGCGTGAGTGCAAAGCTTTGATTTTCCCGCAACTCGAAGATTTTGGGATTACTCCGCTTGAAGTTATGGCGAGTGGGAAGCCGGTAATTGCCTTCAGAAAAGGTGGAGCTTTGGAAACAGTAATAGAAGGCAAAACAGGAATGTTTTTTGATAAACAAACTCCAGATTCTCTTGCAGAAGCAATTCAAAAATTTGAGACGATGAAATTTGATCCTGAAGTGCTTCAGAAACATGCAAAAGACTTTTCGTATGAAGTGTTTTGTGAGAAATTCAAAAAATATGTGGAAGAGAAGTGGGTATCAAAAAGTTCTCGTACCTAGTCGTTTACGATAAAGTTCTTGTTCCTGTTTTTTTCTTCATTCCTGAGTTTGGGAATGAAGCGTAGAAAATAGTATTTTTTCCTTTTCCTGATTCAAACCAGACTTTTCCACCGCTACTTTCTACAATTTTTTTCACGATGTAGAGTCCGAGTCCATTTCCATCTGGATCTTGGTCTTGAGCGTTGCTCGCTCGGAATAGTTTCCCAAATATTTTGTTCATATCTTGTTTTGGTATTGGGTCTCCATTATTAGAAACACTGAAGACTATATCTGATGTATTGGTATCGATATTGATGTCTATTTTCCCATTATCTGGTGTGTATTTGATGGCATTTGAAATATAGTTTTGGAATATAATTCGAAGGAGTTTTGGATCTGCAGAAAATGACTGCAGAGTCTTGGAATATGTTTTTGTAATAGTGTGTTTTTTTGCTTGAATCTTGGATTTTAATTCTACTAATACTTCGTCACACAGTTTCTCGAGTTGAGTCGGTACTGGTTCTATGATGAGGGTTCCCATTTCAATTCTTGAAATGTTGAGGAGCGTGTTTATGAGTTCATTCATTCGTTGGTTCATGAGGTACATCTCAGATACTACTTTTTTCTGATCTTTTGATAGGGGACCAAAATCCCCACTTTTGAGAAGCTCGAGATTCCATGAGATAGAGCTGACTGGAGTTTTGAGCTGATGTGATGCGAGTGATACAAACTCAGTTTTTTCTAAGTCTACTTCTTTTTCGTGAGTGATATCGAAATTCACACCTACCATTTTCAATGCCTTGCCATCGTTATCTCTTTCTACGATTGCGTTCGCCTTGATATAATGTATTTCTTTATTTGGCCATACGACACGAAAGGTAATGTTGAATTCTTTCTCACCTTTTAAAGCCATTTGAATAGCCTCGTCACCGAATTTTTTATCATCTGGGTGGAGCCCACTTTGCCAGGCATCGTAAGCTCCACTAAACTTTTCTTTTTTGATGCCATACAGTGAGTACATTTGAGTATCCCATGTAAGTTTGTTCTGGAGTATATCCCATTCCCAAATACCAATTTTTGCAGATTCAGTAGCGATCTGGAGACGTTTTGAGGCTACTTCAAATTTATCTTTTTCACTTTGAACATCCTCTAGGATATTAAGCATTGCTTTCTTCGAATTTTCGAGATTAACGATATTCTCATTTAACTTATTAGTTGCTTGCTCTGCAAAACTTTCTGCTACTTGTTTTGCTCCAGTGTTTTTTTTGAAAACAACAAAAATTGAAATACTAAAGATGCTCCCAATGATGAGAATAAGCCATTGTATACGGGCATGAGATTTGTTTTCTTGTACATTTTTAGCATTAATATATTCGAGTGTCCAAGGATGATAAGATAGATATACGGTGTCGAGTTTCCTGAAGAACGTATTTTTTGAAATTTTTGGATGATGATCTTCTTCTGAATCAGAATCGAAGAGCAATTTTTCTGGATTTACGGTGATTCCATCGTAGACATGCAAGTCGATAGTAAAATTTTCATTTTCAAGTATGGAGGATATAAGGTTTTTTACTCTTAATGTTATAAAGAGAAAGCCAGTGAGAAGATCTTCTCTCAGTTCAACCGTTTCAGGAATGATCCCATGTCTGTAGACAGGAGCAAAGATGTAAAACCCTTCTTGAGAGTTCTCTGAGTTATCCGGTCCGAGATTCACTATTCCTGTTGCTGAGAATTTTCCTGTATCCCTCGCTTGTTCCATAGCTTTTTTATTTATATCTCTTGAAGATATATCGTATCCAAAATCGTTTTTATTCTGTTGATTCGATGGTTCTAGAAATAATATTGGAGTGTAGGCTGATTTTTTCTCTTCAGGATGTATGAGAAATTCTGGGAAATCTTTCTGTTGTGCTGTTTTTGTAAAACTCTCTTTTTCTTGTTCAGGGACGATCTTCGAGAATCCGATATTTTCTATGTTTGGGTAATTTACGGGGAGATTGAGTAATTCTACATATCTGTGCCATTCATCTCGGTTCACATCTTCACTGGCATGAAATAATCCTTGGGCTCCCAATAAAATATTTGGAACATCTTGAAAATTTTCTTCTATGAGTTGTTTCAAAGCCTCAGCTTGGTTACTGAGTGTTAATTGAATTTCTTTATCATGATTTTGGTTAACAATAGTATATACAACCAATGTGGTAGATATCGTAACGAGAAACAATATTACTCCAATCCTATTTTTTTTGAGGGTGCTTCGGATTTTTTCGGTGAAATTGAGGGTTAATATGAAGTATATAAGTCCAGTACACAATAGAAAAAATGGGATCAAAAATTGAACAAGATATATTGTATCTTTATAGTTTTTTGCAATTTGTATATGTTCGGTGACACTGTTTTCTGAGTATCGATTCGAAAACTGATTGTAAGGTGATAATTTAGATCCAGTTTTTATATCGAAGAAATAATAATCTGTAGAAAAATCTTCCATTTTTACTAAATATCCAGAGATAGGCTCTATCCATAAGTAAATATTGCTTTCGAGTTTAATCCCATGTTTTTCTGGAACTCCAGGGATGAAGTCCATGAACTCAGTTTGATTGATGGGTGTTATTTTTTCTTTTTCGTATTTGTAAACTTTTAACCCGTACAATGTTTCCTCTTGGACGAATTTCATTGGTACTGGCTCGTTACTACTGACGTGCCAGTACGTAAATCCTTTTCCTTTCTCGATTTCTCTTGGCCCGAAGAGATATCCTTCTCGGTCTTTGTCACCAAATCCTTTCACATGCTCTCCGCTTCTGGCATTTATTCCATATATTGGTTCTGTTTTGAATATGGTCTTCCCGTCAAGACTTTGGACATTAAAAGTGTTTTTTATACTAAGTATATTTTTATTTTTTGAAACAACCTCATAAGAAAATTTGCTCTGAGAATACTGTTCTCCTTGAAAAGATTGCTTTGATTCATTGTAAAAATTATCTACCGAAATAAGAGAAGCTTCATAAGTAAAGTTTTTTGGAATCTTGAGGATCTGTGGAGCTATGAAGAAAATCCAAAGAGGAATGCTGAAAAAAACAAAGGCAGTAAAGGCATTTTTTTTGATAAATGATTTGTTTCTGATTATTTCTATTGGCTTTTCCATATGATTATTTTTGTGATTCGAGTTCTTTGATTCGAGCTTTCAGTTCTATCATTTTCAATTCTCGATCAATCATAATTTTGTTCATTCGTTCAAGCTCGTGTTCTTTTTCTTTTGATTCGGATATATCGGTGTGAGTCCCAATCATGTGAGTAGCTCTTCCTGATTCATCTCTTTCGGTTGCTTTTCCTCTATCTAATATCCATAGGTATTTCCCATTTTTGCAGAGAACTCTGTGTTCGCTTTCATAAAAAGGAGTTTTCCCTTCGATATGTGAATTGAGGTTTTTTTCAACTTCCTTTATGTCGTCGGGGTGTACCCGTTTTTCCCACTCTTCAACACTTCCTTCTATTTCATCATCTGAGTAGCCAATCATTTCTTTCCATCGAGGCGAAAAATACACTTCATTGGTAAGGATATTCCAATCCCAAATTCCATCCCGATTTCCTTCGAGAGCGAGCTTGAGTCTGTGTTCATTTTCTTGAATTATGTTCTCTTGTTTTTTTATTTCTGTAATATCTTCTTCAGTACCTATATAGCCAATTATATTTTTCTTCCTACTGAAAATAGGATCAATATGGGCTATTGCATAATAAATTTCTCCATTTTTTCTTCGATTCGTAATTTCTCCTTCAAAGGGTTTGCCAGAAGATTTTTTCTTCCAAAAATTTATGTAGAATTCATGACTCATCATTCCCCCCCAGAGGCGTGGAGTGTTTCCCAATATCTCTGCCTGTGAATACCCAGTGGTTTCTTGCACTGCTGTGTTTGCAAAAAGTATGATGCCATTACTGTCAGTGATGATCGTGTGATTGGTAGAATTTTGTATGGCTTTGGCGAAGAGGTTGTCAGCATTGAGTTGCGTATTTACTAATTCTGGAGTGAGGTTTTCTTTGTGAGTTGGATAGAAATTTTCAAAAATCATATTCGCTCTCGAGACTCCTTTACTTTGGAGCTCTTCGAAGGCCTTATCGACCATAGCTTGGGGTCCTGATATCCACCATTCTCTATTTGTTTTCATGTTTTGGGAGACGTTTTTTACATCATCCCAGGAGAACATTTCGTAGGAAACTTTGTAATCAAAGGATGTATATTTCTTTTTCATTTCTTTTAATTCTTCCAGAAATGGAGTTGTTTCAGGGGTGTTGTTGAGGTAGAGAAGGAAGCATTTGCTTTTCAATGATTGATTGTGGATTGTTTTCAGTATTGGCATGAATACTGAGATTCCTGTGCCTCCGGCAATCATAATAATCTGTTTTGGCTGATGGGTCTTATTAATTATAAAGCTATTACCAAATGGCCCATGAATTCTCACTTCCTCTCCTTTTTTGAGGTCAAATAGATTTTGCTTATATCCACTTTCACTTGTTCGGACTATGATTTCAATGGTGTGATTGTTTTTAGGAATATTGAAAATAGTAAAAGCTCTTCGACTTCCTTTTGGGTCATGAAGCTTCATTTCCAAGATTTCTACCCAAATGTATTGACCTGCGGTATGTTGGAAAACATCGTTTGTTTCGAAGGTGATTTTTTTTACTCCCTGAGCTATTCCTTCGGTTTTTGAGACTCGAGCACTAAATATTTTGTTTTTATTTTGATCCATAGTGAGGGTGAATGAATCGGTAAAGAGTGTAAACTCTTACAAAGAATGTACCACAATGGTCTTATAATCACAAAAATTTGATTTTGAAGAGAATCTCGTTACACTTCTCCTGGATTGATGCTTATTCAAAATAATGACATGAACAAAAACACATCCCTTCCGAAGAGTTTGCCAGCTTTTACTCTCATAGAGCTTCTTCTGTATATCTCTCTTTCTACTAT
>CAZQCN010000002.1:22980-38648 GCA_964592185.1 uncultured Candidatus Peribacteria bacterium
ATCATCGGCGATGTTCATTCATGTTTTGTATGCTTCTGAAAAAGATTCAGTTATGAGAGATATGGAGCATCAATCAAACTTTGTTATGACAGAGATGCTGCAGTCTATTCGAAATGCAAATGGAGTGAATACACCCACTGGAAATGGGAATGGCACGAGTCTTTCTTTGGTTGTTTCGAACGCCGCATTAAATCCTACGGTATATGCGTTGTCAGGAGGAAGGCTCACCGTTCAAGAAGGGGCAAATCCGGTAAGTTTTTTGACAAGTGATACGATTGATTATAGTTCACTTGTTTTTTATGATTATTCTCGCACCTCTACCGAAGGGAGTATTCATATAGTACTTACTGGTTCGTACATAAATCCGTCAGGTCGGAATGAAAAAGATTATACCAATACTTATTTAGGTACTGCTTCATTAACAAAAAATTGATATATCTTTTATGGTTTGTAATGAAAAAAAAGGCTTCGCAACGCTTTTGAGCGTGTTAATAGTTTTAGCTATTGCTTCGACACTTTCGTTGGCGATTCTTTTCCAGGGAGTGGGGGCGTCGCTTCTGTCTGATTCGTACAAAGGGCTCTATCGTTCAAAGGATTATGCTCAGGCTTGTGCTGAAGAGGCTTTGGAAGAAATGGCTTACAATGTTTCTTATAGTTCTACTGGGAATTTGAATTTTGGGAATGTGAATGAGGTCTGTAATTACTTAATTGTAGCTCTTGGAGGAGGTATCTATCATATCCAATCTACTGGAAATAGTGGTTTTTCTCCTCGTATAGCGACCTACAAGGTTCGAGTCATTATATCTTCCCTTTCTCCAATAGTTATTAGTTCTTGGCAAGAAGTAGATTCTTTCTAGTTTGACACGACTTCTTCTAGCTCTTAATATTGTTTTGTATTTATATCCAAAATAAAAAATATGTCCTCCAAAATAAAATCCAATGGTTTCACCCTTTTAGAAGTATTACTGGTTATAGCGATAATCGCTATTTTAGCTACGATAGTTATTGTTGCCATCAATCCAGGAAAACAACTTGGAGAAGCGAGAAATGCTCAGAGAAGATCAGATGTGAACACTATTTTGAATGGGGTATATCAGTACTACCTTGACTCGGAGTCTCTTCCATCCGATATTACGACTACTCAAACTGAGATTTGTAAAACAGGTGGTCTGTGTACAGGGCTTGTTGATCTTTCGGATCTTACGCTCAATGAAGGGTATCTCACATCTATTCCTCTTGATCCGACGGGTTCATCTACGAATGGAACTGGCTATGAGATAAGAAAGACAGCAAATAATAGGGTGACGGTAACTGCACCAGATGCTGAACAAGGAGCATCAATTAGTGTTACAAAATAAAAAAACTTTTAATTTTCGTTTTATGAAGAAAAAATATATATCAGGTTTCACTCTCTTAGAAGTATTACTGGTGATTGCTATTATCGCTATTTTGGCGGCAGTCGTCATCATAGCTATTAATCCAGGGAAACAACTTGGAGAAGCGAGAAATGCTCAGAGAAGATCAGATGTGGGAACCATTATGAATGCTGTATACCAGTATTATATTGACAATAGTGCTCTTCCTGCGAGTATTACTACTACGCAAACTGAGATTTGTAAGACAGGGGGAGTTTGTACCGGCCTTATTGATCTAGGAGTACTTACTACAAATGAAGAATATGTTGCTTCGTTACCAACTGATCCGACAGGTTCATCTACGAATGGAGCTGGATACGAAATTAAAAAATCGGCGAATGGTCGTGTAACTGTAGTTGCACCAGATGCTGAACAAAGTGCGACTATAAGTATCACTCAATAGTCTTTTAATTTACTCTTATGCGTTTTGATGATTCTCAATTACGAGAGATCCTATTGAGTGGGGGGTATATATCTGAAATTGACGCCAAAAAAGCAGATGAGTACTCTCAATCACACAAACTTTCTTTTTTGGAATACCTGAAAAATCATGGAATTATTAATTCTGATCTTCTTGGACAAGCTTTGAGTGAATATTATGGGGTGCCGTACTTCAATCTTGAGTTACATCAACCATCTGACACTCTTATGTTTCTTGTGCCAGAAGGGGTAGCTCGGAAATATCATATTATCGTTATAGAGAACGATGATAGTACGGTCACGGTGACTACTGATAATCCGAAACAACCAGAGATTTCAGTCGTTCTGAAGAAGCTTTTCCCGAGTAAAAAAGCGAAGCTTTGCTTTTCTCTTACTGAGCATATCGTAAATCTTTTGTTTCTCTATAGAAGGCCTTTGCAGGAAAGATTCGATGAAATTGTTCGGCAAGGAGAAGCGGTAGCTTCCAATATTTTATCTGAAATTTTGGGAGATGCTTTTATGTACAAGACTTCTGATATTCATTTCGAACCACAAGAAACTGAAGTTCTGTTACGATTTAGAATTGATGGGGTTCTTCGTGAAATACTTCGTATTCCTCTTAATTACTACGAAAATATTGTAAATCGTATTAAGGTTGCATCTGATCTTCGTATTGATGAGCATAGTACTGCTCAAGATGGATCGGTTCAGTATCATGAAGGAGATTCTGCCGTGGATATGCGTGTTTCTATTATTCCTACTATTCATGGTGAGAAAATTGTTTTTCGTCTTCTTTCACAATACATTCAAAGTCTTCATTTCTCTGATCTTGGCTTTTCTTCGGAACATCAGGAGATTTTGGAAGCGGTAGTGAAGAAACCTTTCGGTCAGATTTTAGTCACCGGACCAACAGGATCCGGGAAATCAACCACGTTGTATTCGATTTTGAAATATCTTCAGAGTCCGGAAATAAATATTACTACTATTGAAGATCCCGTGGAGTATAAAATACCTGGAGTGAATCAAACCCAGGTGAATACTCATACGAATATGACGTTTGCCAACGGGCTTCGTTATATTGTTCGGCAAGATCCAGACATTATTTTAGTAGGAGAAATTCGAGATCATGAAACGGCAGAGATTGCTATAAATGCAGCGTTGACCGGCCATTTGCTCTTGTCTACATTCCATGCGAATACTGGTGCGACTGCTATCCCGAGGCTTGTTGACATGGGAGTGGAACCTTATTTACTGTCATCTACTTTGGAGCTTATCGTTGCGCAGCGTTTGGTGAGGAAGATCTGTCCCCAATGTCGTGTCACTGATAGTGTCTCTGTACTTGATCTTCTTAAGAAATATCCATATTTAAAAAGTTTTCTAACTTCAAAAAAAACACTTTCTTTGTTTCGAGGGAAGGGGTGTGTAGCTTGTAAGGGGAGTGGTTACAAAGGGAGAACTGGAGTATTTGAAATGATTGTTTTAGATGATGATATAAAGAGTTTGATTTTAAAACTCCCTTCCGCAAAAGAGATATGGGCAGTTGCTCGGAAAAATGGTGCAAAATCTATGTTCGAAGATGGTTTAGAAAAAATAAAAAATGGTGTCACTACGTTTGAGGAACTTTTGCGAGTGGTTGAGCCGTATTAATCGATCTATTTTTTGTATGCTTTTCTTTTGATTATGGGATCATTTTCTCTCAAAAACCTTGAAAAAAATATTTCGCATTTTGGTCTCGGCAAAGAAAAACAATACTTTCTTGAGAATATTGCTGTGTTGATCGATTCAGGGATGGGAGTGTATTCCGTTCTTGAGGCATTGAAGGAAGATATGCATTCTCCTACAATGAAAAGCATCATTCAGCAAATGCAGAATGGAGTAGCCCAAGGATCTTCGCTTTGGAGGGCGATGAAGGATTCGGGAATTTTTTCTGAATATGTTATCGCTTTAGTAAAGTTGGGAGAAGAATCAGGTCAATTATCACAAAATCTTTCTGTGTTGAGTAAGCAACAAGAAAAGAATAGGAGTTTAACCAGTAAACTTCGTTCGTCTCTTATGTATCCAGCGATAGTTTTGAGTTTGGCTCTGTTTCTGGGAGTTTTCATTATGGTGTTTATTCTTCCACAACTGACAAAAGTGTTTGCAAGTCTCCGTGTAGAACTTCCTCTCGTAACTCGAGGAATGATTGCTATTGGGAATTTCTTCGGAGAGTATGGATTAATTGCCGGGCCGAGCATTGTTTTAACATTTATAGTTTTGGTATATTTTTTATTTATTAACCGAAGCACAAATGCTGTTGGACAGAAGATTGTTTTTTCTTTACCAGTGGTTCGTAAAGTAATGATGTATGTCGAAATGGCTCGTTTCTCTTATATTCTTGGTATTTTACTTCAAAACAATATTTCTGTATTACAAGCTTTACGTTCATTGCATCAATCTTCGAGGATTCAGATGTACAAAAAATTATATGCATTTTTGTACACTAGTATTTCAAATGGAGATTCATTCATAAAAAGCTTCCGTAATTATAGACATGTAAATAGTCTCATCCCTTCTACTACTCAACAGTTGATTGCGGTCGGAGAAGAATCAGGAAGGCTAGCAGATACTCTCTTGAAAATCTCTGTTCTGTATGAAGAGAAATCGGAAACGGCTGCAAAAAATCTTACTATACTTCTTGAACCACTTATCCTGATAGTTATTTGGTTGGGAGTTCTCTTCTTGGCTCTTGCAATTATTATGCCGATTTATGGCCTTTTAAATGGAATTCGATGAAAAAACATATATCTGGATTTACTTTGCTGGAAGTTTTATTGAGTATATCTATTGTAGGAATACTCACAGGGATCATGTCTCCAGTGGTCTACCAACTCAAGAAAGAAAATGATTTGAATGTTGCAGCAGAATCGTCTCTTACTCTTTTGAGACGGGCGTATTTTCTGGCTCGTGCTTCTACCAATAATGAGAGTTGGGGAGTATACAGTCAAACAGGAAGTGTAACATTGTTTCAAGGAGCGACGTATGCTACTCGTGATACGTCCTACGATGAAATTTTTTCAATTGCCGGGCATATCAGTCTCACTGGAGTGACTGAAGAAGTTTTTTCTAAATTTTCTGGCGCACCAAGTGTTGCCGGAGACCTGAGATTTTCTTCAGATAATAACTCTCTCAGAGCTATTCGTATAACTTCTGACGGATCATCTTATGAATTATAAGGAATGTAGAATGCATAGAGGGTTTTCTCTTCTTGAAGTAATATTGTCTATTGCTCTTTTTGGGATGGTGGCTATCATAATTTTTTCATCTATTCTGTATGCACAAAAAAGTACAAAAATTTTTGCCGAACGTTCTCAAGCAATTTTATTGGCTGATGAAGGAATGAATGCTGTTCGAAATATTCGAGACGGAAGTTTTACCAATTTTTTTACTACTGTGGCTGATGGAGCGTATGGGATTGGAGTGACCGGCAATCAATGGGCTTTGAGTGGGGCTTTTGATATTATTGGAGATTTCAGGCGGCAAGTTGTAGTTTCTACAGTCAATTCGACGACCCGACTTCTCACTTCGACCGTAAGTTGGCCACAGGCCTCTCCCTTGTATTCGACGGACACGAAGACCTATCTTACCAACTGGGCCAATGTGATAGCAACGAGTATTGTTGGGATTTTGGTTTATGCCAATGGAGGAACAACAACTGATAGTATGCAGTATCAGACTTTTGATTCTACGGGAGCGTGGTCAGTAGCAACTTCCATGGCAGATGTCGATGGCCTTACTACCAATAAGAGACCTCGAGTCATTCGTGTCTATGATTCTCCAACGAGGAATGAGAAAATTGCCATTTCAAGGCATTACAATGGAACGGCTCAGTTTATTTATGGACAAGTGTTTGATGGCACGACGTGGGGGAATGTACAGCTTCTCTCGACATGGACAGCGACTACCTTTCTCGATGTTCAAAATTTTGATGGAGCGTACTTGTCGAATGGGAATTTTATGACTGTTTTTTCAGATAATACAGTTATTCCAAAAATGAGGACGTGGGATGGAACTCTCTGGTCTGGACAAACTTCTTTGACGACGCTTGGTGCCAGTCAGATACCGACCTTTATTGTAACAAGAAATCGGTTAGCGACGAATGAAGTGATGGCAGCTTTTCATACTCGCGGGTCGGATGCTATTACGCAGTATTATAGTGGTTCAGCATGGTCAGCTATCACTTCTCATGCGACGACGTCACCATCCAATGCACGTCGATTGACAGATTTTGTATGGAGTTTTAATGATACTACTCGAGGGATGATTGTTTACACTTCGTCGACTACTGATACGACCATTGATGGGAAGATTTGGACAGCCAATGGAACGGGAGGGGGAGCTTGGGGGACGGCAGTTCAGTCAGGAACGGTGACGGGAACCATCGGTTCGGTGATTCTCTCTCCTCGTGCCGGAGCAAACGAATTTCATGCCTGCCGTAAGGGTGCCGCGACTCCTTTTGCGATTAACTGCTATAAGGCGACCTTTAGTTCTGGAGTATTGACCTGGACGACTCCTTCCAATACACCAATAGCTACTACAAGTATTACAGGGAATCAACTTACTGTGGGTGTAGGATTTGAAGCGAATTCTGGTGATCCAGCACTGGCTTTGTATTCAGATAATACCGCTATTCCCAAATACAAAAAATATGCACCGACGACCAATACTTGGGATGTCTCAGCGACGAGTATTGCTACGATTACTGGTATTCTAAACACTTCTCGTGTTGTACCACGTTCAGGGAGTAATGATATGATGGTGTTAATGGGGAATGCGAATCTTGATGTTTTTACGATCGTCTGGGATGGGTCAAATAACCAAATGTATTCAACTCCTGCCGGAAGAGCACTCACCACTCATGGGACGAATGGATCTGCGACGACGGATTATTGGTTTGATTTTGTGTGGGAGAATTAGTAGATTTTTGTAAATAAAGTGACAAGATACAAGCTTACAAGGAGCAAGGAAGTTTCAAGATATAAGGCTTAAGACACAAGGAATGAAATTGTTTTTTTGATGATTGAAACTATATTCTTGTTCGCTTGTATCTTGTATCTTAACCGATCCTAGGTTCTGCTAATGAAGTCCGATCATCCCGAGGTACCAGTTGAGAATATTTTTACCCCAGAGCAGAGTAATGAATGAGCCAATACAGAGGAAGCTTCCGAGGGGGAGTTTGGATTTGAGAGTCCCTTTTTGGCTCACAAGGATGAACAGAGCAAAGAAAGAAGCGAGAATGTAAGAGAGAAATATGGCAACGATTCCTAGTTTCCAGCCGAAGAGGATTCCAAGACATATTCCAAGATATATGTCTCCTTCGCCGATGGCTTTTTTGTGAGAGAGGAAGTATTGGAGTGCGAAGAATATTCCAATAGAGATTGCTCCGATAATAGAATCTTGGAAGAATAGCATTGAATTTTGGCTTCCATGAAAAAAGAAAAATTGGAGGATTTTCCCCAAAATAGTCCACGAACAGAGGAGTACAAGTATTTGCTTTGGGAGGATGAGATACCATGAGTCGAAGAAAAGAAGGAGCGTAAGAATGCTTCCAATCCCAAACAAGAAAATTCTGTCAAATATAGAGGGTGAAAATATAAGGGTGCTTAACGATACACAAATAATTCCTGTGGTGAATTCTACCAAAGGGTATTTCCAAGAGATTTTTTTATTGCAATAGTGGCATTTTCCTTTTCTCAACACGAAGGAGAGAAGCGGTATGAGGTCAAAGAAGGTGAGTCGGTGTTGGCAGTAGGGGCAGCTCGAGTGACCAGAGATGCTTCCAGGAATATCTCGAGGGATTCGGTAGAGGAGAACATTCCAAAAGCTTCCAATACAGAGGGCAATGATGAAAGTAAAACTCACTATCAACCATGTTGGAATCGATGAAATTGAGAATAGGTACATATTTGTATTTTTAAGGTTTTTCTTTTAGACTCTCAATATATATTGTATCATTTTTATGAAAAAAATACTTATAGCTGAAGATGAAGTAACTATTGGACATGCTCTTGAGTTGAAACTCCAGAGGAGTGGTTTTGCAACAAAGTATGTGTGCAATGGAGAGGAGGCGATGAGTGCTATCAAAAAAGAAGATTTCGATCTCATTCTTCTTGATTTAATTATGCCAAAAATGACAGGGTTTGAAGTTTTAGAAAGTTTAAAGAAGATGAAGAGCAAAACTCCAGTTATTGTCACTTCTAATCTCGGGCAGATTGAAGACGTGGCTCGAGCCAAAGCTCTTGGAGCTGTTGATTATTGTATAAAGGCTGATATCTCTCTTCAAGCAATAGTAGAACTTATTGAAAAATACCTACAGAGATGATATAAAATAAGAGATTAAATGAAAGTGTATTTTTTTAGCTATTAATTTTTTATATGGATTTCGTTGAACATCTTCTCGTAATGAAAAGAAGAATTTCGGTCATGATTGTTACGATTCTCGTCTGTATTTTGGTTGCAGTTCTCTTCTGTGCGAGTTTTGTTCCTGGATACAATAGTACCGTTCATATGACTTTTTCTCTCGAAGATGAACAGCAAGCAGCTGACTATCGATATAGTAATTTTTATGCAGAGCAAGCGGCTTTGGAATTTACTCGAACTATCTCTGGATGGTACAAAGATCCATTTTTTCAAGATCATGTCTTCCGAGTGGCTCAAGTTTCATATGATGCTGAAGCTACATTGATGTCGAAAATATTTGGATTTTTCTCTGCGAAGCGTGTGGAACGACAAAATATTGCGACTACTTTTACTGCTTCATCTGATGCGAATGCCCAAAAAATAAATGATGCGTTGAAAAAAGTAGTAGAGCATCGTCTCGAGACGTATAATACTGCTTCGAAATCAAAGTATACGATAGCATATGCTTCTTCTTGGATTGATAAAGAACAGGCACCGTGGGGACTCGCTCTTATTGCTTCTCTTCTTTTTGGTTCATTTTTGGGTGTTTTTCTTGTGTATATTCTTGATTTATTTTCTGGGACGGTTACTACTACAAGTCAAGTACAAGCATGTTTTGGGAAAGCTCCATTTGACGTTGTTCGTCTCAAAAGTTCCAAAGACCAACGATGTTTTCGTATGAGAATGCTCGAAGAAAAACCATTTACCATTGCTCTCGCAAGTTCTTCAAATCATGGGATATTTTCTGGTTTTGGTTTGGAATTGTTTCATTTTCCGAATGATGTCGCTAATATGAAAGATGTAGAAGGTTCCATTTTGGTTTCTATCCAACTTGGTGAAACTTTGAAAAAGGATCTTGCTCGTATTGATCGATTCTTGGAAGGGAAGAAATGGGAGTATGTGGTGGTGCAGTAAAGGTAGCGCATTTGAGTTTTTTATGAATTTTTTATGAAACGATCATATCTCCTTTTTTTGATCGTTTCATTGCTTGGCATGTCTTTGTTTTTTGGATTGAGATATGTTCTTTCTCACTTCATACCTGAAAGAATCCCTATCGGATTAGATTTTCAGCAAGTAATTCAAGAAAAAGTAGAGGGTGATTCTTCGGAAAATATAAAAGTGCTTCCTGAGGAACTAAATCTCGAAGCTCCATTTTACTCTCAAGCACCTTTTGCGGATTGGGCTTTTCCATGGCAAGAAGCCTGTGAAGAGGCGAGTATTCTTCTTGCTGCAAATGTGTATCAAGATCATGAATGGACCCGAGAAGAATTTAATGAGGAGATTCTGAAGATGGTTGACTGGCAAGAGCAACGTTTTGGTACGTATCTTGATACCACTGCTTCTCAGGTGCAAGAGATCCTTACAGATTATTTACATTTGGATTCGATAATGCACGAAAATCCAACATTTCAAAAAATCCTCAATGAAGGTCATTTTATTGTTATGTTTTTTTCTGGGAAACAGCTTGATAATCCGAACTTCAAAAATGGTGGTCCCTTGTATCATGCAGTCCTTATTAAAGGATATAAAAAGAATCAGCGAGTTATTACCCACGATGTAGGAACTCGCAAAGGAGAAAACTATGTATATTCTTGGAAGACACTTCAGTATGCGATGCACGATTTTGCCACTCCGATTGAAAGTGGTGCCAAGAGAATGTTGGAAATATTGCCTCCTGAAAATTTTGTTCCATGACCTCTCTTAATCCCCCGTTTCGGCTTCTTGGGAAGAAGATTATTTTTTCAACTTTGGTTCAGTATGTAGGAAAAGCTTTTCAATTCGCTTTTTCTGCTATTGCAATCAAATTGATTTCTGGATTTTTGACAGAAAATGATTTTGGAATTTATGCTGTGATTACAGAATATGTACTCTTTTTTTCGGTAGTTGCAAATTTGGGAATTTTTGCACATATTGTGAAGAAGATGTCTACCAATCCGAGAGATGGTAGAGTCTTTGTTCATGGAATGTTTTTGAGGCTTGTTACTGTGATGGCTGCGTTTGTTATTGGAATGGGTTATTTGATAGGTACAGGCAATGAGTTTTCTTTTGTTGTAGCAGCGAGTTTGTTCTTTGGAACACTTTTGTTTGATTTTCTTACTTCGGTATGTGATGGGATGTTGCAAGCAAATTATATGATGGGGCGTGCGACGCTCGCGTTGATTATAGGGAAGGTTTTCTCTCTGATTGGTATAGTGTATGTGGTTCATGGTGCTTCACTTCATTCTGTTGGAGGAATGAAGAGTATTATTCTTATTTTCCTTCCTTTGGTTCTGGGAAGTGTCGTGACATTCGCTTTGAGTTTTTATTTTGTGATCCAAAAAATCCATCTTCGTTGGTCGATTTCTTTGGTTGATGTATGGAGTATGTTCAAGGCCGGTCTTCCTTTTGGTATTATTACGATTATTAACTCACTGTATTTTCGATTTCTTCCTGATTATTTTGGTCATGAAATTCTGTCTCAATCACAGTTTGCTACTTTCAATATTTCTTTTCGTATTGCTCAGGTGATGAGCTTGTTTTCCACTTTCCTCATGTTTTCGGCCTTGCCTGGTATGAGGGAGTATATTGCGGGGAGGCATTGGGACAAAATGAAAAAGCTTTATTCTAAAATACTTATTATTCTTTCTCTTGGTGGTTTCTTTTTGGTGACTTTGGGGTCTCTTGTAGGACCAACGCTTTTGACGCTTCTCACTCATAAGAAATACTTTCTTCCAGAATTTTGGTATGTATTGCCTCTTATGCTTTTGCTGGCTGCTATTTCTTATTACTATGATGTTATACTTATTACTTTGTTTGCATTTGATCAGAATCGTTGGCTTCTGTTGAGAGAGTGTTTTGCTCTTGGTTGTGCACTTTTCTTCTTTTTTTCTTCATTTTTTCTTGAAGGGGTTCATATGAAGCTTATAGCTATTCTTGTTGCTGCTATTATTGGAGAAAGCGTAATGGTTATTGCTGGATGTATCAAAATTCGGAAGCTTCTTCGGATGAGTGTATAGAGGCTTGTTTTTATATCTCGTACGCAACTCTCAAACATCCATTTTTAACCGATATTTTTCGGATAGTGATGCTTCCAATTTCTGAAGTGTTTTTCACATGCGTTCCTCCACAACCGCAAGAATGAAGCTTCCCAATAGAAATAATTCGGGCTTTTTTCCCAACGGGTGGAGTAATTCCTCTCTCTTGAGCTCCCTCATCGCTGAGGTCTTCGGCGATAATTTCTGAATGGTTTTTTGAAAGCTCATTCATGTATTCCTGAAGATTTATTTTTACAATTTCTGGGTTGATATTGCTTGTATTTCCTTCATATTCCACATAGGGACCTTCTGGGAAATGATATCCTTTTCCGGGTTTTAGGTCGGGATAGAGAGCGTTTACGCCAACGTCGATGAAGTGTCCGGCGCTGTGGATTTTTGCATGGGAAAGCCTTTTGGCTTCGTTGACTTTCAGAATTACCTCGTCACCGATTTCTAAACTTCCCTTGGTGTAGTTTCCGAAATGCAAAACGATGCCTTCGGGAGAAAGTTTCACCTTCTCTACTTCAAATGTTCCTGTAGGACTCTCAATGTTCCCTGTGTCGCTCGGTTGACCTCCGCCCTGTGGGTAGAAAATAGTTTCATCGAGAATAATTGCGATTTTTTCTTCGACAATTTGGATGTCGAGAATTTTAGCTGGGCTTCGTAATAGATAAGTATCGGAAAGATATGTAAGTTGTGTAATAAGAATGAATATTAAGAAGTGGTAGGGAAGGTAACGCTCGCGTTGCCTTCCGGCACGCAATGTAAATTTGTAATTATCAATAATTCTTGATGATTGTATTTTATACTTGATTTTATGTAAATATTTATTTATTATTAAAGTGTCAACAAATATTGATGATATAAAATTCTTTGGGTGCGGGTGAGGGCTTTCCCTCACGATCAACCTCCCCGCTTTCGAAGAATGGTGAGTAGTACATGGTAGGTTGCGGGTGTCTTCTGTATTTGCTCCTTCTACAAACTACCAACCACAAACTACCAACTTTCTCATGAATGATCTTCTTCTTGCCCTCGGATTAAATGAAAAAGAGGTTCGTGCGTATCTCGCTCTTCTCGAATTTGGTACGAATCCAGCGTCGGTGATTGCACGAAAGGTGAATTATCCGAAATCGACCGTGTTGTTTTTATTTGATGGGTTAGTTCAGCGTGGATATCTTCGGAAGACGACTCGAGGGAAAACTCAATATTACTATGCTGACCCACAAGATCTTCGCTTAGCAAAAGAAAAAGAAATTCAAAATGAGGAGCGTGCATTGAAGAAGGCTTTACCTCTTTTGGAAGAACTCAAAACTCCGTTTTCTTCAGAGCCTAAAGTGACGCTTTTTGAAGGACTGTCTGGATGCAAAATGGCGTATAGCATGATGCTTGAAAGTAAAACAGAAGTTTTGGAGTTTGGAGCCCATGAAGATTTGGTCTCAAAATTTGGTGAAGATTTTATGAAAGATTTTATATCTCAACGAAAGAAGAAAAATATTTTTCTTCGAGCGATTACCTCGGAGACCCCCATTGCTAAAAAACTTCAAAAAATTGATGTGAGTAGTAGTCGAACTACTCGTACTTTTCCTACGAAGAAGGGGAGACTCTATTCTTCGATTGCTGTTTTCGATGATAAGCTTCTTGTATTAAATCTTTATAATGATCCATATGCTATGCTTATCCAAAACCATGAAGTAGTGCAGACTATGAAGACGATTTTTAATCTTATTTGGTAGTGTTTCTATAATAAAGATCTTATGTAAGTTCTCTTTCCTATGGTCATCCCGACTCGTCGGGACTCGGTATACCGTCGCTTCAAAACCCGGGATCTCGCTATCTTTGTGCAAAAGCATTAGGAATGAGACGAGCTCCTGAATCAAGTTCAGGATGACCAGCTGGGCAAGGTAAGAGGTCTCATAATTCGTGACTTAAAATATGAAAAAAAAATATATTATCTGGATTTGTATTTCTTTCATCGTTTTACTTGCTGGAGCATTCGCTTATGAATCTTTTGAGTTTATTGCGAGGCCTATTGGTCAGGCATGGATGAGGGACTTGAAAGTTCTTGCCGAAAATATTGAAGATGGAGCGTCCCGGAAAGAAATAGATATGAATACTGTTCAAGCATATGAAGCGGAGCTCCTTGATTTACGTTATAGATTTGAAAATATCGATCGATTCTATCTTCGATATATTCCGTTTACCCCATTCAAAGGGACATATCGTTTACTGAATTCTCTCATTGGAAGTGCAACTATTGGGAAGCAAACTTTTGTCACTCTTCAGAATTGCCAAAAAAATACCGGCTATGAATGTCTTTCTTTTGAGGATATAGACCGGTTCAGATTGAATCTTGATGCATCACTTCGTGAGTTTCAAAAAGTCCCTATTTTTTCTTTTCCGGTAGCGTATCGAGAGAAACTTCAGAAGATTTCTCCGCTGGTCGATGAGGCTCGGCTCTGGACGCAGAGGTACCAAGAGCATCGGACTGATTTTCAAGATGTGTTTGGTGTGAATGGTCCTCGGACATACCTTATCGCTCTTCAAAACTCAGCAGAAGCTCGTCCTATGGGAGGGTTTATTGGGAGCATGATCAAAGTAAGTTTTGCTTATGGAAAGGTGAGTTCCGTGGAATTTCTCGATGTACATTATTTTGATTATCTTTCGGGTGAATATATCGATGCACCAGATTTTCTCCCATATATTGATAGAATGTCAGTTCAAGAAGCAAATATGTATCCTACTGCTGAAGCCAGTGGAGCCTATATGAAAGAAGTGTTTGAGAAGATGGGGGGACCAAATATTGATGGAATAGTTTTTGTTTCTCTCGAGATACTTGATGAGTTATTTCAATTGGTTCCTGCAGTGCAAATATCCGATTCGGACAGACTTCTTACCTCCGAAAATTATTTTGAGCTTCTTCAATGGGAGTTAGAAAAATATAATCTTGATGAATATGAAGATGTGAAGGAGCCAAAAAAAGTGTTGTTTGAATTTATTCAAGTAATGGGTGAAGGCTTGAAGAATTGTGAGTGTTGGGATGAAATGTTCCCCATTGCTCAAAATATCTTAGATAAGAAATTGCTTCAGTTTTATTTTGTTAACTCAGAGATGGAATGGCTGTTTGATGAAATTGGACTCAATGAAAATTTTGGGCCAGAGAATGAAGATCAAGATTTTTTTGCCTTCTATTTTTCCAATTATTTCAATAAGGCCAATCGCTTTATAGTAAAAAAAATGAATCATACGATCCGAAAGGAAGAATCGTTATGGCATCATGAGCTATCAATTTCTTTGGATTATAGTATTCCTGTCGGGTATGAAGATTCATTAAAAAAATTAATTTCTGGATTTACCGATTTGCTTCCGCAGAGTCAGAGATATATTCGAGATGTTTTTGGAATGACTGGAGTCAAGAGCTATTTGGAGTTTTTTTTCCCAAAAGATGCTCGAAACATTCGTTTTGAGAATATCAAAGAAGAAGACTGGGTGAAGAGAGATTTTGATGGATACCCTGGACTGGGTTTGAAACTGGAATTTGGAGATTTTGGGAATACGACGCAAGAGGTTCGTATTCTATATAACACTGGAGTGAAGAATGAGATTTTTGGAACGAAAGTTTTGACCCAACCGGATGTAGAAATACAAATACAGAATTGATTTGTGTAATCTTTTATTGCTGTTGCCTTTTTGTCTTCTACTAGTATTATAGAATTGTTTATTTATTTACTTTTTTTATGACGAATCCACAATCTTCTCAACAACAATCTATTCAGCTCAGTGTGGCCGAAGCGATGAAAACTGGTATCTACGCGAATGTTCTCGCTGTAACTATCAACCCGAATGAGGTCGTTCTCGATTTTGCTTATCGCATGCCTGGGAATGATGGAAGAGATATTCAAATTGTTTCCCGTGTAAATTTGAGTCATGAAACAGCAAAGCAGGTAGTTTCGACCCTTCAAAACTCGATTCTTGATTATGAGAATAAGGTAAAGGCTGCTAATACTTCATCTGGGAATGCCTAATTCTGTATGTACTCTATTCAACTCTCTCAGCCTGCCTTGTTTCATAACCTTGATACCTTTCGGTCTCAAATTTCTGCTGATGCGAAGCTGTTGGGAGTGATCAAAGCGAATGCCTACGGCCATGGACTGAAAGAAATTTCAGAGATTTTGGAGGGGTCTAAGAAAGTGGATGTCTATGGGGTAGTGAGTATTGACGAGGCTCTCGAACTTCGTCGTTTGAAACGAAAGTTGCCGATCTTGGTCATGGGATATACCGAGCCAGAGAGGATTTTGGAAGCGGTAGAACATGATATTATGTTAACCGTGTTTCAGTTTGAGATGCTTGAGGAATATGAGAATCGTTTGTCGAAACCTCAAAAATC
>CAZQCN010000002.1:38731-52291 GCA_964592185.1 uncultured Candidatus Peribacteria bacterium
GACTACAGATTCATCTCAAATTCGATACCGGGCTCCATCGTCTCGGTTGGTTTGAAGAAGATGCTTCGGGAGTGGTTTTGGCTCTCAAATCTTGTAAACATCTCGAAGTTGTTGGAATTTTTTCCCATTTGGCAAGTGCGGAAAATCCCGGTTCAGTACAGACCCAAAAACAGATTAAAATTTTTGATAGAATTGTTGATGAAGTGAGTAAAAATTTAAAAATTAAATATATTCATTTGGGAGCGAGTTCAGCATCGCTTATTTTCCCTGAAGCGCATTTTAACATGGTGAGAATTGGTATCGGTATGTACGGACTCTGGCCCTCAGATGAAACAAAACATGTTTTGCATTATTCAGACCGTGCTGATGTTCAACTTCAGCCTGTGCTTTCGTATGCCACCAAAATCATCCAAATCAAAGAGATGGATATGGGAGAATTACTTGGATACGGAGGGACGTTCCGTTCAGTGCGATTGACCAAAATTGCTATTATCCCAGTAGGATATGCAGAGGGTTTTCCACGAGTACTTTCGAATAAAGGAGAAGTATTGGTAAGAGGACAGAGAGTCCCAATCATTGGAAGGATTTGTATGAATATGACGATGTTGGACGTCACAGATGTTCCTGGTGTGGCGGGTGGTGATGAGGTGATTCTCATTGGAGAACAGGGAGAACAGAAAATCACGGTTGATGATTGGGCGGAGTGGGGTGGAACTATAAACTACGAAATAGTTGCAAAGTTGCCGGCGAATATCTCGAAAAAAATTGTCACTTAAACACTCTTTTTTCTTTCTCCTAGAAGGAAAAACTGGCAATAGTTTGTTTTTTGAAAGTTAAAATATTTCTCAAATGTTTGACATTTTAATGGAAGAAAATAATATGAAAATGTATGGTCATGGCACTTCCTAACTGAAACGATATGATTACCGATGCAGACATAAAAAAGCTTTCAAAAGTCTTTTTAACAAAAAAAGACTCGAAGAGATTTCTCACGAAAGATGACTCGAAGAAATTTCTCACAAAGGATGACTCGAAGAAATTTGCCACAAAAGATGACTTAAAGAAATTTGCTACGAAGGATGACTTGAAAAGGTTTGCAACAAAAAAAGATTTGGAAGAAGTGAAATCTGTTATGGCTACTAAATCTGATCTTTCATTTTTGGAAGCAAGGATGAATAAGAAGTTTGAAGGGATGGATCAAAGATTTGAATGGGTTCAGTCTGCCATAGAAAGACTGTATACGCTTCTCGATACCACTTTAGGGAATCAGCGAGATTTTAAAGTTGATTTTGCTCTTCTGGATGATCAGGTACAAAGGCATGAGAAGATTTTGGAAGGTTATATTCCTGTTTAAGAATATCGTTTCATCCCAATCTCAATAATCCTTTCTAAGAATGCGGTCGGATTCAGTGGAGGTATTTCTTTCAGGGCCTGCTGATAAATTACGGTAGACGGCGTAAGGCCCGGAAGAGTATTCCCCTCGATGACGATAATTTCTCCGCTGGTAATGTTTATAAAACAATCGATGCGCGCATATCCTCTGATGCCGAGAGCGGTAGCGACTTTTTCTATACTCTGTTTTACTTTTTCGGTTATTTCCTTCGATACAAATGTCTCCGGAGGAGGAGTGATATTCACCCCAGTTCCTCCCTGAAATTTTTCCTCTACGGTGAGAACGGAGAAATCAGAAATGGTGAAAGAAGGGGAGAGGGAGTGAAGATTGTTCTGAGATCCGAGAACTCCTACGGTTACCTCTATCCAATTGTTTTTGTGTTTCCATTCTATATTTTTGTGCGAGAGGCGAACCACATCAGTGGTTTGATAGGGCTCGAAGAGAGCATGTTTATAACCTGATGTCGGAAGCTCGATGATGTTTTCTTGATGAGAAAGGGTTTTTGCTGGGATGCACGGAGCCTGCGACAGAACGAAATGAAAATAGCTTTCGAGATCCGATGAAATTTCCAGTTTCGCAACTCCGGCTGAGCATCCGTCATCGGAAGGTTTCACTATAAGCATTTCGGAATTGAGTTCTTTGGTAAGTTTTTCCCAAAGTTTGGCCAAGTCTTCCGTTTTATAGTTTTGAATATCTTCGATATTAATAACTTTTTTTGCCAGACAAAATACTCCTTCAATCTTTGCTTCGTCTATAATTTGTGCTGTCTTATATTTATCCATACAGATTCGAGAAGCTTTACTTCCTGAACCGTTGAAAGGAATTTTCTTGTCTTCCAATATTTTTTGTAGACTGCCATTTTCACCAATTCCTCCATGCAAGGCGAGAAAGAGGAAAGGATAATCGAAGTTTTTCAAAAAACTCTCCAAAGATATATTTCTATTTTCTTTTACCTCCGAATTATTTTTCGTAATTCCTAATCTATTTTGCAGATCTTTTTGAATTTTTTGGATATTTGAAGTCTTGGAAAATGTTTCATATGCGTCTTGAATTTCTTCAACCGTATGATAGAGGTAGAGAGAATACGGAAGTGGGAGAACCTGATGCTCCGTAGTAAGGAGGAAGGGAATCGGCTGATATATTTTACTCTTCAAAAGTTTCAACCAGACGTTGGTCCCGGACATCAGGGAAACTTGGCGCTCGGCTGTTTGGCCACCGAAAAGGATGGGAATAGGAATTTTTGGAATACTTTGAATCTCTTTCATTTCCGGGAAGGGGATGTTGTATTTTGCACAGGCTGATTTTAGGATGTACAGAAGAGTTTCTTTATGTGAAAGTCCGGCGAAAGCACTTTGTAAGAAAAGAAAACTATTTTGTTCCATGCCAGATACTGTATTGAAATCTGAGAAATAAATATCTCCATTGTAGAGAACCCAGCCATCTAGTCTCAGGAAGTCTGATGCTTTAGAAAAGGTAAAAATTTCTTCTGCCTGTTGTTGGATTTTTTTTGTTATTTCGGGACGGAAGAGTGGCGGGGAATGGTATTTTCGGTTTGCACTGGAGGGGAGATATTTCTTCCGATAATCAAAGATTTCTTTTCCCGTATATTCGATATGAATTTCTCCAGGGAGGAGAGCTATAGGTTTTTGAGAATCTGGATTTTGCAGGATCATGAGAGTAAATTCGCTTCCTTGGACAAAAGACTGCAGAACAACCTGCGTATCTATATGTTCTTCAAATATTTTTTTGCAGGCGGTTTCCGCTTCTTCTCGATTGTTGACTTGAGCGACACCAATACTGGAACCGCTGGTATTTGGTTTGATGATGCTTTTTGCCTCAGGATGTTTGGTGAAATATATATCAATTTTTTCTCTGAAATTATTTTCGTCGAGAAGGTGTGTTTCAATTTGTAGATAATTTTTTGATTTGAGATGAGAATAGAGAGAATGCTTGGGGAAGAAATTCTCGCAAGTTTCGGAACCTGAACCAATGAACGGAATCGAATGCTTTTCGAGGAGTCTTTGAATTTTCCCGTCTTCTCCGAACTCTCCATGCATGACTGGAAAACAGATGTTTGTAGATTTACAGAGATCGAGGAAAGTTTTTTCGGAAAGTTTTTCTCCGATTGTTTCAATTTTAAAATCAAAATCTGCCGGGGTATTAGAATAGAGTTCTGAACGGTTGATACGAAAGAATTCTTTTGATGGATTGCAATATATAGGGACCATTTCAATTATTTCACTTTCTAAGTGATCGCATACTGATCGGGCTGAATTGAGCGAAATACCTCTTTCTTGCGAAGGTCCTCCGAAGATGATGGCTATTTGGAACATGTTTTTTGGTTATCTCTCCTATTATAACCTATTGTGTTTGGGAATTCACAATTTTTTAAGAATTGTATTGTATGGTGGATTTTGTGGGGTATTGAATCCTGTAGGTGCGGTGAATTCATCGCACCTACAATTACAACATCGTATAAACAAATAAAGTCTGCTACATTGGATGTAACTTCTTTTCGTTTCCTTTTCAGATAGATTTAAAATAATTTAATTGTTTTTTATGCGACGATTCTTTATTTCCATTTTCACTATTCTTCTTTTCATACCACTATCGACGGTTTCTGCCACCGGTCCGATTCCATTTCCTGATCCAGTGTTGTTTACCAAATCATTTCCTGATGTTCGAAATGACGCTCCCTATTTTACGGCAGTTGAAGCTCTCAAAGATTGGAGTGTGGTGAGTGGATTTCCTGATGGGACGTTCAAACCAGAGAACAATGTAACTCGAGCGGAGTTTCTGAAAATGGTGTTCAATTCTGCAGGATTGGTAAATCCAGGGCTTCTTCTGAGACTTGAGTATAATCCTAGCTTCACCTTTCCTGATGTAGACGAAAATGTGTGGTATGCACGATATATTTCTACCGCCTATGCTGCGGGATTTGTCCAAGGCAATACCGACGGGAATTTTTATCCAAATCGTTCGGTGAGCAAAGCGGAAGCGTATAAAATGGTAGTGAATCTATTTGAAATTAACGAAAATTCTGAAGTTCACTTTCCATATTTTCCTTCTGATCAAGGAGATATTCAATCACTTATTTTAACAGATATAAGTTCTAATGATTGGGTGTATCCATTTTTCAGAAAATTATTTACTCGGAATCTTCTTCAGAATGCTATTCCAGTAGTTGATCCTGCGAACTACGTACAACCAAATCTCCCTTTTCACCGATCGGATTTAGCCGAGCTCGTGTTCCGAGCGAAGGTGTTGATGGAAAATACTCGAGAGGATATGTTTTCGTACGGTTTATATCAATCACCTTACAAAACTTATACTCAAAAGGGTTTTAATTTCGAAGTTCCAGAGAACTGGATGGTGAGTACCGGAGACACTGGTATGCAATGGAATGATCAGCATGAAGGGATGTATCAGTTTATAGTTCATAACGATTCGGATCCTGAAACTACTACTAATGCATTCAAAGATGTGATGGGTATGAACACGATCCTTACCTGTTCAGTGACTACGGAAGAAACATTTGGAACGAATGTATATCATTATACCTTCTGCGAAGATCCAATCGGATACATACATACATCTTTTCTTACCTTTTCTCTGGACGTTGATTCCTTTGTCACGATCGAAGGAGTACAAAATGGCTTAGATATAAGAAATGAAATGCATCAGCATATTCTTGCTTCTATTCATTTTAACGATTAATAATTATGAAGAAAATTCTTATTGGGATTCTCATCGGTGTAGTAGGGGGAGGGATTATTGTCTTCATGTATAATCAATTTTCTCAACAACCAAAAGAAACTCAGCTGGTTTTAAAAGAAGATACGACTCTGAAATCTCTTCCTAAAAATGAAGAGATCCCTTCACATCCAGAAAGTCCGAGTGAAAATACTCCAGAGGATTCGTCTGCATCAGTTGAAACCTTACCACAGACAACAGACCATCAACCACAGACTTCCTTTACTCGTTTCTGGTCAATCACCAGTACTGACTACACCCTCTCCCAAACCAGTTTGGGTGACTTCTGGAAAAACGCTCCGGGAGAAGTTTATGCTGTGTGTATGAAAGACGATCTCGAACGATGTACTCGCTTGGTTCAATATGAGGGAACGATACAAGACTATGTTTTGGAACATTATAAATATATGTTTCGAGATGGGTCCTATACTCCTTCGGCTGAAGAACTTGAGGAGTTTCAGCGTTTTGCTCCCGCAGTGACGAGAGAGTTTGATACCAATTATATGCACTGGAAATTTGGTACCTGGGGAAATGAATTTGTTGGCGGTGCATTCACCGAAACTCCGAAAGGCCTGATTGTGATATATGAAGATAGCGGATCGGGAATGGGATTCGGCGGACAGGATGTTCAGGTGTTGGCGGGGAAAATAGAAGTGAAATAAAATTTGCATTTCTGCTCTCTTTTTGCTAGATTAGTCCCGTCCAAAGACAGCCGGCCCGGAATGGGTCTATGGTCTGTAGTCTGTAGACTGTGGTTCTGAAATTTTCAGAATAAACCACTCATCACAGACCACTGCCCACAGACTATTTCCTATAAGTCCTGCCGAGGAACACATATCGCTTCTTTCTGAAATATTTTCTGTTTGAAGTCGTTTTGTATCCTTTTGTCTGAAGACAGTAGGGTTGTTTGTAGTTGGTAGACTGTGGTTCTGAAATTTTCAGAATGAACCACTCACCACAGACCACTGCCCACAGACTTCCAATTTATTTCCTAACCCTTTTCTCATGGCAGTTACACGACAGAAAAAAGCAGGCATCCTCGATGTTCTCAAGGATCGTTTTGCTCGTCAACAAGGAGTTGTGATCTTGAGTTTCCGAGGGACATCTGTGAAGGACGTAAACGCCCTTCGTACAGCTCTCTTCGCTGAAGGTCTTGATTATCAAGTTGCCAAGAAAAACCTCGTCCGTATGGCTGCGAAAGAAGCCGCTGGAGTAGATATTCCTGAAGACACTTTCAATGGTCTTCCTTTTGGAGTTGTCTTCGGATACAGCGATCAAGTTTGCGCATGCAAAATTGCAGAACAATTTCTCAAGAAAGTAAAAACTCTTGATGTTCTTGGCGGTGTCATCGGCGGACAATTGGTTACCAAAGAAGTGGTGCTCCAATATGCAAAACTTCCATCTCGAGAAGTATTGCTTGGTCAATTCGTTGGTATGCTCAAAGCTCCACTTTCAAAATTTTCTGGAATGCTCAATTCTGGACTTTCAGGATTTGCTCGAGCTCTTTCAGCGTATGCTGACAAGAATGCTTAGAGTTTAGCGTTTATCGAAGGTCGTTTCTGAGGTTTAAATCACATTTAGACGATAAACGATCAACGACAAACGAAATTTCCATTTTTATTTCTCATTTTTAACTTTTATCTTATGTCTGACAAAGATACAGCTATCAAACTTTCAAAGGAAGAACAAGCGGTGATTGATGCTCTCGAAAAGCTCAACATCGTATCAATTAACAATGTAGTAAAATACATGGAAGAAGCATACGGTATTTCCGCTGCTGCTCCTATGGCAATGGCTGCTCCAGCAGCAGCTGCTGGGGATGCTGCTGAAGCTCCTGCAGAAAAGACAACTGGAACAGTTATGTTGAAAGAAGTCGGAGGAAACAAAATCGGTGTTATCAAAGTAGTAAAAGATCTTACAGGTCTTGGATTGAAAGAAGCAAAAGATCTCGTTGACGCGGCACCAAAAGCAGTAAAAGAAGGAGTAAAGAAAGAAGAAGCTGAAACTATGATTGCACAATTGAAAGAAGCTGGAGCTACAGCAGTATTTGAATAATTTTCAAATTCTTTCATACAGAAGAAAAGAGGTGCCATTGGCACCTCTTTTTGTTTGGATGTGGTTTTTGCAGAATTGTTTTGAATATTTTCTCCGCTTCTGGTCATCCTGAACTTGATTCAGGCCCTCGTATTTTTGAAGATGTGCAAAGAGGCCATATAGATTCCTTGAATAACCTTATGGGAAGACAGGACACTTTTGTAGTTTACCAAAGTGCCGTCATTACTTGGAGGTAAGTCAGGATTGTGTCCTTTGTGCTTTATTCAACGTTTTGTCCCGATTCGTCGGGACAGCCGACTCACTTTTGACTGGGCAAAAGTAAGCAAAACCCATCGGGGGTTTTTAACTCTGTGCACCTTGCAAATAACGAGCATAAGAATAGAACGATAAAAACCCCCGAACCCCCCGAGTAGGAAATACGATATTGTGGAGATAAGAAATGGGGTTATGCAAGAGATCTAATAGTTCAGGATGACCAGAAGTCTTTTTTTTGTTATGATCTTTGCATAACTTTTCCTATGGATTCTCTTGTACGAAATTACCAATTCAAAGATTTTTCTGAAGCCCTTGCTTTCGTCAATGCCGTTGGAGGAATCGCTGAAACCCTGAATCATCACCCAGATATTCTCCTACATGATTGGAATCAAGTGACGATCACTTCGTTGACTCATGATGCGGGGGATACAATTACTTCCCAGGATCATGAACTGATTGAACAAATTGATAGTACTTTCCAAAAGCTTGGAAATACATTATAGTCATTTTTGTATCTTATTGTATTGTTTTATGATTTCAAAAGCTTTGCTTCTCGTGGATTTCCAAAATGAGTGGGTAAGTGAGTTTTCTGCCTATTATGTCGGAGATATTAAAGAAGTGATTCACAAAGTGAAGTCGCTTATTGACTATGCCAAAGAAGAAAAAATGAAAGTGGTGTTCACTCAGCATATTGATCATGAATCCAATGGTGCTTTTGCCAAAGATTCTCATGGGATTCAAATTATTCAGGCTCTCTATAAAGAAGATAAGCATGCTTTGGTAACCAAGCATAGTCAAAATCCTTTTGATAATAAAAATCTCGAACAGGAGTTGGAAGGAGTGGATGAAATAATGGTGGTAGGGATTCTGACCAATGAATGTTTTGAAAATACCGTTAGAGAATCGTATGAACGTGGAATCGATGTGACTATTGTTCAAGACTGTTGTATTGCCTATGATCAGGATTCCAAAGAATTCACCTTCGATGATATCAAGCATATTAGCTCTGACATTGAATTTGTTGATATTGAAGAGGTGGTGGAAGATTATGAACCGTTGGATAAGGAGGATGATGTGGATTTAGGGAAGTTTTAAATTTGTTCTGTTTGTTGCTTGCCAATATTATATTGGCTATTTTTAGTTATTCTTTTTTGCAATCTGTCTGGATTGTGTTGTATTTAATATATTTGTGGGCATGGAATTTGCATAAATCATGGATCTATGGTACAATCCTTCACCGAAGAAACATTTTATTTTTTATAAAAACAATATGAATGCTCTCACTACCGTGCTCAAAGATGCTGGCTTCAATGCTACCGAAATCGATTTGCTCGAACCGCAACTTCAAGAGATGTACTATGAATTCCTCGGCACAACGCTTTTTGCCAGAATTCCGGACGAGGTGGGAGAGGAAATGGCGGAAAAGATGACGGCTGACTTCACTGTATTTGATATTATGGATTTTTTGAAGGAGAAGATGCCGAATTTCCAGGAAGTGATCGATAAGGCTCATAAGGAATTTTTCTCTCATTTGGCTCAGAAATAGTCTTCTTATATCTTTTTGTCTCTTTAATTTATTTCTTTTCTAACATTTTTTTATGAGTATTGCGAAGGCTACTAATCATTCTAATAGACATACTGATTCGAGTGAAATTACTACTCCAAGTTTGTCTCCAAAAATACCTTCAATTCTGAGTGATTCTCCGAGAGAAGAGAAGCTGGCGAGAGAAGAAGCAATCGATAATTTTTGCAAGCAGATGGCTATTGAAACTGGTTGTACGGAAGTAGTGGCTCGAAAGGTGCTGGACACGTGTTTTATGAATGAAGCAAATAGAGCCTTGGCGAAGAAGCAAAATGGCAAAGGTGTTGGAGAGAAGATCAAGGGATTCATTGGAAGAGCGGCTTTCACGGCTGGAATCTCTGCACTCACTGGTGGGTTTGGAGCGATCGGAGTCGCTGCGTATCGAACTGCTGATACCTTGAAACAACAAATCAAAGAAATAGAGAGAGCGCAAGATAAGTTTGCTTCGGGGAAAATATCTGATGAAATTTTTCAGGCATTCAAGGGGGTGGAAGGTATGAGGGAAATTGAAACTCCTGCAGAAGGAGTGGCTCACGGGGTAGAGAAACTCAATACTATTGCTATGACAAGACAGGAGAAAGTGGAAAATAAGTCTTGGTTTCAGAAAGGTTTTGATAAAGTAACTCAGAAAGTAGGGAAGGTGGTGGGCAGTAATATTCTACAGACTCCCATGGCAACATCTGCTCTTGCTATGATGGCTGCGAGAACGGTTCGTGGACTCGGAGGGAATAGTGTTCTCACTGGTGTCGCTGTAGGACTAGGTTTGGGGGTTCAGAAAATTATGGGAATGGATCAAGAAAAAGCAGTGGAAAAATTAAAGGAACGGATAAAAGTATGTCAAAATGATGAAGGCGCTATGACCCGTCAAGATTTGGAGTTGTTTTCTTTGGCAATTCAATCTGACTCTCTGGCAAATAATGTGGCAACAGGAAATCTCGTCCGCCAGGCGAATGCTCTGCTGAGAATTCAGTTTAAAAAACCTGGACTCGTGGATGAGTTGACGAGTAATTTATCCAAAGGAGCGAAGCATTCCGACTTCATTGCACATGCCAAGAATATGATGGAAGAAATTCATGAGGCACGAGGAGGTATCAAAGCTTTATTGAATCCTCAGACAAAATTACAAACTATGATCTCAAAGATGACGTTTGGTGCTGTAGGAGGTATGGTTGCGGGTCTTGTATCTGAAGTATGGCATGGATCATCATCTGGTCAACAGTCAACTCCTTCAAATCTGGCTCAATCTCAACAGGGAAATAACATGGCTACAGCATACGATGGAGAGTCGATGAGCGGTGGTGGAACCTATACATCAGCACATGGTGGAGTAAATACCTCTCCTTCGACTTGGGCTACTATCCGTACTGAAGTGGATATGGGCAAATGGGAAGCTGGACAAGGATATGATGCTACCACACAAACCTATCATATAGGAGCTATAAAAGGAGAAGTGAATTGGAGATCTGCTCAAAGTTTGGAAAATGGATTTTCCAAAGATTGGTCGGATAGTGATACTCTCCCGAATGGAGAACCGAATACAGCAGCTATGGAACAAAGGGCGATGGCTGAACTTATTGCCAACAAAATTATGATTGAACATAAAGGGACTATTTCTGAAAAAGATCTCAACACTTTGGTAAACGGAGTGATTGCAGCCCACAATGGGACTTCTAATGAGTATTCTGAGGGGTTGGCATATATGGAAAAGAGTCTCTACTCTACTGCACATGGAGGTCTCTATGCAGATAAAACTGGGAATTGGTTGGAAGATAGATATATACAAGAAGCTCAAATTGATGACATTACTCTTCCTGAGATCATGGAGTCTTGGATTAACACACTCAATCCAGCAGATCAAGCATTAGTTAATAATCATATCAGTGGTCTCGATGAATCTGGACAAAAAGATTTTGCAAAAGACTTTGAAAGCTGGACTTCTCAACAAAAAACAGATTGGCTTGATAGTCTCCGACCGCATGGATGGGGGACGGGGAATGAGGGAGCTTCTTCTACTGAAGGAGGAATGGATTTTGGGACGATTTTAGGAATCATCGGTGCAACAGTAGTAGGAGCTGGAGGAATATATGGAATTTATCGGTTGAAAAGAAAAGGAGGAGATCTTCAGAAGAAAGCTCGTGATCTGAAGAAGAAATCAGATGCTATAAATAAGGATCCTAAATCAACTGACGAAGAAAAAAAAGCTGCTCAAGAAGCAGCAGAGATGGCAGCCGCAGCCGCAATTGCAGCGGCCGCTCTGAAGGAAAAAGAAAAACAGGAGAAAGCACAGAAGAGAGAAGAGGAGAAGAAAAAGAAGGAGGAAGCAAAGAAGAAAAAAGAAGAGTCAAAAACTCCCGAAGAAATTTCAGAAAAAGAGAAAGAACTTTGGGAGAGAATCTCTACTATGAAAGTTCAATTAGAGGGACTAAAAGAAAAAATCTCACAGATCGCAGATCCAGAGATACGAAAACGTTTGACTGGAAATAGGTTTGTGGATATTTTTAAAAAGGTAAATATGGCTGAATGTAATGCGCAGATTAAGATTGCTGAGGAAAATCTGAATGGAGCAAAAGGTAAGATGTCTACACTGCATAGTGTAGAAAAGAAACTTAACAAGATTCCTTTGACGGAGCTAGCAAGAAAGGTTGATGAAGCTCTTGCTGGTAAACAAGATGATTCCCAAGAAGAAAAAGAACAAACTCCTGACCAATTAAGAGCAGAAATACAGAAAATTCTTGCTCAAGTGAAGAAGGCACGTATAGATTTAATTACGGAACTTGAACAGCACCAAGATATAAAGAAATCAGATGTAGGGATAGGAATCCTTCAAGGGATAGAAATATCTCAAAGAGAAACTCCGATAATAGAGAAAGGTTTAGAGAGTAAAAATCTTATAGTTCTTGAAAGTAAATTAGTGGCTGCAAAAGCAGAGATTAGAAGAATTCAAGAGTTGCAAAGCAGTTTGGATGAAGAATTGAGTGAGAGTTCTGAGTCAGATGATTCAGTGGAAGATATAAGAGATGAAATAAAACAGGCAAAAGGATCTTTCGATAGATTTCTAGCGATAGCTGATAGAATGGTGGAAGGTCTCCAAGAGCCAGATAAAACAACCTACGAACTAGCTCTTGCAAAACATGAAATGAATGTTGATTCTGTTATAAGGTATACAGGTTCCGACCTTCAGAATCTGAAAGAGAATCTTGGTGCGATAAATACTGCAATAGCTGCAGTAAATGAAATTGTCGGTCAAATTCAAACAGAAAGTACCGAGGTTAATACCGTGGGAGCTGAGAATGCAGAATCACAAGAAAAGGAGGCTGTGCTGACTAGTTTGAAAATTAAAGAGAAGGAATATTTAGGGTTAACGCAAAAATTAGAAGGTTTAGTAAAGAAGATGGAAAATGGTGATCCTAAAACGAGTTATACAAAGAGTTTAAGCTCTATGACTAGTACCTATTTTAGAGTAGTTGCATGGAGAGATGTGACTGATAAAATGAATGTAGAGTCAAGTTTGCTTACACTGAAGAGGATATCGGAGCAATTCGATTCTGCCATCAAGGAATGTAAGAAATATGAAAAGGATATAGAAGAGGGGCTTCTTCGCCAAGATATACGTGATATTCGTTCAGTCGGTTCAGATATCGAAGATGCTCTCAAAACTGCTCAAGAGGTTGTAACAAGTTTGTCAGAAGGAGTGAGAAAAGAAAAAGTTGTAGTAGGCTTTATAGAATCTCTCGAAAGATTGAATGTGAATGTTAAAAAACATAAGGAATATGCAGGAGGATCTCAGGCTCAAAATGAGACTGCATTGAAACAAGCACAAAGTGATCTTCAAGAGGTAGAATTAATTATAAAAAAACTTAGGGAATGGAAAAACCCCTCTCAAGAATTACGTACTCAGTAATTTTTTATCGGAATAAGATAAGAAGCAGTGATGCAAATCACTGCTTTTTTCTTATTGGATGTGCTTTGAGGACAGGTTTCAATTCTGTCCAGACGCATTTGGATTATTTCGATCTCGGCACCAGCGCATCGGATTGTTCCAGATGTATTGTCGGACATTGTTTAAATGGATTTCGTCTCGGATGATTTCATCGTGGAAGGAGCGTTGCCATTGGAAATGATGGAATGGATTTGTATCATTAATCCTTCGGGAGGAAAATGTTTTGAATCCACGAATGATTTCCGACAACGAATGTTGTTTGATTGTGTAGGGACATGTTTGAAACTTGTCCTCTGAATGGTATTGGTGTCGGTATTGATTTCCATACTCCTGAATACCCATATCGGGACAAGTTTCAAACATGTCCCTACCATGGTCATCATCGTCGATGATTTGAATAATTCCATGGAAATGGTTCGGCATAATAATATGTTCATCCAACATACAATTCCTGTAATGTTTTGGTAAATTATTCCAATATTTTTCAACGATCGTTCCATATTCATTCAAACACATCATATCATTTTGTATTTTTCCAAAATATTCTTCCATACCTTGAATACATATTGTCACAAAATAAAA
>CAZQCN010000002.1:52301-53077 GCA_964592185.1 uncultured Candidatus Peribacteria bacterium
AATTTCATTAACCATTTTTCCAACATCATTTAAAACCATTTTGATTTGTAGGGGCGACTCTTGTGGTCGCCCTTCTTCATTTTTTACAATTTCACCAAACAATTTTTCTCGATTTTGAATACATATTGTCACAAAATAAAATCCTGATTGAGAATAATCATATTCTTTCATTCGTAAATCTTTTCTCTCGTGATCAATAAGCATGGTGAATTATTAATATTCTTAACATGCTGACATACAAAGTTAAAAGATTTCTGAAATATGGAACGTGTTTCATATATTATCCCATCAAATATACGTTTCCAAACGCCAAAATTGTAGGGACAGGTTTGAAACCTGTCCTCGGAATGGTTTCATTTCCCTATTACAAAACAAAATTCATCATACGTCCATAACACTTTCTTGAAAAAAGATTTTTTCTCTGATATAGTATTACGAATTACTGAAAAGGATAAATAAAAGTCGTCTTCCAGATCGAATGTTCGATAAACGAAAAACGATCAACGCGACCCACCATTTGTACTTTTCAACCGGAGTCCCAACTCCAAACATTTTCTTCGTGAAGCGTACTTCCCTTCTGAACCTTCGGGATCTGCAAGAGGAGACGAACGTCGCGGTAGCGACCTGTCTAGGGCTCGACCTTAGGATTACCAGAGAATGAGTACAATGTCACATATCTATTTGGGAAACGATAGGTGAAAAACAAAAACACACGATCAAAAACCAAAACAAAAGTGCTGACTGTCCCATTGACCGGGAAACAGGGCTTTTTTGTT
>CAZQCN010000003.1:0-42150 GCA_964592185.1 uncultured Candidatus Peribacteria bacterium
CCTACGACCTCTACAATGTCAATGTAACGCTCTAAACCAACTGAGCTAACCGCCCTGGAAAGCAAGAGAATTTATAGTACAAAAATTGCCAAGAAGCAAGAAAAAAAGATACAATACAGGAAATTCTATAATATCCTCATATGCCTGAAATCATCATTCTCATTATCGTCCTATTTGTTATTGGTATTGCTGTCATCCGTCAAATCCAAGAATACGAACGAGGAGTATTCTTCGTCCTCGGGAAATTTAAGTCAGTGAAAAATCCAGGGTGGAGAATCGTCATCCCCGTCATCAATCAAATGAACAAAATCGATATGCGTACCAAAGCCGTCGATGTCCCCTACCAAGAATGTATCACAAGAGACAATATCACTCTCAGAATTAATGCTGTTATTTACTATCATGTCAGTGATGCAGGGAAAGCGGTCATCGCTGTAGAAAATTTCTATTATGCCATCTCTCAACTCGCACAAACTACGATGAGAAATATCGCCGGTGAAGTCACTCTCGATGAACTCCTCCAAAATCGTGAAGCTCTCTCAAAAAAAATCAAAGAGCAGGTCGATGTAGCAAGTGATCCATGGGGAATCGTCGTCGAATCTGTCGATCTCAAAGATATCGTCCTCCCAGAAGACATGAAACGAATGATGGCTCGTGCCGCAGAAGCAGAACGAGAGAAACGAGCTGTAATTATTAAGGCTGAAGGAGACAAGATGGCTGCAGTAAACCTTGCTGGTGCTGCAGAGATTCTCTCAAAACAACCTGGAGCTCTCCACCTCCGAACCCTCCAAACAATCAATGACCTCGGTGCCGACAAATCAAACACTACTATCTGGATGATGCCGATTGAAGTACTTCGAGCCGTTGAGAAAATTGGCGATCATATAGATCTCAAAGATATGAAAGCTATTTTTGAGAAAGGAAAGAAAGAATAACGAACAGTGAACAAATAACAGGTAACAACGTAAAAAATCAAGAATGAAAAACGAAAAGTTCTTCTTGGTTTTTGATACAAAAATTTCCTTCCAGCTTTTCACTTGTAATTCTCAACGTTGTAAACTGTTCTCTGTTACCTGTTAACTAATCTTCCTCTCCCATAAACATCCTCCACCATTTCATATAAATAGGAATGTTGGTATATTCTGGAATATTCTCATCATCTCCACTCTTTTTCCCATTCCCAGCAGAGTCTTTGATCACAAATACTTTTTCTCCAGGCTTACGAAGATTCAACTCTTGCTTGGCGGTAATTTCTCTATACGCATCTGTGTCAAGATAATCCAAGTCCGATTCCAATTGCTGATTTTCAGATTTGAATTTCTCAATATTCTTTTTTAAATCATCTATTTCCATATTAAATTTATAGTCCTTGTAAACCTCTCGAGCATAGGTAATAAACATCCCTGCAACGAGGAACAAACCAATGAGAATGATAAGTTGAACAGAAATACTTTTGTGTTGCACAAAAAAAAGTTAAAGCATATCAATAATCCCTTCAACCTCCTGCTCAATAAGGTATTTACTGGTATCAAAAATAACATCGTAAATTGAATGATCATCGACATCAATCTGGTAGAGATCCATATATCGTTTCTTGTCCGTTTCATTGCGATGTTGGTTTGCTTTATAAGCCTGTTCATATGTCAGATGATCTCTCTTCGAAACCCTCTCTGCACAAATTTCTAAAGGAGCTGTAAAAAGAATCTTCAAACCAGCAATCCCTTCACGAGCGAGCATCCATCCAGAAATACGTCCCTCCAAAATACAATTCGGATATGTTTTTGCAAATTCAATCATTTTTGTATCCACGGCTTTATGAAACTCAGGTTTATTATCACAATAGACCAGGAATTCTGGAAGTGACATTTTCAATAATCCAGCTTCATATCGATAAATAGAACCTGCATCAATATACGCATATCCGAGACGAGCTCGTAACATACGACAGATAGTAGACGTACCGGTGCCAGAAAAACCAGAAACAGTGATAATCATGGAAGAAAGTCTGAGATCTGAAGTCTGAAGTCTGAAAGTTAGGAATTCAGAGGGCAGAAATCTGAAAGCAGAACATTAGAAAATGAATATAAAATTAAATCAAAAAGATGAGTCTTCCTTAGTTTACAATTAAAGTCCCAAGAAATAAACGGCAAGATCAACTTCACAATGAAAACGAAATGAATTCTGCCTTCTCCACTTCTCTTTCTCTATTCTAAACGTTCTGACTTCAGACTTCAGACTTCAGATCTGTGTTTATCTCCATCTTTTCCAATATACCGGAAAGCTCTTCTGGCAAAGAAGCGTGAAATACCAATTCTTTGTTCGTAACTGGATGAGTAAAAGCCAGCTGATAGGAATGAAGAAATGGATGAGTAAGTTGGTACACCCTATATGCAGCCTGATTGAACTTCTGAAAACCATACATCTCATCTCCCACAACCGGATATCCGATAGAAGCCAAATGGACACGAATCTGATGAGTCCTTCCGGTAACAATTTCTACATCCAAGAGACTCACCGGATGATTCAAATCTGGGACACTCTTTGTCACCAAAACATCAAAGTGAGTCAACGCATACTTTGCTGTTGGCTTATTCGAAACCGTCATCTTTAACCGCTGAAAAGAATCTCGAGTAATCGGAGCCTCGATCGATCCTTGAGTCGGTAAATTCGTACCAAACACCAATGTAAGATATTTTTTATGAACACTTCGTTTCTCGAACGCTTCAGAAAGCTGTACATGAACTTCTTTTGTCTTGGCAATAACGAGAAGCCCAGAAGTCCCTTTGTCGAGACGGTGGACAATTCCTGGTCTCAAAGGATCTGCATGAGCATCCCGAGACTGTGAAAGCGTATTTTGAAAATAATAAGCCAAAGCATTCGCAACCGTCCCTGTACTCACTCCAGCTCCCGGATGAACAATCATCCCAGAGGGCTTATTGATAACCAAGAGAAATTCATCCTCAAATACAATATTCAATGGAATATCTTCTGGCAATACATAAGAAATTTCAGAATCTTGTTCCGTCCCTTCTACTTCCACCCGCATCCCATCTTCGAGATTAAAACTTTTTTTCTCCACCACCAAATCATCTACCTTCACCTTTCCTTGAGTAATAAATTTTTGTACTTCTGCTCGAGAAACGCCCATCATTTCAGCAATGACAACATCAATACGAGCATCTTCGGTAGCAGAATAAATGAAAAACATGGGTGAAAAGTGAGAAACTAAAAATGAAAAATGATAGAAAAGGAGAAAAGGAGGAAAGGAAATACAGAAGACGAAATACAGAATATAAAATACAGAATAGATACTGGTCATCCTGAATTTAATTCAGGATCTCGTCTTTTCATCCCTATGCATTTTTTCATTTATTCGTTTTCTACCACTTTTAGTTTTTAGTTCTGTCCCCCTTCTGCCCATCCTTTGAACAATAATCCTTCATACGCAGCTTGTTGCTCGGCCATTTGTTTACTTGGTCCTTTTCCTTGTGCGACAAACTCATCTCCAATATACACTCCCATAGTAAATATCTTATTATGGTCTGGCCCTTCATCATAAATTAACTTATATTCGGGAGTGGTATTCATAAGTTCTTGAGCCTTCTCCTGGAAAAGTGATTTAGAATCAATATGCTTCCCCTTTTCAATAATAGCATCCAACTTCGAAATAATAAATTTGGAAACAAATTTCTGACATGCATCATATCCTTTATCCAGATAAATAGCACCAATCAAAGCCTCTACGGTATTTGCCAAAATGTAATCTTTTTCATGACCTCCAGAAGCTTTCTCCCCTCGAGAGAGCAAAAGCCATACCCCCAAGCCAATATCGCGTGCTGTTTCAGCAAGAGTTTCGCGTTTCACAATGGAAGAACGAAGATTCGTGAGTTCACCCTCAGGATTTGGGAATGTCTTATAAAGATATTCGGTGGTAACAAGCTCCAATACCGCATCTCCCAGAAATTCAAGCCGTTCATTATGCTCCTTTTCAGATCGGTTTTCATTCAAGTACGAACGATGAATAAACGCCTGTCGTAACAACGCTTGATCGGTAAATCTCACTCCTATAACTTGCTCAATTTCATCAAAATTCATAAAAAATCCGATTATTATCTTTTATTTTACCCCTTCACCTTTTTCCCCTCTTCCATCTCATTCTCATAAATATTCGAAAGTACTCCATTAATAAACTTACTACTATTATCACTTCCATACGATTTGGCCATTTCTATGGCTTCATCAATAGAGACAATGGCAGGAACATCTTTGAAATGTGCAAAAACCATCTCTGAAATACCGATATACAAAATAGCCCTATCGACAGAGGAAATCTTATCGACTGGCCAATCCGGAGCATATTTTTGAATAAATCCCCGAATCTCCTCCAAATGGTCTGTAATAACACGAATAAGCTGATCACCAAAATCAGAACTTTCTTTTTCGAGGTTACATTCAAGAGCATTTCTATCGAAATACACATTCAAACCAAGCTTTTTCCCGTGAAACTCCCACTCAAAAATACTTTGCATGAGAATTATACGAGCAAAATGTCTACTAACAGTCATGTAAAATAAATTAATGGTGGTGAGCAGGTGACTTGTAACTCAATATATCAGAGCTACCCGCTACCTACCACAAACTCCTCTTTTACTTTGCTTTTTTCGGAGCAACTTTCTTAGCAGGTGCTTTTGCAGCCGGTTTTGCAGTCTTTGTTGTTTTCGTTTCTTTTTTCTCAACTACCACAGCATCTTTTGAGGCAACAACTGGTTTCTTGTTTTTGAGAGCTCCTTTCGCTCTTCCAATAAGACCACGAGCTAAATTCATAAGTCGAACCTGTTGCTTTCGAATATAAGCAGATTTTCGCTTATGTGTACGAGTTTTGGTGATTTTTTGTGTAGGAAGAGACATATAAAGAAGGTCAGAAGTCTGAGGTCTGAAGTCTGAGATACATATATTCAAATTTCAAGACGGGCGGATTCTAGCATAGGAAAATGCATGAAGCAAATTTTTGATAGATTTTTATTTTTCCAGAATTTTTGGTTCCTTCTCTCCCCACTTCATCTCTTTTTCATACGCATACCCAGCATTGAATATTTTCTGTTCTCCCATCTGTGGTCCCATAAGTTGAAACGACAGAGGCATACCGGATGAGTCAAACCCACAAGGAAGGCTAATCGCCGGAATTCCTACGAGATTCGCCTGAACGGCGAGAACATCCTCAAGGTACATAGCAAGTGGATCGCTGTTTTTTGATCCAAGCTTGAAGGCGGTAGTTGGAGTAATCGGTGCCAGCAGGACATCAACTGTTTTGAATACATCTTCAAACTCACGACACAAAATCGTACGAACTTTTTGTGCTTGGTTGTAATAAGCATCGGCATACCCAGCTGTAAGAACATAGGTTCCAATCATAATTCTTCGTTTTGCTTCATCTCCCAAACCTTCATCTCGACTCTTTGCGAACATTTCGAAAAGGTTCTCCGCTTCAGAACTCGCATGACCGTAACGAATCCCATCATATCGAGCAAGATTTGATGATACTTCTGCAGGACACACTATATAGTAAATCGCAATTCCATAGGGAGAATGAGGAATACTGACGTCAACGATCTCTGCTCCATGAGAACGATACCATTCAATGACATCTCTCACACCTTTCTCTACATCAGGGGCTAGACCTTCAATAAAATATTCCTTCGGAATTCCAATCCGAACACCTTTCATATCTGCATTCAAATTCGCATGAAAATTGGGGACATCCCCATGAAGAGAAGTAGCATCTAAGAAATCTCTTCCAGAAATTTCCGAAGCGATAATAGAAGCATCCTCTACACTCCGACAAATCGGTCCCATCGTGTCATATGACGAAGCCATAGAAATTACACCAGAACGACTCGTCAGACCATATGTCGGCTTGTACCCTACTACCCCACAAAAAGATGCTGGATAGCGAATAGATCCAGCGGTATCAGAAGCTGGAGACCACCACACCTGACGTGAAGCTACGCTCGCAGCCGATCCACCACTTGATCCTCCAGGAACTTTTTCGAGGTCCCACGGATTATGAGTCGGACCAAAATCAGAATTCTCTGTAGAAACTCCATGAGCCCAAGCATCCAAATTTACTTTCCCCATAAATACAGAACCCTTCTCTCTCAACTTTGCAATAACTGTTGCGTCATACGGAGGAACAAAATCTTTGAGAAATTTTGCACTCGCCGTTGTTCTCAACCCTTTCGTACAATAGAGATCCTTGATAGAAATCGGGATCCCCGCCAACGGTGAAAGTATCTCCCCTTTTGCAAACCGTGCATCAACTCCTTTTGCCTGCTCCATAGCCTCATCAAAGTTCAACGTCAAAAACGCATGCAACTTCTCATCAGTTTCTTGAATTCTGGCCATAGAAAGTTGTGTCAGTTCGACACTGGAGACTTCTTTGGATCGAAGCTTCGCCGCGACTTGAGAGAGTGTAAGATTAAGCATAATAATTTAGGTAACAGATACCAGTGAACAGTTTACAACGTGATAAGGTAAAAAAGAGAAGTTAACAGATAATTTGAATTAATACAGCACAGAAATTTTTAGTTTTTAACTACTCACTTTTTAACGTTGTTACTTGTTCACTGCTACCTATTCATTATTCTTCACATAATTTTCTTCACCAAAACCTGATTATCCACTACCGGATACTTCGTGAACGTCAAAAGTTGATCAACTCCTGGATAAGGAATCACTTCATCCTTTCGAAGCACATGAGAGAGTCCCGTCACTTGTCCAGCAATTTCAATGCCATCAGTATTCACTTCCTCAAGCTTTCCGACATATTCCAAAATATTACTGAGCTGACCAGTAAATTTTTCAATTTCATCATCAGTGAGTTGCAAACGAGAAAGCACAGCAATTTTCTTTACATCATCAGCGGTAATTTTCACTGAAGCCATACAAGCATGATTAGAAATTCTTGAAGCATTCTAAATAATCCATCGACCGTTTGCAAATAAACTCCAAAGGAATTATTTATACAATGTCTGCGGATTAAACTTCACCCACTTCCCATTACTGTTGGTCATAGCCTCGAAATGAAGATGAGGCCCTGTAGATCGACCAGTACTTCCTCTATAAGAAATAATCTGACCAGCAGAGACTTTTTCTCCAACTTTCACAGCAACGGAAATATTATGAGCATACAAGGTACGAATACCGTTCGAATGTTCAATAAGTACATAATTTCCATATCCTCCATTCCATCCAGAGGTAAATGATTTCAATACAGTACCATCTGCAACAGCCACTATAGCATCACCAGATCGACCAGCAATATCAATTCCTTGATGCCCACCAGTACCGAATCTCTGAGTAATTCTTCCGTCTACTGGCCAGACATAATTTCCATTTCCTTTAACAATAGGAGCTTTACTTGCTGAAACATATCCTCGAGACCTTCCAGAATCAACATAGGCAGGATTACGAGAAACAGTTGGGACAATTGGTTCAACTCCTGGAATAAGAACTTTTTCTCCTGCGGCCAAAACATGATCTGAAGAGAAATTATTTGCTCTTTCAATAATTTTTTGAGAAATCCCGAAATCTTTATACTTTTCGATCAACTTCGCGTAAGAACCTCCTGTTGGAATTTCTTCAACCACTCCCGAAGTCCATGGAGCCAACAATTCTTGTCCTGGCTTTATAGACCCACCAATAATGTTATTAGCAGAAACAATGGTATCCACAGAAACATCAAGTGTTTCAGCAATACCAGTTAATGTATCACCTTCTTTTACAACATATTTCCCAATAGTCCTCTGATCTGTAGGTTGCAAAGGAATATAAACACCAGAAGATACTGCATCATCGAGAAGCACCGGAGCGTTCAATATATCAGCAGCATAAGCAATATTCTTCCCTTCTGCACTATGAGAATCAGAAGCAATATTGAAACTCAAGGAAAACTGGAAGATAAAGAAAAATATAGAAAAGAAAGCAATCTGTCGAAAACTTAAGAATGGAAGACCGATTTTCCGAAGCAATGTATCGAAGTGTTCAGGAAGATGAGAGAGGAGCCGAGTCCGAGCAAAAGATGCATGGACTACCTTATATTGTAAGTCAGATCGAGTATCTGGTATACGTTTGATATATGATTGTTATTACTAAAACGTTGCTCGTGTAGGGGTTCCACTGGTACGAGAATAACATGCAACGGGCTGAATCATAGCATCTTAAGAACATAAGGTCAATGGCATTGTCAAGCGATCCAGGATATGCTAGTCTTAAGAACATAAAAAAGAATACATTATGGAAAAAAAGTTTGATCATTTACTTAAGAATTTTCTTTCTCAAAAACTCAATCAGCATAAAATCCCTCCAAAGGAAGCTCTTAATATTATCCACGAAGCGGCTCTCGTATATGATCAAGCCAATAGTGACGAAGAAATAGAGTGTGTGCTCGACAATTTAAGTCAAAAATTTAGCGATCTGCACATCCTTGCAGAAACAGTACATTGGAATAATTTAAAAGAAAAAAGAAAACAATTCGAAGAAGAAATCTCTCAACTTCTCCCTCAACTTATTCTCACTGATGAAAACCTTACACTCGAAATACTTCACTTCATAGAAAACCCAGAAGTAACTCGAGAAATATTTTATGAAAAATACCCACAATTTAAATAATAATATTATGACTCCAGAATTAACCGATATGGAAAATGGGATGGTAGCCCCTACTTCAATAGAAGATAAACAGCAACCCATTGCTTCAGCACTTCAAGGGCCTGACGATATTCCAACAATCGATGCTGAACTCAATTTTACCCCATATGATTTAGAAGAAAAATTAAGGAACAATAATTTAAAGCTTGGTTTTATAGAAAAAGGAAGAAGTCCTGTAGCCTATAATGTAAGAAATCGCGGAGCTCCAGATGATGATAGAAGGGGTTATGAAAAATTACATTTCATAGATGTCGGTGGATCCAGATTATTTGACCACCATTTAGAAGGTTACGAAGATGTATGTGCCATGGATTTAGTATATCAAAATTGGAATCTGATTGAAGAAGAAGGTAAAACACCAAAAGCAATTATCTCACATAAAAACCCTGATCCTGATAGTATAGGTTCGATATTCTTATATGTTTCAATACGAAATGGGTCTATTTCAAGAGACGACCCGCAACTTCAAAAACTCATGAAATTCATACACGATGATGATTTAGGTCTCTATGATGAAATTAACGTAGAGAAACCAAACCTAAAAGATATAATGAAAAGAGTTTGTGCTGTACTAGTAGGAAAGGAAAAGGAACGATATCAAATAGGATGCGAGATTCTACAAGCAATCATCGTCCGCAAAATTGATTTGAATAATATACAGCCAGAAGATTTTAAGAACATAAAAGTAACCATCAAAGAAACAAAAGAGGTAAAACTACCAACAAAAAATGGCCTAGTAACTCAAATAAAAGAAGAACTAAAAACAATAGATTGTGAGAAAGTTGTGAGAGATGGATTCAAACAACATGAAACAGATCAAACTAGAATAAATAAATTGGCTGAAAGTAACACACATTTAGTCGAAGATGGGATAAAGTTACTATATAACAAAACCGGTGGCGCCCTTGACAATCTTTATCTCTACCAAAAAGGATATAGTGTAGTAGTAAGTAGTGATGGAAGCATTTTTTTGAATCCAAAATATGCAGAAAGTTATAAAGACAAACTCATAACTCTTTTTTCCAAACTGGAATCAGTAGAAACAAAGATAAGAAAAAATTATGTATCAAATACTGAAAATACAAAAATAAGTGAAAAATTTCATAATAAATCTATGACAGAAAACCAGTTTTTACGGCTTGAAACTACTCGATCTGGATATGAAAAACATCCAGCAGAATGTGGAGGAAACTCAAACCCCTGGAACTATCTACCAAATTATTCATATCTCGTGCCACCAAAAGGAGGAACGGCTATCCCAACAGCAGATCTCATACAGATTATTTCAGAACATTTCAATATCAATCTTTCATAATTTTATTTTTTAGCTTCCCTTATATATGGAATCACCCAAAGAAAATTTATCGGAAGCAGAACTGGAAAGTCTAATACATCTTATATTAGAAAAAATTCCTCTTATAAAAGGGTTGGAAGATCAGACGAAAGCAGACGGAGTAAATAAAGCATCGACCCAAGTCCTAGATGAGTACAAAGCAGAAGAAGAAAAAAGCCTAAGATTACTTATAGAGCTCTTGATAAAATACCGTGGACAAGCAGTAGAAATAGTAAAATTTCTTCAAGAGATGGGCATCGACATAGAAATTCCAAAAGAGTGAAGCCTTACCCTGACGAAGTTGCTAGTCTTATCGGCATAATAAAAATCTTCAAACTTTCCTACTATCATCTCTCAAAAAAATTTTAACTCAAGAAAAGAGAAAAAAAATTGCTATATATATCGCCTCTGTTTAATGAGCCTTTCTACTGTATGTCTTCTAGGAATTAGCCTCAACGCCCCATAGAATTTATCTTTCTTCAACTCCTGAAACGGACGAAATTGAAAATCCTTTAAAGCGACATCTCTAGAGAAGTACTTGTTATACGCTTTACTGGAAAGAACCTCTTTCTCTATATGATAAAGCAGACGTATTGATCTATCGAAAGTGGGATTTCCTTGGCTATCTAAAGAAATTTCAATCTTATCTCCAGATTTATATTTCTCTGGTGAATTATCTTTCCCTATATTATTAAGATCTACAAGAATTGGTTTGTTTTTTGATAAATAAACATTACCAAAACCAGCAATATCTGGTAAAGTTTTATTTTTAAAATAATTTGCTTTACAAATGTCAATAAAAAGACGAAGGGCTTCTAAAAATTCTCTTTTATCAGTGGAGTTTTCTAAAGTAGAAAGATGTTTGAGAATAGACGTAGAGGAGAACTCTAAGTCAGGATCCATCTCTACGTAGGGAACAATATGAACTTGATTATTGGAGATAGAAAATTCTCGGAAAGGTAATGTTAAAGAACCTAACATTTCTTTCAACTGATATCCTTCTTTATCAAAACGAGCAAATCTATCTGAATTTTCAGTTGAGGTATATTTTAAAGGAAGATTCACTCGGGCCACGACATCAGGAACAACTCCTCCCTTCGAAACTATTTGATGAAGAGCAATACGTTGTCCTCTAACAATCTCAACACCCAAATTCCAATCTACGCTCCCTAAATCTAAGGATAAGAAAACATCCTCTTTCAGAAATTCGGGATTCATTCTAAGCAACTTATCTTGAGCCATACAATATATTTATGAAAATCATTATAGCACAAAAAACAATAAATTCAAACAAAACTCAATATAACTATAACAACTCACCGCATCGCCAAACTCTCCAAATCCGACTTCAACTTACTCCTCGTGGTAGCACCGAAGACTCCTGCTCCTTTGTCTTTCTCTGATTTCACAATTCCTTTCTCCAGCTGATAGGCCAACACCGCTCCCTTCGTGACATCTCCATACGTATAGGTTTTCCGATCATGTTTGAAATATCCCAGTTTTTCGAGTTTGTTTTGAAGCATATATACCGAGTAGTTCATATCTCCATAAGCGAGATCTTGAGTATAAAAATCTGCTTGCATCTTCCGAGCCTGAGCTTGAGGATTATAATCTTTGTTTGCCTGTGATTTTTTGAACTGAAGATCTTGAAAAACGCCAAGAAAATTATTCAATCGTTTCAAAGTCCCCGGACCTACTCGTCCCGCACCATTTTGTTTTAAATCAACGACAATCCCTTTCCATTTTTGAAAAGCCAAAACAGCTTCTTGCGTCTTCGAATCATAAGCCTTTGAAAAAGCACCATCATAAAACCCAAGAGCCCAAAGAACTTTTTGTAATAGAATCACCTCTTGACTGGAATCGTTGAGATCAAGCTCTTTCGTCAACTTCCCTGATGGAACCTGCAACCAACGAGTCGAGAAAATAGTGGCCTGTTTGGAAGTACGACCCCAATTAACAGCCTTCTTTCTCCCGAAATCTCCTCTTCCCATCCATATATCAAGACGATCGTTGGCTTGATTTCTTTCGCCTTGAACTACAATTGCCGCTCCTCGATCTTCCACTACTGCCCAACCAAAACCATCTATATATATTAATGTACCAAAAGCCAAAGTAGAAGGGCCAGCCACCGCTCCCTCATATGGAGCCGCTCCCGAAGCCATCTGAAATCCTGGACCATTTACCAAAAAATCCTGTTCATACGACCCATGAAAATATTCTTTTTGTCCTTTTTCTGGAGAATAATAAGCGGTAGTTGTAACCGTCTTCTGAGTTGGAACAACAGAAGCTGCACCCACTTTCACAGGGAAAGAGAGAAACAATACGATAAGAGAGAGAAAGAGAATTTTTTTCATAAAAGAAAATAAATCCTCGTATTATAACAGAAAATTGGAGAAAATAAAAGGGTATTGACCATTTCCTCCATCATTTACACAAAACAAAACTATTTTTGATCTTCCCAAGACTGAAAAATAAAGCTTTGTGGTTTCACCACCGGTGTCAAAATTTCATGAGCAACTTGTGATTGGAATTCATTGAAACTGATGACTTTACATTTTTTTTGATCTTCATTCTGCTTTCCCAAATATATCGGTAAAAGATAAACGCTATCAGCTATAAAAGAAATACTCTCATATACTTGATTGTCTTGAAGAGACATATATCGTTGGCCTACTGGGAAATCTCTCAAAACCATATCATTCGCACGAGTAATGGTTTCAAAACAAGTAAAAGCATCCTGACGGATAGTAACAGTATGAACCGAAAATGCATTCGCAATATATTGATTTACAGATTCAGGAGAAACCACCGAAAAAGATATCTCCTCGGCACTCGGCCGAACAGAATCAATCAATACATATGAATACTCTACCCCATTCGCAACAATCCTCGCCAAATCTCCTCTATATATTATATTCTGATGAAAATCTTTAAAATCATGAAACTTCAACGGATATCTTAAATTATTTGCACGTTCATAAAGAAAAAGTGCAATTTTCATATCCGAATGAAAGGATGTATGTGACTGACCATGAATTCCTGATGGAATCTTTTCCGACATTATTTGTCTAAATCGCAAAATAAAAGCATCTGAATCTGGCAACACTCCATTTTCTCCCAACCGACCAAGATAAGAATACATCTTAAGCAAATCCGTCTGAGAGATATCAGATATGTGATCATCAGAATCCATAAAAATAAATATTTTTATTAACGTATCAAATATTCACACAAAAACAAGTCCTCATCATCTGAGAAATGCCAAGTACCAAGGACCAAATATTGAAAAACAATAGCCCCGAATGTATTTCAGGATCTCACATTTCATATCATAATTTGTTCGTCCTTTCATCATTTCGAAAATACGAAACCTCGAAAATACGAATACATTTGAATCCCTGTATTTTTTGGAATTTGGAATTTGTAATTTGTAATTTTTTCCCCGATAACGACTTCGGATCGGGAGGGATGTGGTGCTTGGAATTTGGTGCTTTTTTCTCCCTCAACTAATCACATTCTCCATCATTTGCTTCCTCTCCGCCAACTCGGGGACATACCCTTTCCAGAGCTTCTGTATAGATCCAAAAGAATTCGGTCCCGTAAGTGCAAAAGGAATCATAGCAAAATAGAAAAAATCATACTGAGAAGGAAAAGCATATAAAAACTGAAAAAGATCCTTGAGAGGAACGCTCGATTGATAATTCAAACTCACAAGATGATCGTTTTGTTCTATGAGACTTACAGGATATAAAAAACGAAATAGAATCCAAAGAAATGGGTAAGAAATAAGTCTCATCACATTGCCAATACCAGAAGCAACAAAACGAATTCCAGTCTTTCTCAAAACAACAAAAAACAATCCATCAGAAAGCATAACAGGAAGTGCAATACACCAAAGAAACAGCGTATGAAAAAGACTCATACCGCGCTTCACTCTCACCAATTCATAGTCCAACATCGTCTCAAAAAGTTCATTTTGAAGTTTCGCAGCACTCGATATCAAAATAATATGCTTACTCAATGTCGAAAAAGAAACGCTCCAAGGAGCTTCTGATTCTATGCTATACACTCGAAAATTTTCTGGTAAATCTCCTTTTGGTTCCAGTATCAGAACCTTCGCAAAGAGATGTAAAAAAATGTCAGGAAACAACTGCAGGTACTCCAAAACCAAAAGAACCCCGACTATCACAGCAAATACCATTCCCATTAATCCAGCACCATACCTCTGACCATACATTCCTCCGAGAATGGCACACACCAAAAGAAAAAATAAAACAAGTATGAGAGACTTGAAACGAAAAATTCGTTTTTCAAAGCGGAGATCCATAGAATAAGCAAAAAAATACAGCATCACTGTACTCGAGATTCATTTTTGCCTCAAGAGAAACTAATGATGAGAGTGATGACTTTGTAATGCAATATATTCTTTCCTATATTGTGCCATCAAATCTACTTTTTTCTGGAATTCTAATTCTCCAGAATGAATCATTTGAGCAGCGGAACTCACAATTTCAGCTTCAGAAAGAATATGTGGCTTGGGAGCGACTTGTGCGATAGCTTGATGAGCCTGATTTTGAACAGGAGCAACTGGCATGGTATGAACTGATTGAGGGGCCACGTTCTGAGATACTGGAGTAGCAAATATATTTTTAATCTTCTCTTCGGCTTGAGCTGTTACTTGCAATCCTTCAAAACTTACTCCTGCCATCTGCTGTGCCTGGACAGCTTCAAAAGCAACATCTGCAACTGTATGATGAACCGGAGCTCCTACGGCAACCGGAGTATGTACTGGGTTCGTTCCTTGGGGATATTCTTGGTTCATCGGCATTGATTGACTTGGGTACGGTTGGTACGGTTGGATCGGATTCACCGGCAAAGAAACTGGAGCTCCTGGTTGAGCCAATACTTGAGGCATAAATTGCGGTTGAATAGGAACCGGCTGATATTGCGCCACTGGAGCTGGTTGAATATATTGAGCTGGAACAGCTTGAGGAGAAACATACGAAGGTTGAGCCACTGGTACCGGCGGAGCATATACAGAATTCCCCTCACCATTCTGGACTACCGTCGCCGAAGGAACTCGTACCTCTTGAGGAACACTCGAAATAAACCCATCAGGAAGAGTTGAGCCACTCGCCATAGGAACACCAGAAACAACGTTTGGATTCAAAGGATTATGTACAGCAGGATGTTGTGGATCGAACTGACCAGCAGCTTGCCCACCTACAGGAGAAGTCATAATAATATATAAGATTTCTTATTCTAACATGTTTTTATCAGTTTCGCAAGAAATATCCATAAAGAATAATACCTCCAATAACATAGAGAAAAATGGCAGAGAGTCAAGAAATTATTATTATTTTCTTAAAAAAAACTTCTCTTCTTTCCTCCTGACTGTTCCGTGCGAAGCTGCTCGTATATTTCTTTTTCACGAGAACTCAAATGCTTCGGAATCTCTACATGCACACTCAACAAATGATCACCAATCTGGGTGGTATTTACCTTCGGCAACCCTTTCCCTCGAATTTTCAAAACCTGTCCACTTTGTATACCAGAAGGAATTTTGACAGAAACCTCTCCATAGACCGTTTCAATAGGGAGAGTATCTCCCAAAACCGCTTGAGGAACAGAGATAAAAATTTCACTTACAATATCACTTCCCTCTCTCTGAAATCGTTTATCTGGACGAACACTTATAGATAAATAAAGATCGCCACTCGGAGTCCCACGGCGACCCGCCTCTCCATACCCTGGCATACGAATATTCATGCCATTATCAACTCCTGCAGGGATTTTCACCTTCACTTCTTCGGTTCGCCTCACCCGACCTTCTCCATGGCATACATGACATTTCTGTTCTGGAATTTTCCCTTCTCCGCTACATTTGGGACATGGACTCGCAGTAGCAATCGAACCTAAGATAGTTTGTTGAACGCGACGAACTTGACCAGAACCTTGGCATTCATCACAAGTAACAATAGAAGACCCTTTCTCTACCCCTGATCCTGTACAATCAGTGCAGGGAAATGTTTTTGTAATTTTGAGTGTTTTTTCAACTCCCGAAACCACCTCCATGAACTCCAACTGCATATCCATCTCAATATCTTCACCTCGCTGAGATCTCCGACTTTGCGGACGTCCACCACCCATCCCTCCTCCTGAAAAAAAATTCTCAAAAATATCTGAAAACCCTCCTCCAAAGATATCTTCACCTCCTTGGAATCCACCTCCAAAACCTCCTGCTCCACCCATCCCGCCGGCCATATCTGCATTCCCAAAACGATCAAAAGCTTCTTTTTTCTTGTCATCAGAAAGGATCTGATATGCCCAATTAATCTCCTTGAATTTTTCCGCATCTCCTCCCTTGTCAGGATGGTGTTGATTTGCCAATCTACGATACGCTTTTTTGATTTCATCTGCAGAAGCGGTTTTCGCTACACCAAGAATATCATACGGATCCTTATTCATATCGAATTATTTAGGTGATATAACAGCAAGTCCACGAGGAGACTTCGTAAGCATCTTCTTCCCTTCTGAAGTAATAACTACCAGATCTTCAAGACGAATTCCCCACTTCCCTTCACGATACAACCCTGGTTCAATAGAAGATACAAATCCCGCTTCAACGACCGTATCGGACTTCGAAGAGAGTTTTCCTGAATCATGTACTTCCAGTCCCACCCCATGACCAAGTGAATGAGTAAAAAGCTCAGCAACACCCTCTGTATTCATATAATCTCGAACGGCAAAATCAACTTCTTTTCCAAATGCCCCACTTTGAAATGATTCATACCCTATTTTCAATGCTTGGAGAACTATTTTGAAATCTTTTTGGAATTCTTCATCAACGGTATCTCCAAACCACACCATACGAGTCATATCAGAACAATAATGATCAACAATACATCCCATATCAATCAACACTGGGGTATTTACCGTCAGCTCACGATCAGAGACTTTGTGATGAGGAATAGATGTATGATCCCCAAAAGCAATAATTGGAGGAAACGATAGAGCTTCTGCACCATGTTCTCGGAAATATTTTTCAACCTCCCAAGCAAGTTGCTTCTCAGTGACTCCGAGTTGAAGCTTTTTAATAATAAATGCAAAACAATCATCTCCCAAAATTGAGGCTCTCTGAATAACTTCAATTTCTGAAGTATCTTTGCATTCTCGAAGAAGTCCTACTAATGAAACATCCATCATCTGAAGAGAAAAATGGGCTTTGAGACGATCTTTCATCCTCACAGAAATATCTTTCGAAAGAGAAACCTCTTGCACTCCAAAACCCTTTAAAGTCTCTATAAGCTCTTTATATTCCACCACCTCACCATTTTGAATTTCCTCCCGTGCGCCACCAGAAAGGCGTGCATCACACAATACAAACATTTTCCCCTGCTGAAGATCGAAAAGCCCATATGCTTCTTCTTCGAATACTCCCGTAAGATAGTACAACTCATACATATCATGCACAAAGTACCACGAAGCCTTTCTTTGCAAAAAAAGTCTCTTCAGCTCCACACAACGTTGTTTGAAGGGAAACGATGTCATACAAATTAGTGATGATAAGGAAGTTTTTTTATTATAGTAAAAGCTCTGTAAATCTGCTCCAAAAGTATCATACGAACCATTTCGTGAGTAAAGGTCAGAGGAGAGAGGGATATAAGGGAGTTGGTTTTCTTGACCTCGGGGGCAAAGCCCCAAGCCCCTCCAATAATAAATCCTATTTTCCCTGTTTGATTCATTTCGGACGACACCATACCAGAAAACACTTCCGAAGAAAAACTTTTCCCCTTCTCATCCAAGTAAAAATATTCTACTCCTTTTTTCAATCGTTCTTCAATTTTTTCAGCTTCGATTAATTGCAATTTATTCACATCGTTCATGGATTTCACATCTGGAATCTCTGTAACTTCCACTTCAGCAAAACGAGAAATTAACTTAAGGTATTTCTGAATCCCTTCTTGTGCAAATAATTCTTTCGTTTTCCCTATCCAGAGAATATGAATATACATGAAAGTTTGTGAATAAAAAAAGAATTTGCTACGGTGTGGTGAGAGTCACTATATCAATCCATGAAAATACAAGCAATAAAAACAGAAAAAATCCATGTCAGGGGGAAAAATATCCTTGAAATATTGGATGCTTCACTTGAGAGACTCCCAGAAAGAAGTATTCTAGCTATCACTTCTAAAATCGTTTCGCTTTGTGAAGGAAGAGTCATGCCTATAGGTCAAAAGTCAAAAATGGAAATTATAAAAGAAGAATGCGAAGCGTATATTCCACCAGAAGAAAATTCCTATGGAATCAGTTTAACGTTAAAAAATAATATTCTCATTCCTATGGCGGGAATCGACGAATCCAATGCTGAAGAATTCTATGTTCTCTGGCCGGAAAACCTTCAAAAAAGTACCAATGATATCCGAGACCATCTCAGAAAAAAATGGAATCTCAAAGATTTCGGCGTCATCATCACCGACAGTAAAACCACTCCACTCCGCTGGGGAACAACCGGAATCTGCCTGAGCTATTCAGGCTTCTCACCTTTACACGACTATCGAGGCACTCCCGATATTTTCGGTCGCCACCTCGTCTACACGCAAGCAAACATCATGGACGGACTCGCTGCCGCGAGCGTACTCCTCATGGGCGAAGGCAATGAACAAACTCCACTCGCGTTAATTGAAGATCTTTCTTTCGTACAATTTCAAGACGCCCATCCTTCAGAGGAAGAGATTGCGAGTTTGCATATTGATTTGGAGAAGGATGTGTATGCGCCGTTGCTGAGAAGTACATTGTGGAAAAAAGGAGAAATGTAAGGAATGGAGGGGATTCAGATCTGAATCCCCTACAGATTCTTCACAAAAACCAACACCATACCGAAAAATTCGAGATCTCCCGATCCTACAGATCCAATATCTTTTCGGGATCCCGAGGTTTCTCCTGTCGGGGCTGAATCAAATTCAGGACGACCAATTTTTGTAAGGGAGGCATCGTGAACGATGCCTCCCTTACTTTTATTTTGCATATTCCACGACGTGCGTCTCACGAATCACTGTCACCTTCATCTGTCCGGCATACGATGAATCATGTTCAAGGGCACTCGCAATTTCTTTGGCAAGTTTGTACGCCTTCAAATCGTCAATCACTTCAGTGTCCAACATAATTCGAACTTCTTTACCTGCATGGACCGCATAGGCTTGCGTCACTCCAGCAAAATTCTTTGCCACTTCTTCAATATTATGAAGACGCTTGATATAAGCATCCACCCCTTCTTTCTTCGCTCCTGGTCGAGCCAATGCCACAGAGTTGGCAATTTGAACAATCACCGCTTCAATCGTATTCGCACGAACCAGGCCTTCGTTCGCTTCAATAACATGCTGAATCTCTTCAGACATTCCATATTTTTTAGCCAGATCTTTGGCAATCGCAGAAGGATGTCCCTCCACTTCGTGGTTCATCGCACGACCAATTTCATGAAGCAACGCTCCTTTCTTACATACTTCAACATTCGCACGGAGTTCTTCTGCTAAATAAGAAGAAAGATACGCCACTTCCACAGAATGCTTGAGAAGATTCTGACCGAAATTCGTACGGAATTTCAAACGACCAAGTAACCGAATCAAATCAGGATGAAGTCCCGTAACACCAATTTCGTACACAACTCGTTCACCAATATCTTTGATATGTTTTTCAACTTCCTTTTGTGCCTTATCCACGGCTTCATCAATACTCGTCGGATGAATACGTCCATCCTGAAGAAGTTTTTCGAGTGCCAATTTCGCAACATACCGACGAATCAGATCAAACCCTGAAATAATAACAACTCCCGGAGTATCATCCACAATTACATCAACTCCGGTTGCCTTTTCAAACGCATTAATATTTCTTCCTTCTTTCCCGATAATTCTTCCTTTGAGATCATCACTCGCTAATTCTACGAGTGTTACCGTAGTTTCAGAAACTACATCAGACGCACATCGCTGAATCGCTTCGGCCAAAATCATTTTTGCCTTCTCATCAGATTCCTTTTTCAATTCATCTTCAACTTTTCGAATATATACCAAAATATCATCTCGAGATTCTTCTTCTACCTGATCAAAAAGAAGTTTTCGTGCTTCTTCTTTTGTGAGCTTAGCAATATTCGCCAACTCCTCCACTTGTTTGTTTCTGAGCTCTTCGATCTGCGCTGCTTTCTTTTCCAGTTCTTTGCCTTGGGTCTCGATCTGATCTCTTTCCTCATCCAGTTTCTGTAATTTCTTATCTAATTGATCCTCTTTCTTCACCACACGATCTTCATAATCAGTCATTTTCTGACGCATTTCTTTTTCTTCCTTTCGGAATTCTTCTTGCAAACGATTCATCTCTTTTTTCGCTTCGAGCAACATTTCTTCTTTCTTTTGTTCCGCCTTCTTCAAGATAGATTGAGATTCCTCAAACACTTTATCCTTTTTTTTCTTGATGTATGTCAGATGCCCAAAGTATCCAGCTCCTCCACCAACAGCAAGCAAGACAACCGATACCAATACCATTACAATATCACTCATAAACAGACGTTATAAAAATTCATAACGTTTCAGAGTGCAGATCACAATTTCCAATGCGAAGCTTGAGTCCAGAAGGGATATCGAGAAGAGGAATCAAGGGAAAAGAACATTCATACAGTATTTCCAAGTTTCACCCACACAAAATAATTTCTACACACTCTAAAACAGTTGTTACCTGTAATGTACTCCAGAGATCTCTTTTTATCAAATCATTCTCCTCACCCCAATCTCCAATTGAACAACAATTAAACTTTTTCCGCTGTACAAGACGGTTTAATTATTTTTTAATGAGGGGAAACTGGTCATCCTGAATTTAATTCAGGATCTCGTCTTTTTTTCTCTATGTTTATAAAATAGCGAGATCCCGTGTTTTGAAGCGACGGTATACCGGGTCGCCACGGGATGACCAAAGAAAGGATATAGGTAATACAAGAAAAACTTTACTTAATAAACACTTTATCCTTCACACGCAAATCAATATACTGCGTCGATCCAGAAAAGTCATGATTCGCAAACACCGTAAGAAGTGCTTGCAGTTGATCTTTGAGCGGTCGTTCAAGAGAAAGGTAAATAGGGAAATTTTTATCCGTATACAGGTGCAACTCACGTTCTCGAGCCAACCACCAAAGAGATTTTACCGTCAAACCAAATCGATCTTCGAAGTTATTTTTCGCTGCATACATGAATTCAATTTTTTGAGGTTCAATCACTTGTGATCCAATCTCTATTGGCATGTCTTTATTCGAGCTAATCACCCGTATAAACTTCCCATCATCCACCTTCTTTCGACTCGAAATAATTACCCCCGCTTCGTTCACAATATATTCTGTATCCTCTCCCTCACCCCGCCACACAGCAAGAGCCGATTTATACTCAATCACATTACAATCAATTAAATTCGGATAGACTTTTCTACAATCAACATCGGCAACTTCTCGGAACTGGCTCCGAATATCAAAAAGCATCTGCCGAGGATGGAGAAATAAAAGTAATTTCCCTTGGAATTGATAAAGATATTCTTCTACCTTCGCAGCATCAAGGAGAGAATGATTCGTAATCTGTACTCTCACTTCTTTGACTCGAAAAAGTGGGCCAAACAACACAAAGAAAAAAATAGCCACCACAAGAGTCACCCCTCCCACAATCCATCCAGAGAACCCACCCCGGCCCTCCCTCTTCCTCTTATCTGTAAAACGAAAAATCATTCCAAGAAAAAACGGTTCCTTCTTTTTCAACACAAACTTGGGTTGCTCTTCAGCTATGACTGCTTTTCTCTTGGCAAAAAGATCATTCCTCCGCTTCTTGTGCTCACGCAAAGCCTTTCTTTTTTCCAACGCCGCTTTAAATTTCTGGAACATAGAGATCCCTAAGAAGTGGGAGCATGGTAGCATAGAAAAGAAAACTTGAAAAAAATTATTGAATAAAGAGTAAATTTATAATAGAATAAAGAATAAAAATAATTTATATGCCAATATTCGATCTCAGCAAAATTGAAGGAAATCTAAAAGAAATATATTTATTGGCCCATAAAACATGGGAGAATAATCCTAATACTTCTTTCCAAGAAATTCCCATAAATCATATCGCAGCACTCATAGATGTTTACAGATCTAACATAGTTTTACTCGAACCTTGGAGTGTAGGGAGAGAACGAATGAAAGAATTCCCAGATTTTGCAGAAAACATGCCAGCAAAGGATGATTTTGATTATCAAAAAGCATTACAGACTTTAGCTGATTTAGTAGAATCAGGAGCAGTTAAGTATGAATTTGAAACAAATGTCCGCATGGATACAAAACGGGCTCTACTCATTACTGTAGAGGACACAGAAAATGGCACACAAATATTCAGACAAGGGACTCAAAAACAAAAGTAAAAATCACCCCCTCCGATCCAAAAACCCCTGCAATATCAAAGCCGCCGACATCCCATCGATGTGTTTTGGTTTTTTCGCGTCGCCTCGGAAACTCTCATGGATAATCGAAGAAGTAAATCGCTCATCCACCCAATGAAGTTGTATAAATGGAAAACGATTTAAAAGTTTTTCTGAAAAGTTTTCTGCTTTTCCCGTCTGCTCAGTACTTTCCCCAGTCTTCACCGAAAGTGGCTTCCCAATAATCACTTCCATAATCTCATACTCCATCAGGTACTTTTCAAGCTTCCCAAAAAAGTCCTGATTATTTTCAATCACATCGAGTTCACGAGCGATAGTCCCGGTGGGATCGGAAATAGCGACGCCGATTCTTTTGTCACCGTAATCGAGAGAGAGGAATCTCATTCTTTAAACTGTTTGACATTAATGTTGCTTCGTACTCCAGGAATCCCATGCACCCAAAACGGCCATGTCTCAATCTTTACCCCTCCGACTTCCTCCATTTCATCAATAATTTCAAGTGCTTCTTTGGCAGATTTCCCAATTATTTTTGACTTAATACGATCTCCGAGTCGATCATCTACTTTATATTCTGTGACACCGTGGAGAGTAATTTCTACTTTAATCTTCCCTTCCCCAGGTTGATTTTCTATCACATTAAAACCTATCCCATCTTCTTTGACTTCAATGAGCTGGCGAGTATCAAGCACCATATCTTCTAGCCCCTTTCTCATGATATCAACGATTTCTTTGGTATCGTACGCCACACCTACGAGACGAGCCTTGGCAGCGATAGGAAAGGTGTCACGAGTTTGACCAATTAGGCTCTGATCTACAATCACTTCCTTCACCTCTCGATAAATATCACTATCATTATTCCCTGTCTTGAAAAGAAGTAGATGCGTTCCTTTTTCTTGATTCTCCTGAGTAATTTTTTCATTCAATTTCTCTTCTGCAATTTTCATAATCTTCTCAACAATCAATTTCTTTGCTGCCTCAATATCAGCCTGATCGATCACATGTTGGTACTCATCCGTTCCACCAGTGAAAGCGTTTTTTGAAAATCCTTCAATAAGTTTTGGACTCATTCCTCCAAGTCCTGGAATAGTGAAATTGGTCGGAGCAAGATTCCCCTTGGATCCCATGAAATTTTCATCTGGTCCTTTTTCATCCGCAATAACCTCTATGTCAATCTCCGCTCCCGAAGTCACGATGAGATCTCGAGTCGTACGGAAAATATATCCTTCCGGACTCTGGAAGCGAGTGTTCGTAACGAACTGCCACTGACGTGCCGATTTATTTTTCACAGTAATAATTCCCTTCGCTCGTCCTCCGATAAACTTCTGACCAGTGACGGGAGCCTCTTCAGTAATTGCCAACTCGGAAATTTCTACTGGATAGGTTCCGACCATTTTGAGCTTTTTCCCATCCTGTAAAATATTACTATATCGATTCACATCGAGCATCGTGATATTCGTCGTATATGCTATTGGATCAAGTTTTGGTTGAATAAAGACCGTTGCGTTGGGAAGTACGAAGTATCCCACAATAGCCAAAATAAAAATGCTCAACCCAAACATGAGAAATAAAAGTTTTTTATTTGGAGACAAAGTTCGGAGGGCTACGACATTCTCATCTGATTTATATCGAACACTCTTCCCTTTGGAAGCAACATCATTTTCATCATTTTTTCTATTCTTTGATCGTTCCTGAATTTCTTCTCGTGCTTTTTGCATATCTTCTATAGACATCAATACAGGCTCTTCAGCTAGTTCCAGATCCTCTACCAAACCGAGCCGAGAACGGAGCTTCTTACTCTTTTCCAAGGCAGACAAATGAGGAGTATCGACCTCTTCATCATGCTCTTCTTTGACGACCACTGCGTCAGATTTTTGCTTGCCGCCCGGTTGCTCTACATTCGAATACACCGTGATACCGACCTGTGAAGCCAAATTTCTTCCCGTCTTATCAGTCGTCACAATAGAAATTTCTTTTCCCTGCACCTCCGCTTGCTTCTTCAGCAATTTCAAATTCACTATACTATGAAGTATCACCGCATGGTTCGGAATCACCAAAACTACCACCTTGTTTCGAAGGGTTTTCATGCGATCGACAATAGAAGTAACTTCTTCGTCAATTTCGAGATAGAGAATTTTTGGAGAGGCGTCAGTCATGGAAGAAAGTTTATCGTTTGTCGTCGATCGTAAATACAGATCCAGACAAAAAAATGATTATGCGAAAAGTATACACGATAATTCAAATGAGACAAAATAACAGGAATACATGTTTCTTTAAACTGATTTTATTGAATATCCGCAACAAAGTATTTAGAATAAAAATACCAAAACTAATTATTATCGCATGACTTCATCTCAAACTCCTCCTGTTAAAAAAAATACATCACTTGATGGAACTTTCGGTTGTATTGCATTCCTTCTCTTGATAGGAGGAGCATTTTTAGCATTCAGCAATCTTTGGATCGCTAAAAACATAAATGAATGGCAGATGGCATTTATGGGAGATAATAAATACTTTCCGGCAGGCACCATGTTCGCAATTGCTCTTCCACCACTTCTCGTATTACTTATAATCAAGAAAATTGTCCTTGCTATAAGGAAAAAATAAAATTTGTATTGCATTTTAAAGATACGCGATAAATCGCGTATCTACGGTGTGACCTTCGGTCACACCTGCATCAATTTCGCTACCTTCGAAAGAATCCGTGCCACCACGGCCTCTTCTTTCACTTCCAAGCTCATCCCGAGACTCGCCAAACTCATCGGCGTAATATCTTGATAATTTTCGAGGCACCCCGTCTGATCTACAACATAGGTCACATCAGCGGGAGCAATAATTTCAACCACTGGTCGTTGCGTAAATGGAATTTGATCGGACCATTTATGTGTTTCGAGTGCTTCTTTAATTTCTGGCAGCCCTGCTCCTCCTCCACACAGATAAATTTTTGCCGGCAAAAAATCAAGATTATAAAAATCAACCAATGTCAGTTCAATCCCTGAAATCCATACTTCGATATCACTTTCAATCGCTCTCATTACCTTCGCCGTTGAAACCCGATCAAGCCTTCCTCGAGAATAGGCCAATTTGATATTTTCTGCTTCCGTAAAAGAAACGCTTAACACTTGAGAAAGTCGTTTGGTGAAACTTCGTCCTCCCAAAGCAAACATCTTCGTCCCTTCCACCCCACCATCTCGCACCACCGCCAGATCAGTCGTCCCTCCTCCAATATCAATAAATATAGCAGAAAGATGTTCATCATCCTGTTTCACCGCTCGAGCCACCGCATACGGTTCCGCAGAGATGGCCATAACCTCAAGGTTTAATTCTTCCGCTACCGTTTGCAAGGCTCCCAAGTGAACGAGAGGTGCAAATGCATTGAAAATCGCAATCGTCACATCTTTCCCCTGAAATCCCAGCGGATTCGTAATTCGATACCCATCAATTTTCACATCTACCACCGCCGCATTCACCAATTTCACATCGATTTCTGGAAAGCCCGTTTCCCAAGCCAGCTGAGAACGAACCTGGTCAAATGACTTCCATTGCACTCGATGAACAATATTCTTCAATTCCGAAAGAGTAATCTGACTCGTCGGAGTCGTCCGCTCATAGTGCACCGTGGTCGTCGAGCCTTTCACGAGTTCTCCAGCAATCCCCATAATCACCCGAGATACTTTGGCCTTCGCCATCTCTTCCGCTTCCGTGATTGCCTTTTTACAATTTTGAATCACCCCCGCAATATCAGTAATAGCACCGCCCTGCATATCTCCCAACTTCTGCCTCACCCGACCGACTCCATGAATTTCTGCACGACTCTCAACTACCTTGTACACCAAGGCTTTCACAAACTCTGTCCCAATATCAAGCGCCAAAAAATATTCATCATGAGGCTTCTTTTTCCAATTTTTGAAAAACTTGAACATAAGGAAGAGGGAAATTTCTGGAGTGATTGTACTGAAAAAATTTCGAACTTTCTAGCGAATAAAAAACGAAAAATCCGACACAACTTTCAGCATCAAATTTAGTACAAACCAAAAGATTAAAAACTCTTACTCTGCACACAACACATAGTGAGTATATATATGAGAATTCCTACGAATATACTCATAACCACTAGCATTTCGAACTTCCCCAGATGCTTTCGAGAAGCGTTCTAACTCTGCACAACTCGGAACATCCCATAGAACAGAAAAACTATCTCTCGAGGAATTTCTATGTTTTTCTACAGATATAATGTCTTCAGGAGAAACTACGTAGTCAAAATGAACATGGTCAGCCTCAGGACAAGGATTTATTTTTGCGAACCGAGCATCCATAACCCCTTTGAGACTATCGCAAGTAAAAGAATCCAAAACTAAAGGCTTGGCTACGGGTAAGGGTAATGGTTCTTGATACTGAGGTTTTCTCTCACACGCCATAAGAGACAATAAACCAGATAAAATTAAGGCATTTCTGGTATTAATAACTTTCATTCCTTTAAACCCTGCTTGAACTCTTTCCAATATACTAGGAGAAAATTTTGACGGAACGTGTTCCATAAAAAATTATTATAAATTTAGAATAAAAAATACCATATAATTCTATATAGTCAATATCTACTGAGAAATCTTTTCCACTACAAAAGCCAGTTTCCGCTTCTTCCGCATTTTCATACCGTAGATGAGAGTGATCAATGTCAGAGTAATAAACATAATTGAATGTTAGATACTCTAAACAAAAGGAGGTTACAACCTCCGAAAACAAAAATACTCTTACTTATTATTTGCGCTCGGAGCCACATCTAGAGAATCACCCTTAGCGCCATATGACGGAATATAAAGAGTCGGATGTTTACGAATCAAATCATCGAGGTATTTTGCTTTATTTGGGAATTGTAAAACAACATCTATAATAAAATCCAAAGACTTATTTGTGGTTTGCAATGGAAACTCCGAATACATACCTTGTTTTTCAAGTTCTTCAATCCTCTCATACTCTTTTTGATCTAGGAAAAATTCTGGTCTCAAAGTCGCAAAGTACAGATCGATATATTTTTGAACATATATCAAAAAACGCTTATCCTTTTCTGCGTAAAGTAAAAACCGACCATCATCCTCATCATCCTCCTCTAATATACGGGACCAATTCAAACAAGTAATAAGAAGCGATAAAGGAAGTAAAATCCTTGCATGATCCTCCTTTGACAAACTATTATGTATCAAAAAACTAGAAAGCAAACCATGGCTTTCTCCAAAAATCCTGTAAAATTTATTTTGTAAATCAATACTCCGTTCTCCTTTGACCTCAATAGGTAATCCATCTAAGTCCATACGACTCTGATCAAGTCGACGAATCAATTCAAGGCACCAATCAGAAGAAGGGGCTTCTCCATGCATTGATTTTACTTGCAAAATACTCATCTCAAACTCATCGAGAGTAGTAAAGATATCTGGAATAGCTGGATTTCTTTCTTTACGTTCAAAATCATAATAATTTCCAAATTTTCCCATAACTTCTATCAAAGAGTTTCTCGTGTCTATCGGAATAGTTTCATCCCACAAAACCTGAGATTCAAAAATCTTCTGAACAACGGCATAGTCCGGATCCGCTTTAGAAGCCAAAGTAACTGATAGCTGGGAGATAACCTTATCGAGATCCATAAAAATATTTTAAGATATTACTCTATATAATCTAATTCATTTGAGCAAGATCAATATTCTCTCATTTTTATAAGTCTAAAAATTAAAAATTCGAAAAAATTCATTCTATATCGTACAACCTCAAATGAAGGTTTTGGAACGTATTTTGCTCACCCGGAGAAGAAAAATATTGTAGGGTTAGAAAAATATGAGGCAAGCCTGAATTAGACAAGGGTTTGCAACCTCTTATTTGAAATGAGAAGTTTAGTAAACCAATTCAAGGTAACAGGCTTCGCAATATACTTTTTCAACTTGATTTAGCGAGTAACTACTCTGAATATTTTTTTGACACTTCGCACACGACCTCTCAAACATCTGCCGCGAATTTCTTTTCCGACTTCTTTCTTCATACCGGCAGTTCGGGCAACACATTGGAATATTCATCCCCATTTCTTTATAAAGCAACTCTTCCGGAGCAAGTATGCGGTAGAGTTTTGAACAGACCTTACAAGTCAAACATTCAGATGATTGGTTCTGATTCAATTCAGATTTCTTCCAAACAAAACCTTGTTGCAGTGCTTCCGCTTCACTCAAAGGATGATATTCTTGGGCAACGGATTCGTTGTAGGCAAAGAGGGAGAGGGAAGAAGGAAAGAATTCTCCATACTCGTTGATCGTTGTTCGTTTATCGTTTATCGACATATTTTTACTTTCATGAGAATTTCCCTCCATGTTCGATAAACGATCAACGATAAACGCCCCTCCCATATTCTCAATGATCTTGGAAACTAAAAGTTCGTACTCTTCTCTGCTATACTGCTTATTCAAGACACAATACTCCTCATGCGAATGCAATCCTACACATCCGAAACAATGCTTCACATTGAAGCACATATCACAATACATACAATCAGAAATTTCATACGATAGCATGCAGAATTGATTGTTATATCCTTGAGTTTGAGCCTGAACTTCGTAGAGCAATTCCGACGAACCGAAGCCGAAACAATCCATGCAATCACGCGAAGTCGAAAGCTTCGAAGACGGATCACATTCAAAACAGTATCGAAGCCGTTCGCCAAAAAAACAGTAATACGAATCATGAACTTGTTTGCAGGAATTTAAGAAATCTCCTTCCGATTCTTCAACGTTTTCGTTATGTAAGGCTGGATGAATAGATTCTTTACACATCAGCTCAAATTCCTTTCGGACATTTTCACGTTCATTAAAATCCATAGATTCAAACTCTTTCATCTTTAACTCATATGCTTCTTTCGATAACTTTTGATTCCGAAACATGTACTGTTTATTCCGAAGATTAGAAGAAAGAAAACAATTCGAACAACCTTTACAATCGAAACAATATTTCAGATTTCGACTGCTGGAACAGAAATCACAATACTGGCAATCATACAATTTGTCTCCCCAATAACATTCATAGAGCAATTCACTCTCTCCGAAAATATAGAGACAATCGAGAAGAGACTTTGAAGCAAAAACTTTCCGTGAATAATACACGTCCTCGCATTGAAACACAGCAGTTGAAAGATAACAATTTTTGTTGCCCGCTGCATGGTTTGTATAATCCGCATTCTGTGAATTCTTGGCAAGCAACTGCAATCGAGGGACCACATCACGAAGCTCTTTCCATTGCTCGAAAAATCCTCTCGAAAAATCGAAATCACGACCATACGAAAGTGCTCTCCATTTGTCACTCCACCAAATTTTTGACTGGTAAACAGGAATATTTTTATCAGGACTGTAGATAGTCACTATATCATCTCCAGCAGAGGAACACTTTCGCAAATAAAAATTTCTCTCATTCCGATGACAAGCACGGCGCTGGAAACGGCATTCGGGACAAAGAGTCGGAGGTGGGATAAGGTATTTTTTGCCACCGAAAACTGGAGAAATCTTTTCAAAAAATGCAAGATCTCTATCAGTTACAACAAACTCAGAACCACAATGTTTACAAACCCGAGGCAACATAGAAAAACGTAATACTCTTAGTGTAACTTGGAAAGAAGTTCTTGCAAAATTGGGGTCGGCACCACTTCAGATCCGCCTTGAGAATCCATCCTATTCATTTCAAAATGCAGATGCGATTCTTTGGAGAGATCCGCCGCTCGTTCTCCAGTTTTCCCTACAGTACCAAGAGATTCTCCTGAGACAATTACATCCAGTGGTTGAGAAAAAACCTCATAGAGATGAGCATATCTTGTATAAGTCCCATCTTGTGGATGGTAAAGAATCACACTATTCCCTCCTCGGGGAGAAGTAGTGGAAAGCGATTGCGGGGCTTCCAAGTCCCATCCACTTTCAGCCAAAACAACTATTCCACTCTTCATAGCAAACACAGGGCTCCCAAGAGGTGCATATAAATCTATGGCATCTTGATGTCCTTTCCAAATTTTCCCACCAAAATGATACACTTCTAACGGTTTGGAAACGAAATCAAGCGTCAACATATAGCGACTATTCATCTCACACTGGGATTTCAAATATTCCTGATAACAAGAAATATGTAAGCTATCGCGAAAATCTTTCAACACTGAAAAAATCTCTTCATGAGGAGTCGCAACATTCCTCTTATCCAAGTTGTGATAGTACGAATTTGAGTAATAAAAAGTCGCAGGAATATAAGGATTTTCTAACCATTTTTCAGGAACTTCCTCAGAAAGTTTCTGAATCGCATCATGAATAAACAGTTCTTGAGATACAGAAACAGTATCAGCAGTCCCAGTCCGCAAAAGAGAATCTTCGGAAGCATATACTTCTTGATAAGAACTTCTCACTTCTTTCGTCCATCCCAAAATTGCCAAAGCAGAAAGAGAGAGTCCGAAAAAAAGATTTTTTTTGAGGGAAACATTCGGATACAAATTTTCCATATATATTTAAGAGAAGTTGAACCTTTACTCCGTAATCTCCAAATAACACTTCTCACAATACACCGGATTCTTCGTATCTGCTGGATAACTTGATTGAAGAGACATCTGGCATTTACTACAGTTTCTTGAATTCAACTTCCAAGGATTTCGAAGCTTCATTCGATCATAGTGCCGACAATTGTGACACTTCACTGGAAGCGGAAGTTTCATTTTTTTGTAGAAGTCAATTTCCATTTTCACAACTTTGAAATTCTTTTCACAGCTCGTGCAGGTAAAAAGTTTCGTCAAAACATCCTCAGGGATTTGGGAACTGAGATCCGGCACTTGAAAGTCGGTTTTCTGATAATCCTTTTTTACTTCGTCGAACCATTTAAATCCTTGCGAAATCGCTCGATCCTTGTCGAGCTGATAATGTTCTTGAGCAATCGTTTCGTTATAGCCAAACGGTGACATATTGGCAGGGAAATATTCTCCCCATTCAGAAGCGTTTATCGTTTGTCGTTTATCGTTCATGTCATTGGATTCATTCCCTTGGTTCGATAAACGATCAACGATCAACGTCCCTCCCATATGCTCCACAATCCTCGGAACCAACTTTTCATATTCCTCCTTTGTGTACTGTTTGTTGAGAATACAATATTCTTTATGTTTCAATCCGATACAACCAAAGAGATCATGACAGTTATTAATACACAGTTTGGAGTACATGATATTGTACAACCCTCCCCAACTTTGATCAGTGAAAAGTAAATTTCTCGAACCATCTCCGATTTCATGACACTCATAGCAAAACTCAAACCCTTTTTCCCCACCAAAAACGGTGACGTCATACGACTCCTTGGCATTAAAAACATTGAATAAATATGTAGAATCTTGAACATTGAGAGCGTCGAAGCAATACGAACAATTTTGAGTATTATTGAGATAGTCTCCCGTAGAATTTTCATTTTGAATTCCGTGAATATACTTCGCAGGAAATTGCTGAGAGTAAGTCACAAATTGATTGAAAATATTGAGAATGGTCGCTCGACTTTCCAGATTATATTCCTGAAGTTTTTTATAATAATCTTCTTTCGAATATGCCTGATTGAAAATGTGATACTGCTTATTTCTGAGATTCACACAGCCAAAACAATTTTTACACCCAATACACGCCTTGAGAAACCAAGATTCTGAACAATTATCACAGTCTTGAGAGAATCGCAGATCATAACAATTCTTACAATTCACACACTCATAGCAGAGCTCTGAATCACGAACCTGTAGTTGATCCAAACAATTTTTACATCGATTCAAATAGTTCGCATACGCACAATCTTCATTCGAAGTTACTTCAAAAACTAGGTAACAATTCTTACACCAACCAGCCTGATTGATATATTCACAGTTGGTATTCCCCACCACAGAACGCGCATTCTGAGGCACCACTTTGAGAAGATCATTGAATTGTTCGAAAAAACCTCTCGAAAAATCGAAGTCACGACCATACGAAAGCGGATCCCAATCATCCTGATACCATGCTTCTTCAGAGTAAACGGTATACGGTTTGTCAGGAGAAAACACACTGAGAATATCTTTACCGGTCTTATCACATTTTCTCCAATACAAATTCCTTTCATTTCTCCAGTTCCATCGTCTTTGAGAACGGCATATCGGACAAAGCGTAGGAAGGGGAATACTAAATTTGTTCCCAGCAATTACCGGAGAAACGCTATCATAAAATTGGACGTCACGATCGGTGATAGGAAATTGAACAGAACATTTCTTACAGACACGAGTTTCAATAAGTGTTTCCATGAGACAAGCGTAAATTATAGATCGAAAGAAACAGGAACTAACAAAGACTTATACCAAGCCCAAGATATTTACTTACTAATGAGTACAGACACAATAGAAGCCAATACAAGAAGCAACACTGTTCCTGCAAGAGTAATAAGAACGCTGTAAATAATTTTTTTAGTTGAAGAGATTTTTTTCTTGCTTACTGAGATAATCGAGAAACCAGTGGCTGCACCTAATCCAGCTCCCAATGCTCCGCCGATACTGACCCCAATGACCAAAACAGCTAACCCCCACCAAGTAAATGGATTTGAAAAATCGAGTGACTGTTTTTTTGCTTTTTCTTTGTTGTCATGAGAATGTTCCATAGAAAAAAGTTAATTATTTGAAAGAAATCTAGTGTATCTCTAGAATGAAGTCAACGAATTCATAAAATATTTACATGAAAAAAATACTGGTCTCAATCCTCATTCTGTCCCTCTTTCTTTTTACTGAAGGTTGTTCCTCTCTTCAAGTGGAAAAAAGTGAGCCCATCAAAACTCAAACTTCAAAAGAGTTACCCGTAATACCTTCAACAGAAGAAACTCCAAAAACAGATCTTCCAAAAAGCACAGAAAGTCCATCTGCCGTAGCCCCTGACAAAACGGAAAATATCACCACTCCGGTAGAAAAGAAAATCGTAGAAATCGGAGATGACGGCGCATCATGTTCTGTTACAAAAATTCAAGACACAAAAGGGAACAATATTCCCACCCCAAAAGAAGTAACAGACGATCTCCAATGCCAAACTTCAAATTCTTTTTCCCCCAATTGGAATCTGCTCACCTTCCAAACATGGAATGAAAAAACGAATAAAAGATTTTTCAAAATATATAACTTCACGACAAAACAATCAGAAAAAATCTTGGAACTTCTCCAGAACAATGAAGCATTCGGTTGCAGTTTCCGAGATGATGGGAAGTTTCTCGCCTGTCTCGCAGTCAATCAATCCACGTATACGGAATCAGGAAAATACTCTGCAACCAAATTCTTCATCATGCAGATTTCAGAAGATGGGAAACTCTTAGAGAAGAAAGTGTATCCTCTGAAACACGAAGTTACAGCCGACTATGTCTGCGGTGCCGGATGTTATCCAGGAAAATTCTGGTTTGAAGGAGAGCACACTTTGAAATATGAAGGGCATAATGCGATTGAAGAGACGGCAGGGAAAGTGTTTGGTGTGGGGTATTAGGAAAGCACCAAATTCCAAGCTCCAAATTCCAAAAAAAAATTCAAATCTCAAATCCCAAAGAAATTCAAAACTCATATCTTTCATCTATGCACTCTCAGACTTCAGATCTCAGACTTCTCTTCACCTTCCTCCAACCAAATTCCCACTCTCATACCTCCTGAGAGCTCTTTTGAAAACCAGATGCGACAGCACAGTCCAAAAAATTGCCAATCCAAACATAGCTAGAAACCAAGCCCAATCGAAATGAATAAGCATCTCAATCGGCATTCCCGCTACCGCAAGAGCCGGGATAATAAAGAAAAGAAAAAAACGAAGTGCTCCTTGGAAAACCCCGCTCGGATAGAAGCTAGGGTTCATCAGGATTTCTGTAAATGTGTCTGAAATGGAACTAGAATCAGGGATATAAAAAATAATAAGTCTTGTGAGAAATAAAAAATGAAGAAAGATAACAATGGTCGGGATACACAAGGAAAGTAAAATAAATATTTGGAGCCAAGAAGCATGAATCATAATCATGTAAACAACAATCAAAATAATTCCAAAGAATATATCCCCAATAGCACTCGTTCGAGAAGAAGAGCTGAGAATTCTTAAAAATAAACTCTTCGGTGAAAGCAGAAGAGCGTCAAAAGTCCCAGCATCCACTCGATTCGGCAATGCCGTTACTCCATCTGCTAGGGCAAAAACTGTCCCGTACACCAAAGAAATAAAGCCATTAATTCCAATGATTTCCGCCGTACCCCAGCCGTTAATATCTCCATTCATCGATAAAAAAATCAACCAGAGGATGAGAAGAGAAAAATTATTTATCATCATACCTACTACCTGCATAATAAAAGATGTTCGGTATTGCATTTCATTCTGAATATTCTTCTTGACGACAAAAAAGAAGAAAGAAAGTTCAGATCGTAATTTTTGAAGTTGATAAGATCTCATAAGAGAGAAAAAATGGTAGGGACATGGTTTAAACTTGTCCAAAAAATGTTTAACCACCGTTAATAGAAAGCTTTCGAGAAACTCGACGGAATACAAAAATACAAACCCCAGACAAAATGACTATCCAGAATATTTGAATACTCACATATTGAGTCCAAACCTGTGAAAAATTTGAATTAAAAATATGTGTACCAAACAATGCAGAACCGAAGGGAGAATAGACAGCAAATAATTTCATTGAATTCGGAAACATCGCCACGGGCATATAACTTCCGCCAAATACCATAAGTGTTTTATCGATAATCATATATATCGGGGTAGCATTGTCTAACCAAAAAGCCGCCATTCCTATAATGGCATATAAAATGAGAGAAAGAATTAATCCGAGTATAACAATAATAAAAGCTTGGAAAAGCCACATAACAGAGTAATCAGGCAACGGGAATCCGACAGAAACAATAAGAATAAAAAATATAATACACAGATTAAAAAGAAAACTTGGAAAACCTTCTCCCAAAACCCAAGATGCTTTCGTGAGAAGATACGATACCGGTTTGGTAAAGAGATTTTCGACACTTCCACTCAACACATCACTTTGAATTTTATTAAACATCATCCGCATTCCAAAGGAGAGAAGAATAGTATAAAAAGCCATACTCCAAATTGCCACAGGGAAAGAAACTCCCTGAATATCTTTTCCAAAATAATGATAAGCGTATCGATACGCAGAAAAGAGAATAAGAAAACGTAGAGTCAAAGCCACCACCTGCCAAAAAATTTTCTGAGGTGAAGCAAAGCGATTTTTGAGAGCGATTTTTGCGATGGAAAAATAACGAAGCATACGATTACTCTTTATAAATTCTCCCAATAATACTCTCGAGATAAGGGTTCATTACTTCTATATCCTCCACAGGAAATGTTGAAAATATTTTCTCCAACAAAGCACTCAATGCATGTTCATCCGTTTTAATTTTACACAACACTCCTAAGTCATTTTGTTTCACAATCTCAACATTCGGAAGGTTGAAATCAGTCACTTCTTTCGAGAAATGAATACGAATAAATTTCTCTTTAAAATATTTTTTCTTCAGATCTTCGGTCGACATATCCAGAATAATTTTCCCATAGTTCACCACCACCGTCCGCTGACACAGTGATTCGATATCTCCTACATCATGCGAAGTCAAAAAAATCGTCGTCTGAAATTCTTCATTCAAATATCGAAGCGTCTTCCGAAGTTTTTGTTTCGCAATCACATCGAGTCCAATCGTCGGTTCATCGAGGAAAATAATCTCCGGATTATGAATCAGCGAAGCCGCAATCTCTGCTCGCATTCTCTGACCCAAAGAAAGTTTCCGTACCGGCTGATCCCAAAATTCTTCCAGATCAAACAGTTCTTTCAATTCATCTTGTCTCTTCGTAATCTGTTTCGAACTCAAATCATACATCCTCCCAAAAAGCTCAAATGAATCGGCCACAGGCAGATTGAACATCAACTGCGATCGTTGTCCAAACACTGTTCCAATTTTATACGCCAACTGTTTTCTTTGTTTCTGCGGATTCAAACCAGCCACCTGAATTTCTCCAGAAGTCGGATATAAAATCCCTGTCAGCATTTTTATCGTCGTCGATTTCCCAGCACCATTCGGACCGATGAAGGCAATGGTTTCTCCCTTCTGTACCTCAAAAGAAATATCATCGAACGCCAAAACCGTTTTCTTCTCTGGACGAAAAAGATTACGAAACCAACCCTGTGTTTTAATGGGGAAACTGAAGGTTTTTACGAGATGTTTGATGGTGATGAGGGAGGGCACAAGGATTTATAACAAAGTATAAAATACAAACATCTATTTACCACCACTTAGGAAATTCTGTCCACTGCCGAATCAAGGAAGCCACTTCATCAGAAGAAATCCTTGATTCAAATCTTAAATTTGTAAGACGATCTGGTAAATCTGTTTCCTTAATCTCAATCAAAAAAGAATATACCTGTTCAGATTTCGACAACTTCAATACAAAAAACTCATCTAAATCCATCAGACTTGCTTTCCCTCTACTGTTATTTACCATTTCCTTCAAATCTTCCACAAAATCATCCCATTCATTACATCGAAACCATTTATCTGAAGCTGAATACTGAACAATTCCAGTCGGATGTTTATGAATAAATAAAATTTCTGTTTTCAAAGAAGGCAATCTATCATCTGCCTCAATGACCGAAAAAGAAAGTTCAATCGGAGATGTAATGGTAATCTCAGCCATAAAAAATGATTAAATCTTCTCCAACACCGCCTTTATCCTCCTCACTCCATTACTCACCGCTTCCTCCTTCACAATTTTGAACCTTCCCAATTCTTTCGTATTCTGAACATGTGGACCACCACAAATTTCTGTAGAAAAATCCCCCATGAAATACACCTTCACCTTTCCTCCCAAATCATTTTTATACTTATCGACGAAGATTCCTGTAGCGTTCAATTCCATCGCATCTGGCACACTCATTTCTTCATAATGTACTGGAAGTTCTTTTTGAATTTGATCATTCACGATTGCCTCGACTTCTTCGAGTTGTTCTGGGGTGACCTTCTGATCACAAGTGAAATCAAAACGAAGACGTTCCGCAGTAATATTACTTCCCCTCTGTTCTATATTTTTTCCAGTCACTCCTTTCAAAGCTTGAAGCATGAGATGAGTCGCCGTATGGAGTCGAACTACTTCCGGACTATGATCAGCCAAACCTCCGGCAAATTTCTTCTCCGATCCAGCTCGTGAGAGTTCTTGATGTTTTTCGAAGGCTTCATTAAATCCTGTTTCATCGACCGTTAATCCATTCTCTTTTGCAAGATCTTTGGTAATTTCAATAGGAAGTCCGTAAGTATCATATAGTTTGAAAGCTTTTGCTCCAGGAATATTCGTGATTTTTTCTCCAGTTTTTTCGAAAGCAATCTGAAATCCTTGCAGGATTTTTTCAAACTCTTTCAATCCTTCTTTTAGCGTTTCTTGAAACTTCTTCTCTTCATCAATCAAAGTTTGGAAAATAAAACCTTTCTTCTCTTCAAGCTCTGGATAGCCACCTTTCAAACTTTCAATAAATCGAGAAGCAATGAGTTCCAAAAATGTTTCTTCAATTCCCAACTTCTTCCCATGCCGAATCGCACGACGCAAAAGTTTTCGAAGTACATATCCTTGATCCACATTACTCGGGACGACTCCGTCAGAAATGATAATCGTCGAAGCACGAACATGATCAGCAATAATACGTTGACTGTGGATGAAGTCTGTAGTCTGGGCTTCATTTATTGGTGCTTGAGATTTGGTACTTTCTTGGGATTTGGTGCTTGATGCTTGGTGCTTCCCCACCAACCTCTCAATTTCCTCCAGAGCAGGAAGAAACAAATCACTTTCATAGACACTGTTCAGACCATTCAAAGCAATCAATGCTCTCTCCATCCCCATTCCCGTATCAATATTTTTATTCTTTAACTCTGACAGTTTCCCATCTTTTGACTCATACTGCATGAAAACATTATTCCAGATTTCCACCCAACGATTATCAGTCGGATCATATTTCTCAGGAGCTGGAATATCATTGGGAACCCAATAAAAAATTTCGGTGTCAGGCCCACACAGTCCATCCATTCCTATTTTCGGCCACCAGTTATCGTCGTCACCGAGAAAAACCACCCTATCTTCGCTCACTCCTTTTTCAATCCAATACGCAGCCGCATCAGTATCAGCAGGAATATGAAACTCTTCGCTCCCTTGGTAACAGGTAAAAGCCAAACGTTGAATATCCAAACCCAACCATTTCTTGTCCGTCAAAAATTCCCAGCTCCAAGCAATCGATTCTTCTTTGAAATAATCCCCCAAAGACCAATTTCCCAGCATTTCGAAAAAAGTCAGATGACTAATATCTCCTACTTCATCGATATCTCCCGTACGAATACACTTCTGCGAATCACAAATTCTCGTGCCTTCTGGATGGACCTCTCCTGCCAAAAAAGGAACCATCGGTTGCATACCAGCACCAATGAAAAGAGTAGTCGGATCGTTTTCCGTTGGGACCGGAGCACTCGCAATACGAGCATGTCCTTTCGATTCAAAGAATTGGAGAAATTTTTCGCGAAGTTGGGAAGAAGTAATCATAGAGATGTAAATTATATTTGATTTAAAGGCTAAAATCTGTTACAGTAGTAGAGAATCACCAACGAAAAAGATCACCCTACAATGTTTCGTCCTTGTGGGGCCTTTTTTTGTATTCCAACTTTCTCTGAAGGTCATTGAGAAAGCGAAGATAAGGAATAAATATTTTAAATTTTAAGAGAGCGGAAAATTTATATTTATTCGGAATAATAAAGGCTCCAAACTTATTTTTTTCAATCAGGTACTTTGCTAAACAGTAAAAATCACCATCTCCAGTTACAATAATTGCTTTGTCATACACAGAGTATTCTATCATTGCTTGTAATACTAATTCTGCATCGCAATTCCCCTTTGTGGTTCCATTTTTGTATTTCAATGTCGGCTTAAAGATACAAATAAAACCTGCTTCTTGTAAAGAAGTATAGAGATCACTATTCCCCTCAATATAGCCGATAAACAAAAAAGCCTTAGTAATATGATATTTCTCAGTTAAATATTTCCGAAAACGATGAAAATCCAGCTTCCATCCAAGGTTGCGAATACTCAAATTGAGATTTTGACTATCTATAAAAGCATAATTATTTTGAGCCTTTTTCATACATGAAATATATCAGGAAAAGAATTTCAACTCCTACAGTCTAACTCAAAATCAAACCTCTCGGAAGATTAACAGCTTATAAGGAGGGCATACAATGAGAGGATCAATACTTATTCCAACGGTCTTCGTCCCAATCTTTTAATTTCCATGCTACGGTAAGCACCCAGACAACGGCTATAATAGCAAGTACAATCCCTCCAGTATCACGAGAAGAAATGGAAGAAGGGATTACACCGAGAGCTTGTAGTGTCAGTCCCGTAATAATCGGCCAAAACATAAATAGAGGAAGAAGGATCCATCCCCACAAATACGTGAGAAGCACTTCCCTCAAGACCAAAGGAGTTTTTTTGATAATCGAATATTGAAGCTGATTCATTGTATACTCTGCTCGAATCAAAAGCCTTCGAATTGGAAAGAGTGGAAGGTATAAAAAACTAAACCATACTGTCGCAAAACAAAGCTTCTCACCTTGTTCTGGAGCATTCACCCTCCCGATAAGACGGAAACCAATACCATTAATAATCATAATACAAAATTAAAAAATAATCTTAACTGACATAATAAAAAACTTAAGAATAATATATTGTTTTTCAATCTATTTGAAAAGAAGGAATTATTCTGGTCAAAAAATGAATTGCAATTCTCATACACGTCTTTTAAGATTGTCCTAGAATATAACCATTTTCAAATGAAAAAAATTCTCCCTTTTCTCCTCATATTCTCTCTATTTTTTGTAGCCTGTGGAGCAAAAACAGATAACATGAAAGATGCAAAAGATACCAAAGCTCCAATGAACAGAGAAGCTCCTAAGAATTCTGACAATTCCAAAAAAGATACTCCAAAAGAACAAGTTTCAGATATCACAAAAAATCTAGAAACAACTTTTGGACCTATGATGGATGAATTCATAAAAGAGAAAAACATCACTGTCCCAGCTGGAAGCAACAGAATGCAATATATTTCTGAAAATCATAATAATGACTGGCAAGATTTCATGGGAAAGAAAGCGAAAGAGGATCCTGAATTCATGAAGAAAATGATAGAAATGCCAAAATAATTTCATTTTCAAAATAAAAACAGCCTCCGTGAGATATTCACGTGAGGCTGTTTTGTTGATACATCCAAAAAATTCTGTACAATAAAAGTAGAATCTTTCATAAATATCTATGGAGCTTTCATCGAAACGAGAAGATATCAATAAAAATCTCAAATATTTCTCCTTCCTCCTTGGTGGAGTCCTTATTGGTATGGCACTAAAATCTCCTCTCACACAATCAAGGGAAAAAATTATGTCCTCAATAACGACTGACACAACAAAAATCTTATTTGACTCTACCTCTTATAAGGAAGGGGTATCAGATGGAAAACGTATTGGATTCTTCGAAGGAACTCAAGAGGTATACAATGCCATACACGATAAACACGGAGGGACAATAGATTCGATCACGCTTTCGAATCAAAGCCAACCCGAAAACAATCACTAAATTAGACTCTCAGAACAAGCTCTTCATTTCCAATCTGAATCTTGGTAAATTTCTTGACATATTATCGTTTTTTATATATTATATATTTCAATTAAAATCCCTATGAATAAAGAGAAACCTATTGGAATACCTCAAATAGTAAAGCTCCCATTATATATACTTGCTATTGGAGGATTAGTAAAACTGGGGATGTTTGTAGAACACGCCCGTACAGGTTATAAGCAATCACAGGTTGAGAGAGCTTATCTTCGAGGTCGGTTAGATGTGTGGACTACGGCTATATTGATGGAGATGCAGAATAAGAGCATTCAGTCTCAAACGAAGCCAGACTTAATTCCCATTTTCATAGAAAAACACAAGATAGAACAAGATAGATATTTCTCGGATCCCATCCGATAGAAATAGAATCGAGTTCTATTAAAAAACTTCGTCCATTTAGAACTCGCATTCCTGAAAACCTCCGACCTTCAAACTTCAGACCCTTGTCGAGCGTAGCTCCAGCGAAGACCGATCAAACTTTAAGTATTGCTCGCTCCATCTCCTCAATCTGATCTCTGAGATCAGCGGCCTCTTCAAATCGCATCTCTGAAACTGCCAAATCCATCTGTTCCTCCAACTGAGTAATGAGCTTACGAAGTTCATCCCGAGGAATTTTCTTCGTGTCGATAACTTCCCTTCGCTGTCCCTGACCAAACTCCATATCTTTGATTTCTTTGATAATAGTTTGAGGAGTAATCCCATGTTTTTTATTGTATTCTTGTTGGATAGTCCGACGACGATCCGTTTCATCAATAGCTGCAATCATCGCTGGCGTCATTACGTCTCCATACATCACGACACGTCCATTCACGTTCCGAGCACATCGTCCAATAGTTTGAATAAGAGCATCACGAGAACGAAGGAACCCCTGTTTGTCGGCATCGAGAATCGCAATGAAGCTTACCTCCGGAAGATCCAAACCTTCACGAAGTAAGTTAATTCCGACGATGACATCAA
>CAZQCN010000003.1:42160-51238 GCA_964592185.1 uncultured Candidatus Peribacteria bacterium
CTCCAAGACGAAGATCTCGAAGAATTTCTATACGCTCAATCGTATCAATTTCTGAATGCAAATAGCGAACTTTGATCCCCGCTTCCTGCAAGAAGTCTGTCAATTTTTCCGCAAGTTTTTTCGTCAAAGTCGTAATCAAAACTCTCTCATTCTTTTTCAAAGTCGCTTTTATTTCTCCCATAACATCTGATATTTGATCAGTGCTCTTTCTGACTTCGACAATAGGATCGACCAACCCAGTCGGGCGAATAATTTGTTCTACGAATTTTCCTTCAGTTTGCTCCATTTCATATTTCCCAGGAGTTGCGGAAACATAGACCGTCTGATTCACAAATTTTTCAAATTCATTAAACATCAATGGACGATTGTCATACGCAGAAGGCAAACGGAATCCATAGTTAATGAGATTGTCTTTTCTGGTTTTGTTCCCTCCCCACATACCTCCAATCTGTGGAATAGAAATATGAGATTCATCGACAAACAAAAGAAAATCATCAGGAAAATATTCAAGAAGCGTAGCCGGTGGCTCTCCAGCTCCACGCCCCGTAAGATATCGAGTATAATTTTCAATTCCATTGCAATACCCTGTTTCTCCCATCATTTCGAGATCAAACTCGGTCCTCTGACGAATTCTCTGAGCCTCTACTAATTTCCCCAAAGACTCAAAATATTTCACTCTCTCCTCCATTTCTGCATAAATTTGTTCGATAACTCCCACGAGTCGTTCCTTCGGAGTCACCGTATGCTTGGCTGGGAAAACTTCTACTTTCTGCAAAGTCCCATCCAATATTTCTCCCGTCAACCAATCCAGCTCAGCAATAGTATCAATCTCATCTCCAAAAAACTCGAATCGAAATACTGTGTCACTATAACTTGGATAAATATCCAAAATATCTCCACGCACTCGAAACGTCCCACGCTTGAAATCCACATCGTTTCGATTGTACTGAATATCATTGAGTTGGTGGAGGACTTTGTCTCTCTTGTAAGACTTCCCTTTTTCGAGTGTCAAAGCCATAGCTCTATAATCCGTCGCATCACCCAAACCATAAATACAAGATACTGAAGAAATAATGATCACATCACGACGAGTCAACAAATTCATCGTTGCTGCATGACGATACTTGTCAATTTCTTCATTGATAGAAGAATCTTTTTCGATGTACGTATCCGAAACGACCATATAACTCTCCGGCTGGTAATAATCATAGTAACTCACGAAATAACATACTGCATTATCTGGGAAAAACTCTCGAAACTCAGAAGCAAGCTGTGCCGCCAAAGTTTTGTTATGTGCCAAAATTAACGTCGGTCTCTGTTGCTGAGCAATGATGTTTGCCATCGTAAATGTCTTCCCCGTCCCAGTGGCACCGAGAAGCACTTGGTGTTTTTTCTTTTCATTTAGACCTTGGTTCAAGGCTTCGATAGCAGCAGGCTGATCTCCCATCGGAACGAAAGGAGCGGCAAGACGGAAAGGAATCATAGGAGGAGAAGTCTGAAGTCTGAAATCAGAAAGTTAAGAAATGAATGGTCATCCCGTGGCGACTCGGTATACCGTCGCTTCAAAACACGGGATCTCGCTATCTTATAAACATGGAGAGAAAAGACGAGATCCTGAATCAAGTTCAGGATGACCAAAAAAACATATACTTATAATTTGGCTCTTTCAAGAATCAGTTCAACAGATCCTTCTTCAAGTGAATTATATCCATCTAAATGAACGTGTTCTCCTACTGGAACCTCATCGCCTGCGAGAGTTAATAATATTTTTGCAAGAGAAATCAATCCTTCTTTATTGGCTCTAATGTTAATACAAGAATCTTTTGCTTCCGTATGAATCTCAAAGTTTGATTCCCACTCAAACGATACACCAGTGTCTTTTGAATATTGAGGAACAGAAATTTTCATTTCCATAAAATATATTTTTAAAATTCTTAGATACGCATATTCATAACTTTTTTATAATACACAATCAAAACCACTACTACCAGAAATAAATAGAATGGAATAAATTTGAAAGCATCATCAATTCCAATCATATTCACAAAAAATCCAAAGATTACGGGAGTAAGGAAACGCATACTGACTCCGCCAAGAAGACTCAGAGAATAATATTTTGTTTCTTCACTTTTCCTGGTTCCTTCGAAAAACTGATAGGTCTGAAGCGGTTCGGTAATCGCTACTCCGCATTGGCTGAGAATAAGAAAAAAGATAAACCAATTCAAATGTTCATATCCGAATACAAAAGCAATCAAAAGACAGAAAGCAAATATCGTATATCCGAGAATCAAAGCAGGAAAGGATCCTTGAAACCTTCGGAGAATCTGTGGAACAAAGAACTCTCCCACAATCAAGGGAACAACCAAAAGCCCCATAGTCAAAGCAATTTTCCCCGTCTCTATTCCGTGTCTCTGGAGCAACAAAGGGAAAAAGATATACACCATTACCCACCAAATAGTAATAAAGCTGGTATTAAGAAAACTGAGTACACGGTAAGGATTATGAAAATACGTAATAATGTTTCTCAAATGCCAAGGATGGTGAACGTTCGTATGAATAGACTCTTTCTTTGTGTCATGGAGATGAATGTGCCTCATATACCACTTATTCCAGAGAAATATTCCCAAGACCAGAGCATAAACACAAAAAGCAATACTCAAAGGAAATTGATATTTCAGATACATCGGATCAAAAATACCAAAACGAAGCAAGAAATTATAAAACGGTTCATATGAATCCAAAAGATGCATCAACCATCCAGCAAACAACGGGCCAACAAAAAAGGCAGAATTACTGAGTGCTGTAATAAAACTTTGAAACCGTAAAAGTTTGATAGGAGGAACGACATCTCGCACGTACAGAGCCAAAATAGAGGTCGCTATGATAGAAATCAGTTTCGTTCCCGTACCAGCCAACATAGCATGAAAATAACTATCGAGAAAAATAAGAAACAACAAACCAATCATTCCTACACACATCGCTATTTTGTACAAGGTACTGCGATGGAAACGGCTCAGAAGATACCCAAAACACAACATAAAAATAATAGTCGCAAAAGATCCAATCGTCTCTATCTGTCCAACCACAAATTCAGATTGGAAAAAATCAAAAAGATACAATGGCAAAGTCACAAAAACAATTGAGATCCCAAAGCTCTGGAAAAACCTCAGAACTGCTAAAACAAGAGATTTTTGGTTCCCGACATGATGGAAAAAATAAGAAGACAAAAACATACAAAAAATAAATAACCTAAAAAACAGTATACTCAGGAAAAGAAAAATGAGCTACCTTGACTTTTAAAGTCAGAGTTTGAGAAGATACACTCGTCAACACATTAACCCTCATAAGAATGAAAAAAATCCTTACTCTCTTCGTACTTTTTAGTATTTTATTTCCTCAAACTTCTTTGGCTTTTGACGACGTACTCCCGCAATCCCCCTATTACAATGCTATAGAAAACCTCGCCGATCGTGGAATCATCACCCGAGATCGTACCAACTATCTCCCTACCACTACCCTCACTCGCGCTGAACTTGCCAAAGTCTCTCTCCTCGCTGCAGGGATTGAAGTAGAAATAGCAACCGAGACCCCCTTCCCAGACCTTACTGCAGATTGGATGAATGACGTCATCTTCACAGCAAAAAAATATAGCATCATCGAAGGCTACAGCGATGGGAAATTTCGACCAAATGCTCCTGTGACCTATATCGAAGCGTTCAAAATTATGGCAGAAGCCCTCGGGTATGAACCAGTTGCCCCAATCAGAGACCTCTATCAGGATGCCAAAACAACTGACTGGTGGACCAAATATATTGAACGAGCCTATGATCGAAACCTTCTCTCTATGGAATCAGGAAACACCTTCGGTATACACAGACCATTTACTCGCAACATGCTCGCTCAGATGCTCTACCGAGATCTCCTCATAGAAGAAAACATGACCGATGTCTTTTCCTCAAGTCTTGAAAAAGAAGAGGATTCATTCCAAGATCTCAACGAATTCGATGATACACTTGATTTTGATATCGACATGGATTTCACTCTCAACTAATTAAATATGAAAATTAGCAGTCAAAAAACAATCACAGAGAAGGAGGGGTATATGGCTATGTGGTATATGCTCAATAATTATTGGGAATTAACTGGGTCGACCGATTTAACTGACATCCTTAGTGGAGGCGAATATATACAGAAAGACACGCCTGCAGATAGTGCTTTCTGGGAATACTGGTTGGAAGCAGTTAAACAAGCAAAAAAAGAAAGCTCTCTTCCTTTTAAAGAATTTCACTAGTATTTAATATTCCAGTATGGCTATCGTGATCTCTGATCATTCAGACTTAATGAATTTCTTTGCAGGTCGATTACACAATATGTGGCCTGAAGAATATGGTACCTGGGAAAATGCTATTCACGATATTTGCCAAAAGAAATCTGTCTCTTACTTAACAACTGTTCAGGACAAGCTTAAAAAAGTAATTGAATCAAAGTACGATGAAGATAGTTTAGCAGACATTGTAAATGAAAAATTTTCTGCCAATATCTATCCACCAGGCATGGATCTAACCTACCAAAAATGGCTTGAAATAGTAAATGAAATGGTGAGTGAATGGATCCAAAAAAAAGAAACACATTAGATTTTTCAGATGATTTAAAAACAAACGAATGCAAGAAATAGATTTGACTCAATTCACCATACAAACAGCAAGTGTCCCTGATAGGGAAAACCTCATAGTAGAAATCTGGTTCCAAGAGGATTTAATAGCCGAAATAAATAAGGAACAAAACACTCTGGAAATTGAATTCTACCTTAACAAACGAATAACGTTTGATTTGGAGGATTTTCAAACAACACTAGAAAAAGCAAAAAATAGATTAAACACACTTCTCTGAAAATAAATAGATTTTCATTCCTAAAAAGAGTATTCTATATACGTTCAAGAATTTATATTCTATAAAATTCCCTATGAAACATCTCCTCAAACTTTTCTCTCTGTTCACCATCATCACGATGATGACAACCGCTCTCATTCCTCCGACTCAAACATTCGCAACTCAAGAAACCGTGAAAGAAAAGATGGATCGATTTGAATCCATGAAAAAAGATCATGAAAAAAAGCTCATGAAAGATCATGAAATGCTCAAGAATGCAGAAGGGTTTGAAGAAAAAAAGGCTGCTCTTATTAACATTGTGAAACTTCACACTACACGACTCAATACACTTGCTACTCATCTCACTGAGAGACAATGTGGTGACCCAGAAAAAGCAACAACAATTATTGCAACCATCTCAAGTAGCTTGACGGAAGCTCAAACGAGCCTCGAGACAGCAACTACTATCGAGGAACTTCGGACTGCACACATGAAACTCAAAGAAACTATCCAATCAAAACAAGAAGAACTCAAAGAAGCATTGAAAAGTTCTACCAAAGGATGTGTCCTTGATCGAGTATCATATATTCTCGAACAATATACGACCGTTCAAACGTTGAAAGCACAAGAGAAAATTGAAATGCTCAAAGAACAAGGCCTCGATACAACAGAAGTTGAAACAGCATTTGCAGAATACACGGGATTCATGACAGCAGTTCAGGCTCTCTACGACACAGCAAATACTGCCACTGAAATCTCTCGCGCTGATCTCAAGGCGATTAAAAATACTCTCCACGATGCTAAAGAAGCTTGGGAAGATATGATCCAAGAAATGAGAAAATCAATCAAAGACGCAAATCATAAAGATGAGGATGAGGATAAAGACCAAGATGAAGATGAAAACGATGACCAGGATGAAGGACAAGATGACGATCAAAACGATGACGAAAATGACGATAACAATGAGGATGAAGACGAGGATGAAGACGAGGATGACGAGTAAAAATGGTAGGGACAGGTTTGAAACCTGTCCGGAAAGTTCACGACACAATAATGAAAGGGACGCATACTGCGTCCTTTTTGCATGATAGGACAGGTTTCAAACCCGTCCCTACTTTTGATATGAAAAAAACGCTATACTCTCCACAATAACAAAAAACATGTCCAATAATTTTTTCACACAATCCTCTGAAGACATCCTCAAAACATTCAAGGTATCCTCCGAAATAGGACTTTCTGAAAAAGAGGTTTTAAATCAACGAAATATATATGGATCAAATGAACTGAAAGGAAAAAAAGGAACCCCTCCTCTTATAATATTTTTGAGACAATTCAAAAGCTTCATCATCTATATTCTCCTTTTTGCTGTGGCTATATCGTTTATATCAGGAGAAAAATCTGACGGAATCGTCATCCTCATCATACTCATATTCAATGCAACGGTAGGGTTTATACAAGAATACAAAGCAGAAAAATCCATCGAAGAACTCAAAAAACTCACCTCACTCAAAGCCAAAATACTCCGAGAAGGACAAATTCATTCTATTGATACTGTCGAACTCGTCCCAGGAGATATTCTGATGATAGAGGCTGGGGATAAAGTACCCGCCGATGCTCGAATCATACAATGCAATTACCTCGAAGTTCTCGAGTCAACTCTAACAGGAGAATCCGTCCCCGTCACAAAAAAGAATGATGTTTTAGATGGCGAGCTTACGCTCGGAGATCAAAAAAATATGATATTCGCCGGGACTATCGTCACACAAGGAACGGGAACCGCAATTATCGTCAAAACCGGTATGCATACAGAGATAGGAAAAATTGCCGATCTCCTCAGCGACATCCCGAGCTTTGAAACCCCATTACAAAAGAAACTTCAGTCCTTTGGAAAATTCATCGGAATGTTTACGATCTTCGTTTGTATCATCGTCTTCGCAACAGAAGTACTTGAGAACAATCTATTTTCTCTCATTACCGAAGGGAGATATCTAGATTTTATTTATGAATCAAAAGACTTCTTCCTTATCGCCGTCGCTCTCGCGGTCGCTGCTGTCCCCGAGGGGCTCCCCGCTATCGTCACCGTAACGCTCGCTCTCGGTGTACGAAGGATGGCAAAAAGACACGCTCTCGTCAGACGTCTCCCCTTCGTAGAAACACTCGGAGAAACGAGTGTCATTTGCTCTGACAAAACAGGAACACTCACAAAAAACGAAATGACCGTCAGAAGAATCTGGATAGACGGAAAGAATATTTCAGTATTGGGAGAAGGATATTCACTCACAGGAAACTTAGAGTTTGAGAAACAACCCTGGACTCCTCAGAATGAATTTGAAAAAAAATTATTTGAAGTTGGGACGCTCTGCAACAATGGTTCTATAGCTCAAAAAAATAAAAATGACCAAGATGTAGAAGCCGTCGGAGACCCAACAGAAACAGCCCTTCTCATCAGTGGATACAAAGCAGGTTTTTCATTTTTTGATATAAAAAAGAATTGGGAAAAAGTCAGTGAGAAACCATTTGATTCCCAGAGAAAAATGATGAGTACTGTTCATGAAAACATACAAACAAAAGAAAGTTTCGTCATGAGCAAAGGGGCTCCCGAGTCCATAATGGCCTGTTGTAAAGAAATATATTTCCAAGGAAAGCTTCAACCACTCACAGAGGCATTGAAAAAAGAAATTATGGATCAAAATAAAACATATGCAGAATCGGCCCTCCGAGTCCTCGGATTTGCCTATAAAAAATATGAGAAAGGAGATGAACTCGAAGAAAATCTTATTTTCGTTGGACTTCAAGGGATGATCGATCCCCCACGACCTGAGGTAAAAATTGCCATACAGGAATGTAAAAGCGCCGGCATAAAAATTAAAATCATTACAGGAGACAACAAACATACAGCCGCTGCCATCGGGAAGGAAATTGGAATCGAAGGAGAGACTATGGACGGAATTGATTTCGCCAAGTTATCTCCAGCAGAACAACAAGAAAAAATCCATACCGTATCCATATTTTCTCGAGTCGAGCCTGAACACAAAATGATCATCGTCAACCTCCTCCAACAAAATGGAGAAATCGTGGCTATGACGGGAGATGGAGTCAATGATGCTCCTGCCATCAAACAAGCGAATATCGGAATATCTATGGGAATCAAAGGAACTGACGTTACCAAAGAAGCCAGCGACATGATTCTCCAAGATGACAACTTTGCAACCATCGTCCACGCCATAGAAGAAGGTCGAGGTATTTATGAAAATATCAAAAAATTTGTAAACTATCTTCTGTCTTCAAATATCGCTGAGGTCCTGATCATATTCTTTGCCTTGATTCTGAAGCTCCCTCTTCCGATGACTGCCATCATGCTCCTTTGGCTCAATCTCGTCACAGACGGTCTCCCAGCACTTGCATTGAGTATAGATCCTCATTCTCCACACATCATGAAGCAACCTCCACAAAAGGCAGGTCAATCAATTATGGATCGTAAAATGAAAACACAAATACTGTACGTCAGTTCGTGTATCGTCATAGGAGTTCTCGGTCTTATGTATTGGTCTCTTGGATTTTATAGTGGAACAGATTTCTTAGTTCAAAAAGTGCAGACTATCGCTTTCACGACATTAATCGTACTAGAATTTGTCCGACTTCAAGCGATTCGTTCTGAATATCACGAGTCCATTCTAAGCAATAAATATTTGATCGGAGCACTGATACTTTCCTTCACCCTCCAGCTCCTTGTCATCTACACTCCCCTCCAACAATTCTTTGGAACGGTCCCTCTCACCATATATGATTGGGGAATGATTCTCGGTGTTGCTGTTCTCGTATACATCGCAAACTCGATCGGAAAGAGAATTCTTGTGAAATTCACATAAGTTAGGCTCCAAAAAAGCTTAGCTTCTTCTTCCTCCTATCCTTCTTCTCAGAAATTTTCATACGGGAAGACACAGACTTCAAAATAAAGAGTTGGCTTGCCAAGCGTAGTTCGTTACCCTAAATTAAAGTCCCGCTTCGTTTACAACTACGCAGGACAAGTTCGTTCTACAGCTCGATTACTCGCTAAGAACGAAGCTTGGTGGACTTCTCCGAGAGCAGTTTGAACGAATCATTGCAATCGTGAGAGTCCTAAAGCCTCAACGTATAAAAGAGCTTGTAGCCTGTTACTTTGAGGATATAGCCAGTTTACTGAAATTACCAGAGAAATCAATGAAGTAT
>CAZQCN010000003.1:51248-51557 GCA_964592185.1 uncultured Candidatus Peribacteria bacterium
GCGAGTGTATTTCGCTGATTGGCGGTCAGAAGGATATTAGAGTACTAGGAAATTAACCTATTAGATAATACAATTAGAATGTCGACTATCGTAATTGTGTTTTGCTAAAAAAGTTTCCAAATAAAAATTCCGATACTGAGTATCCAAAGATAGTAAGCAAAGGGTTTAAAGCTCACCTTCTTAAGCATCGTAAGAAGTAAGTGGATAGAAGCAAGACTTGCAAGTAACGAGGCAAGAAAACCGATAATATAGATATGAATAGATCCCCACGTGGTCGGCTCGAAGAAATTTAAAACACTTCCTGCAAAG
>CAZQCN010000004.1:0-9427 GCA_964592185.1 uncultured Candidatus Peribacteria bacterium
GTCCTGATTGTCGACATATGCAGAGAATACAGAGGAGAAATCCAGTAAAGTTGTGGGAAAGACGCTGTTCAAAATGTGGTATAGAAATGAAGACAAGTTATTCTCCAGAAAAGCCAGAGATGGTATATTGCGAGAAATGTTATTTGGATTCTGTATATTAATTTTCTATATGTACCGAACTTGCAAACAATGCCAATCAAATTTTGAAATCACTGAGTTAGATCAGTCTTTTTATCAGAAAATTGATGTACCAGCACCGACATTCTGTCCATCATGTAGAATGCAAAGAAGATTAACATTCAGAAATGAACGTTCAATTTATTATCGAAACTGCGATTTGTGCAAGAAAAATTTTCTTTCTGTATATCATCCAGAAAGTCCTTATAAAGTATATTGTCCGAAGTGTTTTTATTCCGATAATTGGGATCAATTTGAAGCGGGGAGAGACTACGATGCATCAAAAAGTTTTTTCGATCAATACAAAGACTTGGTTTTGCAAGCTCCAAAACTTGGGAATCTTGAGAGTAACTCTGTAAACTCGGAATTTACCAATCATACTGCTGACTTAAAAGATTGTTATTTGATTTTTGCTGCCACGCAAAGTGAAAAATGTATGTATGGAAATTATATTAATGATTCAAAAGATGTCATAGATGGTCTTGGTGTGAGAAAATCAGAATTGGTGTATGAAGGAGTGGATATTCAGGATTGTTATAATCTTTTGTATAGTGAGCTATGTAGTAACTGTTCTGATTCGGCATTTTTGTATAATTGTAGAAATTGTCAGAGTTGTTTCCTTTGCAGTAATTTACGACAGAAAAAATATTGTATTTTGAATACAGAATATCCAAAAGAGGAATTTGAGAGAAAAATGAAGGAGCTTTTTGATGGCTCATATTCCAAGCTCCTTGAAGCTATAGCACATTTTGAACAATTAAAACTGAATACTCCTCGGCTTTTCATGCAGGGATCAAATAATGAGAATGTGACAGGGAATCTCCTCCATAACTGCAAAAATTGTTTTGAATCTTTTGATCTTCAAAATTCCGAAGATTGTTCTCATATGTGGTATGGAAGCGACGCAAAGGATAGTAAAGATTGTTATGCTGTTTATCCGCACACTGAACTTGCCTATGAATCTCTTGCTATATCAGGCTTTGGTTCTCGTTTTTCTTATTGTGCTTGGCATGGAACTTCAGTGGAATATTCACTTCTTACTTTACAATGTAAAAATTGCTTCGGTTGTACGAATTTGCATAACGCGGAATATACGATCCTTAACAAGAAATATTCTAAAGATGAGTATTTTCCACTTCGTAAAAAAATTATAGATGATATGAAAGATAGGGGAGAGTACGGAGAATTTTTTCCAATTTCCCTATCTCCTTATGCTTACAATGAGACTTTGGCGAATGAGTATTTCCCACTCTCAAGAGAAGAAGCAAAAGAAAAGGGTCTTCTGTGGAGAGAAAAAGATATCAAAGAATATGCTGTGAAAGAATATGCATTTCCTGAAAGCATTCAAGAAACATCAGATACGATTCTCCAGGATATTCTCGTCTGTCATTCTTGCGAAAAAAACTACAAAATCATGAAGTTAGAGCTGGATTTCTATAGAAAAATGAATGTGCCAATTCCAAAAAATTGCCATGATTGTCGACATAGAGTGAGGTTGCAGCAGAGGAATCCAAGAAAGATTTGGGAGAGACAATGTCAGAAATGTAGTGAAAAAATTAAGACCAGCTACTCGCCAGAAAGACTTGAAATTATCTACTGTGAAAAATGTTATTTGGACGAAGTCTATTAAGAATCTAAATATTGCAGAGGTGATACACTTATGATACACTTCCGGTGATTTCATTTTTTACTTTTTACTTCTTAGATATGCCTACCACAAAAAAGAGAATGAATCTCAGTCTTTCCCCAGAAATAGACCTTGTTATTGGATATCTTTCGAAGCGTGATAATGTACCTGAGGCAACCAAGGCTTTGGAACTTTTGAAGCAGGGTATAGAATATGAAGAAGATGAAGTATTTGATAGGTTAGTTGCCGAGAGAGATACTCCAGACGCGAAGTTTGTTTCTCATGATCAAGCGTGGTTATGAAATACGAACTGCAATATCATGAAAAAGTTATTAATGAAGATATTCCAAAACTTTCTGTTGAGATAAGAAACCTTATTAAAATTTCTATCGAAAAGAAGCTTCTCTCTTCTCCCGAAACATTTGGAAAACCACTTCGGAAGTCTCTCAAAGGATATCGAAAGTTGCGAGTAGGAGATTTTCGAGTTATTTTTCGTATTGAAAATAGTTTTATTAAAATTTTTATGATAGAGCATCGATCGGTGGTGTATAGGAAGGTAGATAAGAGGACCTTCTAATAGTTTTCTTAATTGTTTTTCTAAAAAGGTTTGATAGAATCAAGGTATGTATTACATTATTTATGATTGCAACTGCATGTGGGAGCGGTTTTGTTATGAACAAAGTATATGCCTGTGGAGATGGTTCTATTTTTTTGGATGGATGGACGATCTGGCATGTAGTCATTTTCGTTTTAGGGTTTTTCATGTTGGCATTTTTACAATTCTTAATCCATAAGAAAATTATCAAATCGTATTTGAAATCTAAAAAACCTCTTTTGAGAGTTGGGAAGGTTTTATTGAGTATTTTGTTGTATACGATAGGAATAGTGGTTTTATTATATGCCTACGCTGTTTTTCAAATTCTTGTTGATAAACATTATATGCCGCTAAAGAACAATCTCGGTTGTAATTATTCTAAAAATTTAAATGTGATTTATTATGAAAATCGAGTTATTCCCTCTATGGATCATTCAACATTTCAACTTTTAGACTATAAAGGATCTCCTTCTTGTTTTGGCACCGATAAGAACTTTGTTTATTTATCAGGTGAGAAAATAGAAGAATTTAATGTAGAAACTTTTTCTCTTATTCATTCATTACCTAACTCTTCTGAGAATTTTGTGGATCAAGTTGAATATGTAAAAGATAAAGATTCTGTTTGGATTTTAGGTGTTTTCCCTGATTTTATTAAAGTAGAAGGAGCGGATGTATCGTCCTTTCAAGTAATCCGAAATTCACAAATGAATCAATATCCCTGGGCAAAAGATAATCATTCGATATATTATGGAGAAAAATCTATACCATTTGCTGATTTAAAAACTTTCAAATTTGTTACTGATGAAAGTTATACATATGTTGCAGATGATGTGAATTATTTTTATAAACCGAATGGAGAAGCTATAATGAAATAAAACAACTCATTCAACCTTATGACTCACTACGAACTCTCCATAATCCTCGAAGGTCTCAAAGAGCAAATTGCTTCTTTTGAGGCCTATCTTTGACGTCGATGCATTACAGAAAGAAATATCGGTTCTGAATACGGAAATGGAACAAAAAGACTTTTGGGATGATCCGAAGAAGGCAGCAGAGATTTCTCGGAAACAAACTCGTTTAACAGAAAAGCTTAAAAAGTTTAACGAATATAGTGAATCAGTAATCATGTATTCCGAAATGTTGGGAATGATCGAAGAAGACTCTTCGGATTTTACCAGTTTGGAACAGACGGTTCTCGAACTGCAAAAGCATTTGAACGAATATGAAAAATCACTTCTTCTCTCTGGGTCGTATGACGATGGTCCTGCCTTTGTTTCTTTTCACTCTGGGGCTGGGGGAGTAGAGGCCATGGACTGGAATGAGATGTTGGTTCGTATGTACACGAGATATTTTGATCTACAAGGTTGGAAGTATGAAATTTTGGAAACGACTGCTGGTGAGGAGGTCGGAATTAAATCTATGACTATTGAAGTTGATGGAAACTTTGCGTATGGAAAAATGAAATGCGAGCATGGCGTTCATCGTTTGGTTCGGAATTCTCCATTCAATGCCAAAGGGCTTCGTCAAACTTCATTCGCTCTTGTAGAAGTGGATCCAAAAGTGGGTGCGGATGAAGATCTCGATATCGATGAAAAAGATCTGCGAATTGATACGTTTCGAGCGAGTGGAGCTGGTGGACAACATGTGAACAAAGTTGAGTCAGCAATACGTATAACTCATATTCCAACGGGAATTGTCACTCAATGTCAAAACTCTCGCAGTCAGCATCAGAATAAAGATACGGCTTTGTCTATGTTGAAATCTAAACTTCTCGTCTTGAAAGAAGAGCAAAAAAAGGAGACAATTTCAGAGCTGACTGGTGATCACAAAATGGCCAGCTGGGGAAATCAGATTCGTTCTTATGTCCTTTCGCCGTATACTATGGTAAAAGATCATCGAACGGGATATGAAGAAACCGATGTACAGAAGGTGTTGAACGGGGAAATAGAGGGGTTTATAACGGCGAAACTACTGAATAAAACTAAAAACTAGAAGTGAAAAACTAAAAACGTTAGTAAATTGGGAAATGAAAAAACTGAAATACCTTCCTGTGCCTTGGTCATTCTGAACTTGATTCAGCCCCGACAGGAGAAGCCTCGGGATCCCGATTGGGACATTTGTCGGTATTGGTCGGGAGATCTCGTCTTTTCTCCTATTGTGTTTATAAAAACTTTCTCACTTATTCATTTGATAACGCTTTTAGTTTTTAGATTTTAGTTTTTCATTTCTCTTATGATTACATTCGAAAATATCGAAAAAGAAATCGACGGTCATATAATCCTCTCAAATATAAACTTGGTAATTCAACCAGGAGAATTTGTTTGTTTGGTTGGGAAAAGTGGAGTAGGGAAATCAACTCTTTTTAAAATACTATCAGGAGAAATTCTTCCAACGCATGGTGATGTGATGGTTGACGGAGTTTCTATTCCAAGCATGTCTTCAGCGAAACTTCAAAAATTCCGGAGAAATATGGGATTTGTTCATCAAGATTTTTTACTCCTCAATAAGAAAACGGTATACGAAAATATCGCTTTTGCTCTCGAGGTTTCTGGATATAGTGGATCTCAGATCAGAGATCGTGCTCGTACCGTACTTGAGATGGTAGGACTCACAGGGAAGGAAAAGCGTTATCCTCACGAACTCTCTGGTGGAGAAAAGCAACGAGTGGCTATAGCGCGTGCACTCATTCACAAACCGAAATTGTTAATCGCTGATGAACCAACAGGAAATCTCGATCCAGAAACAACCAAAGATATATTTGATCTCCTTTTGAAAATTAATTCTATTGGAACAACGGTACTCGTCACGACTCATAATAATGCTATTGTAGACTCGATTCAGAAGCGGGTGGTGGTGATTGAGAATGGGGTGATTACCAGTGATCGGGAGAAAGGGAAGTATAAATAAAGTCTGAGATCTGAAGGGTATTAAATTGAGAAGAAGAATGGAAAACCTCCTTATGTCACTTCGACCGTAGCGGAGAAGTCTGGGTTTTGATAATTATTTGTTTATCCACCAGTGAGCCATATCACCAGGCCAGTATTTTTTTGTGAAGAAATAGGTTGAAAGTTCTTTGTCTTGCAAATTGAATGCTGATCGAAATCTGTTTTTGTACAGTTTGGAGTCGTTGTCTCCACGTGTAATGTTTAACATGCCTTGCATCTCATATAAAGTTGCTTGATGCATATGAAGCCCAGGTAATGAAAGATACTGAATTTCCTCACTTTTATAGGGATCAGTTAGTACATGACTAGAATAAATTACTGGAATTTTTTCTTTTTTAATCGTGTCGGTTACTAAACTAGTTATACTCGAATAATTATTTGAGCATGTAATTGAACTTTTCGAAATTTCAAGAAGTCTGTTTAATATTTCTGTAGAGTAAATTTCTCTACTTTTTTGAATAGCTCTCTTATTGTCTCTTAAAAAATTATTCTTTCTTTTAATAACAAATTCATCAAAAGTTAAAGGATTTTCTTCTATTAGCAATTCTAATCTTTTAATATTTATATCTTTTTTAAAATCCGGATCATATCCATGATATTCAATAATGGGATTAAGTTTAAAAAAATGTCTTACTGAGGGCTGACAGTCAAGTTGATCTATATCATCGGTTGAACCTGCGCCGAATTCAAAAAGTACAAATTTATCCAAAGGAATCTCTGTAGCCATCAATACGCCTATGAGATTTTCAATATACTGGCGTCTAAATAAAAGTATTCCAGCCTTGTCCTGTTCATTTAAAAATCGAATTACTTCATTATGTTTGCTTTCAAGTTCTTCGGGAGTTGGAAGTGCTAAAGATTCTAACATCATTAAAGGGCTAGTTATTACTTTACGTTCAATTATTATTATTGTCAATCGTTGGTTTCCTTTTAAATATTATGTACTATGTCCAGGTTGTGATATCTCTACTACCAACCACAAACTACTTACTACCGACTTTATGTCCTACGACTTCAAATCCATCGAATCCAAATGGCAAAAATACTGGCAAGACAAAGATATTTATAAAGTCACTGAAGACTCTACGAAGTTGAAATACTATGTGTTGGATATGTTCCCATATCCGAGTGGTACAGGCCTGCATGTAGGTCATGTAAAAGGGTATTCAGCGACGGATGTTTTCTCACGGTTCAAAAGAATGCAAGGATATAATGTACTTCATCCGATGGGATGGGATGCCTTCGGTTTGCCGGCGGAGAACTTTGCCCTTGCGAATAAAATTCACCCGAAAATTGCCGTAGAACAAAATATTGCTATGTGTAAATCCCAAATGAATTCCATGGGTTTTGATTTTGACTGGAATAGGGAAGTGAATACGACTGATCCATCTTTTTATCACTGGACGCAATGGGCAGTAGCAAAAATGTTTGAAAAAGGACTCATGGAAGAAGTCTATGAACCGATTATCTGGTGTCCGACGTGTAAGACAGGGTTGGCGATGGAAGATGTAGAAGATGGGAAGTGTGAACGTTGCAGTACTCTCGTAGAAAGGAAACCGCTTCGTCAGTGGATTATTAAAATTACGAAATACGCTGATCGACTTTTGGAAGACCTCAAACTTTTGGATTGGGAAGAGTCAGTGAAAGAGATGCAAAGACATTGGATTGGAAGAAGCGAAGGAGTTGAGTTTGATCTGGCAATTAAAGGTGTATCCGAAAAAATATCGGTATTTACCACACGAATTGATACAGTATTTGGTATGACCTATGTGGTACTTGCTCCAGAGCATGAGTTGGTAAAAAAAATCGTAACTGAAAATCAGAAACAAGAAGTTGAAAATTATCTGGAAAGCATACAGTCAAAGAGTGATCTCGAGAGGACTGACATGGCAAAAGAAAAAACAGGAGTGTTTACAGGCGTATATGCCGTAAATCCTTTTAATAATGAGAAAGTTCCAGTTTGGATTGCTGATTATGTTTTAGTAAATTATGGAACCGGAGCGGTGATGGCGGTACCAGCCCATGATGAAAGAGATTGGGATTTTGCAAAAAAATATTCTCTTTCTATCATTCCAGTGATTCAAAACCAGAAAGAGGCAAAAGAAGATGACCAATCTATGTGCGAAGATGGAGTTCTTTTCGATTCAGGAAATTTTTCTGGTCTTTCATCTGAAGAAGCTCGAAAAAAACTTGGACAGCACGTCGAAGAAAAAGGTTTTGGCAAAGTGAAGGTGAATTACAAACTTCGTGACTGGGTCTTCGCTCGACAACGTTACTGGGGAGAGCCCTTTCCATTTATTCGGAAAGAAGACGGAACTATTCAAGTGGTCTCAGAGAGTGAACTTCCTGTGATGCTTCCTGAGGTTGAGCATTATCAACCATCTGGAACAGGTGAGTCGCCTCTGGCTACTATTACTGATTGGGTAAATACTCCAGACGGAAAACGTGAAACCAACACTATGCCGCAATGGGCAGGATCAAGCTGGTATTATCTACGATATTTGGATCCACAAAATTCAAAAAAACTCGTTGATCCTGAAAAAGACAAATATTGGATGGGGAAGGAAGGAGTTGATCTCTATGTCGGAGGATTGGAACATGCCACACGACACCTCATTTATGCTCGATTCTGGCATAAGTTTCTCTATGATATTGGAGTAGTTTCCACTGTCGAACCATTTCATCGTCTTATCAATGTGGGACTTGTGATGGCAGAAGATGGACGCAAAATGAGTAAACGTTGGAAGAACGTCATTGACCCTATGGATGTTATTGCCAAATATGGAGCGGATACGATACGAATGTATGAACTGTTTATGGGGCCTTTTGTTCAATCAGCAAGTTGGAGTACAGGAGGAATCGAAGGAATTCATCGTTTTCTTCACCGTTTCTCAAATCTTTTCGATAAGAGAATTGAGAAGAAAGATTTTGCTTCGCAAGAAAAACTGATTCATAAGACTATTAAAAAGGTGTCAAAAGATCTTGAAATTTTTCAGTTTAATACTGCCATCTCTCAACTCATGATCTGTGTGAATGAACTTATGAAGGAAGAAGTGATTTCTGAATCAGTATTATATCGATTGACCTTGTTGATTGGTCCATTTTGTCCGCATCTTGCCGAAGAGCTGTATAATACCCGATTTTCTTCTTATTTTTCGATAAACGATAAACGACAAACGACAAACGAATCAGTTATTTTCGCTCCATGGCCAAATTTCGATGAAGCTCTTACTATAGATGATGAAATTACCGTTGTCGTTCAAGTAAATGGGAAAGTACGTGGAGAGTTTCAGGCGAATCGGGATGTTTCTCAAGAAGAAGCCTTTGAAAAAGCGATAGCTTTGGAAAATGTTCAAAATTATACAAAAGGAGGAATCGTGAAGAAAATTTATGTTCCAGGAAAACTAGTAAGTATTGTCGTGAAACAATAATTCTATCCTTCTACTGGTCATCCTGAATTTAATTCAGGATCTCGCCTTCTTTCTTCATGGGCTTTGCCTATTATGAATAGATAGCGAGATTCCGGCTTTTGAAGCGACGGTATACCGGGTCGCACCGGAATGACCATATGATATTAAGCTTTTATTTATGATATATGTAGTGATTATCCTTTTCATTTTCATCTTCCTTTTATTACTTCTGGTTTTGAAGAATAAGAAAAAACTTTCCCCAATCCAAAAAGTTCAATTTCAAAAGCTCTTTAATGCTATCTTAGTTCAATCCGAAATAGAGAAACAAATTATCCAACTCGATTCTTTACTCTGTAAAGTGCTTGTTGGGCTTGGATATAAAGGGTCTTTCGGAGAAATACTAAAGCAAAAGCCAAAAGAATTATCGAATATACAAGACATTTGGTTTGCTCATAAGCTTCGGAATACCTTGGCTCATGAAGTCGGTTACAAAGTAGTGGAGAAGGATGGGAAAAGAGTTATAAATATTTTCTCGCAAGCAATAACTCGTCTTTTAAAATAAAGAGTTTTTGTATACTGTAGGGGAAGAACAGTGCCCGCCCTCAAATATTATAAATAATACGCAATGTCTGATTTATTAGAAGAAATCCGGAAAAAACTTCCTATCGAAGAT
>CAZQCN010000004.1:9437-22737 GCA_964592185.1 uncultured Candidatus Peribacteria bacterium
AAAGGACTGTGCCCATTTCATAAAGAAAAAACTCCCAGTTTCATCGTCACTCCCGATAAAGAATTGGCATATTGTTTTGGCTGTCATACCGGAGGAGATATTTTCGAGTTTATTCAAAAAGTAGAAAATGTTGATTTCTCAGAGAGTATTAAGATTCTTGCCAAAAAAGCGGGCTTGGAGGGAAGTATATCGAGCTATGAGTTCAAAAAATCTTCAGAATTGACTCCACTCTTTGATTTCCAAAGGAAGCTCATGGAACAATATGAGAAGAATTTGAAATCTCCAGCGGGGAAGGATGCTCGATCATATTTGGAAAAACGTGGAGTAATTGAAAAAACGATTCAAGATTTTCATATAGGATTTGCCGTGGATGAGTGGGATGTTGTGACAAAGCTTGGAGAAAATGAAAAACTTTCTGCTTCACAAGTGCTTCAGACGGGAAGTGTGGTCCAAAATGAATCTGGAAAGATATATGATCGATTTCGGAATCGCATCATGTTTCCTCTCGTGAATGCTCAGGGAAGTGTCTTGGGCTTCTCAGGACGTGCTCTTGCAAAGGATGAACAAGCAAAGTATGTAAATTCTTCAGACTCCCCACTTTTTTCCAAGCGAAATGTTTTGTTTGGACTGTATCAAGCACGTCAGAGCATTAAAGAAATGAAGTATGTTATTGTTGCGGAAGGACAATTTGATGTTGTGCTTTCTCATCAATGTGGCTTAAAAAACACAGTAGCTACTTCAGGAACAGCCTTTACCGAAGATCACTTAGCTTTGCTTTCGAGATATACAAAAAATATTGTCTTTGCTTTTGACGCTGATCGTGCGGGAGTAGAGGCGACCAAAAAAGCAATTGAACTCGCTACTTCATTGGAATGGAATGTGAAGATTGTAAATTTTCCTTCTGGAAAGGATCCGGCAGATATCGCTCGAGATGAAGGGAGAGAAGGTTTGGTAGCGATTTTGAAACAATCCAAAACACCTATGGAGTTTTATATGCAACATGCGAGTTCGACTTTGAATCTCAAAACCTCTGCTGGTCAAAAAGAAGCCTTGAAACTCTTTACTTCTTTGTATCATGCGTGTACTTCCGAAATTGACAAGACGGAAATGTTGAAGTTTTTGGAGCTCAATACTCGAATCCGAGAAGGAGATATCCGAAAAGAATTTGGGAAATCGTCGGCAAAGCCTCTAAATAAAACAGATTCTGGAATGGTGCCTCATGAGAAGAAAATGAAGTTATTGGAATTTATATTCGCCTTTATGATTGTTCATCCGATCACCCTTGAATATTCTCATCTTTTTGATATGTTTCTGGAGTACATTCCTGAGAAATCACAGAGTGTTTACATGCTGATAAAAGCTCACTATAATGCTGGAGATTTTAATGGCAAAATAATTCTGAATGATGAAATATTTATTGACACAGGGATTCCAGAACTTGTTCTCCTGATTGAAGATTTTTATCCATATGAGCTCGTTCAAGACGAAATCGTTACTGAATTTGAAAAACTTTTACTTCGCTTCAAATCTTCCCTTACAAAATATCTCCTCAAAAAAATTACTCTGGATGTGAAAATTGCAGAAATGAATGGGGATATTGATCAAATACAAATATTGCAACAAAAGCAGATCCAGCTTCTATCTCTTTAAACTTTTTTCTATGGGTAAACGAGCCGCAAAAATACAAGCTGACGAGCTTGCAAAGTTTCCACCAGAGATCCGTAATCTCTTTCGAAAGGGTCGTGAACAAGGTTTTGTCACACAACAAGAGTTGCTCCATACAGTCCCTCACCTCGAAGATAATATTGAGCTTTTAGAAGAAATTTACTCCGTGTTTCTTGATTATGGTGTCGAAGTAAGAGATTCAAAGGCTGCACTCTGGGATGATAAGAAATCAAAAGAATCTTCTATGAAAAAAGAAAATGCTTCGAAAAAAGGAGGAATGAAAAAGGAAAAGAAAGAAGTTTCAAAAGATAGCGAAGGAGATGACCATGCCATTGATACTCCAAAAACTGAAGAGATTGTAGATGAATTTGGGGATGTTCCTTTGGAAGATATTGATCCAGAACTTCTTTCTGATGATGAGGTTTACAAATTGGTGAGTGAGCTCGAAGATGATGACAAGGACGCTGTACTACAAAAGAAATTCGTTGCAGATGAAAAGAGTCTCGACCTTTCGGACATATATGATGACAGTATTCGTATTTACCTTCGTGAAATTGGGCGAGTGCAACTTTTGACAGGAGATGAAGAGGTAATGTTGGCAAAAAAAATTAGAAAAGGAGATCCTATTGCAAAAAGACAGCTTGCTGAAGCAAATCTTCGTCTCGTAGTAAGTATTGCAAAAAAATATGTTGGAAGAGGTCTTTCTCTTCTTGATTTAATTCAGGAGGGAAATATTGGGCTCGCTCGAGCCGTTGAAAAATTTGATTACAGAAAAGGGTTTAAATTTTCTACGTATGCTACTTGGTGGATCCGACAAGCTATTACTCGTGCTATTGCTGATCAAGCTCGTACGATTCGAATTCCAGTACATATGGTAGAAACGATTAATAAGTTCACTCATACTCAACGAAGACTTGCTCAAGATCTTGGTCGTGAACCTACGATGGAAGAACTTTCTGCGGAATTGGAAATGGATATCAAAAAAATTCGTTATATTAAGAAAATTTCTCAAGACATTGTTTCGTTGGAAGCACCCGTTGGTTCTGATGGAGATTCATCAAGTAAATTATCTGATTTCATAGAAGATGATGAAGTGGATTCTCCTCATATGAAGACGACAAAACACCTCTTGAAAGAAGATATCCAAAGAGCTTTAGAAATCTTGAATCCACGTGAACAGAAGATTATACGAATGCGATTTGGTCTTGATGATGGGACTCCTCGGACTTTGGAAGAAGTAGGACAAGAATTTGGAGTTACTCGAGAGCGTATTCGTCAGATTGAGGCAAAGGCATTACAAAAACTTCGTGAAGATCCAAACAATCTTCGAATTCGTTATTTTGAAGAGTTTTTCGATGAAGAACTTTTTAGAAACCGTGCCTAGGAGTTTTACTCTTGTCTAAACTCCCTAATTCCCTCTATGAAAGCTTGGTTTGCTGTGTTTTCACGCCCTGTATTTATTTGGTTAAGTTTGATTACCCTCATTCTTTCCTTATTTTCATATGGGTGGTTTTTTTCTCAAGATCGTCCCGTATTATTTGAACACAGTTTGTCGAACTCAATCGAGATTGATCTTTCTCAAGAACCAATTTCTCAAACTGCATTTGTAGATATTCAAAAACAGCTCCCCTCTGAAATATTTCTACGAACCGATAATTTGACAGATTCTCTTGCGGAATCAGAAAGTTTATATGAATCATTAGATACTTTGTATTGGGTCTCAGAGTATGCGAGTTTCTACGAGCGTTACAAAGAAAATAACTCTATTCAAAACATTCCATCACTCCAAGAAATTAAGAACATTGAACAAGGAGTCCCATTGCCGATACTCGATGGTGCCCAAGAAAAAGGAATTCAAAGTTATGAATATGAGGCAAAACTTATAAAGCAACCAGAGTACCTCGATGCCAACGAAACAGGGAGCATAGAATTAACATTGAAAAATACTGGTGTTACCGCTTGGAAAGCAAGTGATGTTTCACTTATTACCCAGAAACCTTATCGCCATAAATCGATTTTTTATGATCCAGATTCATGGATAGGTGAGGGGGTTGTCCGAAATCTACCAAAAGATGTTGCTCCACAAGAAGAAATACTTCTATCATTTCTTATCAAAGCCCCAAGTAATCCTGCTCTCTATCGAGATTTTTCTTTTGGTTTGGGATTAAAAAGGGGGAATACTTGGCTTCCCATTCCAGGAGATTTTTTCACTTTAAATGCATATGTTTTGGAAAGTCTAACAATAGAATCAAATTATTATAAAGACTTTTCTGATTTATATAGTACCTATCAAACTCTTCCAGATTCCAAAAAGAATATCACCTCTGTTTTTGCTTTTTCTGAAACTTTTTCGAGTTCAGAAATTGAAAAACAAATTAAACCGATTTTTGAAAGTTTGAATATTCCTTACCAAATAACATCTCCTGAACCTCATCTTCCTCAATTTCCTTGGTTATTCCTCATACTTGGAATCGTATGTAGTCTTGGGATTATTTTTATGTGCATACCACAAATCTCACTTTTTCTTTTTGAGGTGTTTGTTTTTGTGGTAAGTTCGGGATTTTTTCTTTTCATAAGTTTCTTTCATAATACCCTTGCAAATCCAGTCTCCTATAGTTTGTTTCTAGGACTCCTTATTGCTCTTATTCTGAGTCACTTAGTTATATTCAAAGTTTTTTTTAGTTCTATTCAAAATAAAGAGCTTCTCATGAAAACATTTCTGAGAATATGGAAAAAGACACTCCTTGTCCTGCTTTTGATTACTTTGTTTTTGACAATCATATTCGTTTTACAAAATTATTTTGATCAGATTATATTCCTCATTCCTGTTTGGATATCTATAGGTCTATATCCTATTTGGTTTCATCTATACTTAATGGTACTTGGAGAGCACTCACGAACCTTTCATTTTTCCTTTTTTTCATTCCCCTCAATAAAAATCACTCCTTGGATGAAGAGAATAATTCTGGTTCTTTCGATGCTAGGAATTATTTTTTTCTCAATATATTCACCGAAACAAATACAATTGTATTCTTCTCAATTTTCTCTTTCTTCTTTAGATTTTTCTTCTGAATACTCTCTTGGTATGCTTCCGGCCCTTGCTTTCAAAAATCTTTCTGAAGAAGACGCTCGTTCTCTTTATACTGAAATGTATAAAAAACCATATGTCCGCTCTATAGATTCTCTGGTTGATATTTTGCCAACGAGACAGACTGAGAAAATCCCAATTATTAATGCCCTCAAACAAGAAGATTTAAAACCTTTTTCTGTCCCCATTTCTTTTGAAAAAGATATTGAAAATTTAAATCAAGCTTGCTCTGTTTATAAGCAATTCCAAGAACATCCATATTTTCTTTGGTGTGGTCAATTTCAGAACTTTATTCAAAAAATTGGAAGTCAATCAATGGAGTTGATCTCTTCTGAACTATCAAAAAAAGCTTTAACAGTATATCAAAGTGCTCTCTCTTCTGAACTTGATCGTCCTATTTCTCTCGAACATATTCCTGAAATATTCTTAAAAAAATTCCAGAATTCTGATGGCAAACAATCATTATTTATCTTTCTAAACTCTCTTGTAAATCAAAGTATTCCATTTCAATCAGTATTAGAAGATATTAGTAAAATTTCTCATTCATGGAACTTTCTCGATTATAGGGTGTTTTCATTGGATACGTTACTTTTTTTAGGTTTGATGATAGTGCTGAGTCTCGTATGTTTTTCTATGACCCAAAATTTTCGATCTCGATTTGTTCTTCATTACGTTACCCTCAGCACTCTTAGCATAGCCATTATTCTAGGTATGTTTTATTTCACAACCAGTATTCATGTGGCTTGGCTTCATGCATTGATTTGCTTATTTTTGTTTGTACAGCTGTATCTTATGATTTCATCAAAATCTTTTATCGCTTACGAAACAACTCCTCTACAAAAAGAGGAATTAGAAAGATTTCTCAAAAACTCTACCCTTTCTGATCCTCTTACAAAAGAAGATGAGAAAATTGATACGATTCATAAAAAGAAATTGATTCAAAAAGATTCATATCAAGACTTAGGAGGATATACATCTCTCCACAATGAGGATTGGTATCATTTCATATTCCAAATTCCAGATTCTATTACTATCGATCAAGTAGAGGTTTTTGTGGTCGGATCTCAATTATCGGTTACTTTCCCTCTTGATTCAAAGTCAATCGAAAAAGAAGTGACCTTGGATGAGGAAGTAGATACGTCAAAAATTCAATGTGAAGTCCGTGAAGATGGTCTCCATGTGTTGCTTCCAAAAATCCCTGCAAAAAATAAAAATCATGATGTTCAAGACGAAGATAGTGTAGAAATAGAAACAGTTATTCAACCAATAGAAGTCTATGAAAGAGACATACCGGTAAGTATCTCCAATGATTCTTCTCATATTTACATAAGCATTACTTTGGATGGGATTTCCAAAAAACATCTTGATATTGAAGCTGATGAATTGCATATTTTCCTCCAATCCAAAGATACAACTCTCATGCATTTCAAGAAGGATATTGAGCTTCCATACCCTATAATGGTTGATGAGATCAAAGTTAATTCAACTGAAAAGACCTTAGAACTTATTTGTCCAAGAAAACATAGTATCCAACGAGTGGAAATACTAGAATAGTTTCAATTTCCAAAGACTATTTCCATTCAAGGGGAGTAGAGCTTTACAAAATTTCTTCGAAATATTCAGAATTTTTTTCTTGATGTAATTTGAAGTAGCCAAATCGAATTTTTTTAAAATCGACTTTGAATATACTCAGTTCGCCATTTTGTATTTTAAAAACAGGAATAGACCATTTGCGAGCCGATTCATTATTCTCAAAAAGATGTAAGAGTCCCACTTCTATCTCTTTTGAAAAAAGTACTTCATGAGCCAGTCCTTGAATCTGAAGGGTAATTTGTTCCTTAAGATCACTTGAAGTAAGAGAAATATGAGGATTCTTTTTTAAATCATGAAATTTTTTACTATCCGTTCTCGTAACAAAAAAACCTTCCATGTCTTGATTTACAACGAAAAAAACAGTAGCAGTGTGTGGTATATTGTCGTGACATGTCCCAATAGTGACAAATGGATGTTGATGAAAAAAGTTAAGAACTTTTTTTTTGTGTTCAGATGAAATCATATTTTCTTTTAAGTATCTTTAGTCTATCATTTCTAGGTAAATATTCACAATCAGATAATTGAATCCTATGAATGAATTACTTATTTCTACAGCATCTCAAGAATTAACCAGTATCAAAGAGGCAGGACTCTGGAAAGAGCAACGAGTTATAGAAAGTCGACAAGGAAGCATTGTAAAAGTAAAAGGGAAAGAATATTTAAATTTTTGTGCCAATAACTATCTTGGCTTATCTGGAAAACAGGAATTAGTCGATGTAGCCAAAAAAGCTCTTGATGATCATGGATATGGACATTCTTCAGTTCGTTTCATCTGCGGAACTTTTGATGTACATCAAGAATTAGAAGTAAAGCTTGCCAAGTGGTTTGGGAAAGGTGGCGCCATCACATTCAGTTCTTGCTGGGATGCAAACGAGGCCGTGTTTGCCACACTTTTAAATGATCAAGATGTTATTCTGACCGATGAACTTAATCACGCCAGTATTATCGATGGGGTCCGTCTCTGTAAGGCAGAACGAATGATCTTCAAACATATGGACATGCAAGATCTCGAAGAAAAACTCCAAACGACAAACGACAAACGCCTCCGCTGCATCATCTCCGATGGAGTCTTCAGTATGGATGGAGATGTAGCGCCTCTCGAAGCTATTTGTGATCTTGCTGAAAAATATAACGCCTACGTCGTCGTCGATGATTCTCATGCAACTGGTTTCATGGGAGCGAATGGGAGGGGAGCCGTAGAACACTGTGGGGTGCTCGATCGAGTTGATATTATTACTACTACCTTTGGAAAGGCGCTTGGAGGAGCGAATGGAGGGTGTATCGTGGGGCCAAAGGAGGTTATAGAACTTTTGCACCAGAGAGCACGAACGACGTTATTTACGAATAGCTTGCCGTTGGTTGTAGCCAAAACTACTGGCTTTGTGCTTGATTTTATTGATGAGCATCCAGAATTAAGAGAAACGCTTTGGGAAAATACAAACTATTTCAGGGAGAAGATGAAAGCTGCTGGCTATACTATTCCTGACTCCATTCATCCGATTGTAAAAGTCATGATTGGAGACGGAAAAACTGCGAGCGACATGGCTCGAGACATGCTCGAAGAAGGCATTTATGTGATCGGTTTTAGTTATCCAGTAGTTCCTCAAGGAAAGGCTCGTATTCGAGTACAAATATCTGCAGCACATACGAAAGAACAGATTGACACACTCATAGATGCTTTTGTGAAAGTAGGAAAAAAGTATCAATTAATCTAAAATTTCTCTTCTTTATAATCTTTTATATATATTTAATTCTTCTCTATGGGAAATTTCTCTCAAGAAAATTCACTCCTCGTAAAATGCCTTTCAATTGGGTTCCTTGTTATCATTCTTTTTATAATTCTCAACATGACCCAATCACTGGTCGATGAAAGAGAAGGAAGAAGAGAGGAAGCGATTCAAGATATTGTAAAAAAATGGGGAGGAAATCAAATAGTGAGTGGCCCAATGATAGAAGTTCCTTATGTAAATCTCGATGGAGAAAATGTAAATCTCTATGCCTTCCCAAAAAATCTCGAATATACCGTAGATGTGACTCCAGAAGTACTTCATAGAAGTATTTTCGATGCAGTAGTCTATCGCTCCAAATTTCATATTCAGGGAAGTTACGAGCCAATAAGTCAGATATTTTCTTCGCTCGGAATAGATGAAAAGAAAATATTTTGGAATAACTCGAAACTTGTTCTCGGTGTTTCTGGGGTGGCAGGGATACAAGAAGGAGTGACTGTTTCCTGGAACAATAAAAATATTAATTTAGAGTCTGGAGAAGTTCCTTCTTTTGTAAATGCTGGACTCAAGGGATCTCTTCCAATCTCAGGCAAAGACTCATATGCGTTTTCTCTTGATCTCTCACTCAATGGAAGCGAAGGGATTCATTTCCGTCCTATGGGATCAAACTTCAAACTCGACATGAAATCTCCTTGGAATCAACCAAGCTTCAATGGAGACTTTTTACCAGATACCCGAGATATTCAAAAAGATGGTTTTTCAGCTTCGTGGAATATGAATAAATATAGCCTAGAAAATCCAAGTTTTATCGAAAATTATGATCCTGCGAGAGCTCCAGAACCTGAACAAGATTTCCCACTGACAAAGAAGTTTAAACAATTTTTGGGGGATGAGGAAAGTGATATTGCTCTTCCTGTTGGATACCAAAATCCTCATACAAGTTCATTTGGTGTAAACTTCAATATTCCCGTAGACCAGTATCAGCAAACGACACGATCTATCAAATATGGAATACTTGTAATAGTCCTTACATTTTTAGTATTTTTCTTTTCAGAAATATTGGCAAAACAAAAAATTCATCCAATCAATTACTTTCTTGTTGGACTTTCTTTGACTCTGTTTTACGTACTATTACTTGCTATGTCAGAGTTCATTGCATTTGACCGAGCCTATGTCGTAGCAGCTACAGCGAATATCCTCCTTATATCCGGATACTCATCATTTATTTTCAAACGGAAGCATCTTGCTCTTATTCTTGGAGTATCGCTCGCTTTCATTTACGGATTTATGTTTATACTTCTCAGACTTGAAGAATTATCACTCATCATAGGAAGTATCGCTCTTTTCGTCATACTTGGGGCAGTCATGATGCTGTCTCGAAATGTGAATTGGTATACCGTAACTTCTGGGACACCAAAAGGGGAGTAAGAGGGGTCTTATGGTAGGGGGTTGAGATCTCAACCCCCTACATCTTATATTTAATTTTTAAACAATGGATTTTAATATTCGAAAATATATTCCCTCTGACTTCGATGCTGTTTTGGAATGCAATTTGTATTTACAGGAATATGAAAGAAATCTTGAAAAAGACCGTCTTCCGGCTCAAGAGGTAGCACACGAATACCTTCAATCTCTCTTGGTTCGTAAAAATTCTTTGATATACGTCGCTGAATCTAATAATCGCGTCATCGGATTTATAAGTTTTTGCCTTGAAAAAGAAGATTCTATTCTACAAGAAAAGCACCAATCAGTGTATATTTCTGACATAGCTGTCCTCCCAAAATATCAGAAAAAGGAGTAGGGCAAAAACTTCTTTCTCAAGCAGAGGATTTTTGTCATGAAAATAGCATTAACAGAATACTCATCAGTGCTATCGCCAAAAATGAATCTGCAAAAAATGCCTATGTGAAAAATGGTTTTCGTGAATACGAAATAAGTTTTATTAAAGAATTATAATAGACCATTTACGTCGATCCAAGTAAAGCTCCTGACCATGAAGTATTAAAAAAATCGTGACTAGACGAGATTCATTCTACAAGGTAGTATTGGCCGTGTCCAAAATCTGCGGAGAGGTGGCAGAGTGGTCGATCGCGCACCCTTGGAAAGGGTGTGTAGGGAAACCTACCGAGGGTTCGAATCCCTCCTTCTCCGCCAGAAAATCATAATACGTATTGAAACATGTTTGTTTTTCTCACAAGCAACTCTTATTTCGGGATATCTTTGGCACATTGGCTCGTTGTCCTGTCGGCTGCTTTAAGTTTGAGTGGCGCATTTGCCTATATTCGTGATATGTTTCGAGGAAAATCGAAACCAAATATAGTGACATGGGGGCTTTGGGCTTTTACTCCTTTGATTGCTAGTGTTGCTGCACTTTCTGCGAATGCAGACGGATGGGCTACTGTGCGTATTTTCATGTCGGGTTTTGGGCCACTCCTTGTCTTCCTCTTTGCTTTTATCATTCGTCAAAGCTATTGGAAGTTATCCAAACTTGACTACGCTTGTGGAGCTCTTTCAATCATCGCTCTTTTCGTATGGCTTGGAGCTGATTCACCACTTCTTGCTATACTCCTCCTAGCAGGAGGGGATTTGTTAGCAACACTTCCAACCATAATCAAAGCCTGGAAACATCCTGAGACAGAAACTCTCTACACCTATTTTGTAGGGTTATTCACAGCAACTATTGTAATTCCTGCGATACCGGTGTGGAATATTGAAAACTCTGCGTTCCAAATATATTTACTGGTTGCAAACATCTCTCTTTTCTTAATTGTTTTGCGTGGTTACTTCTTGAAACGAAAAGCTACTAAGAAAATGCATTCGAAGAATGAAAAAATCCTTATAATCGCAATCCAAAAAATCTGGCCTTTCATACTCGGAACGTTAAGTTTCTTTTTCATTGCTTATTTAGCAAACACAGGAAAATACTTTGGGAAATTTATAAATAAGTTTTCTCCCTGCACTCAAGTCGGAGAACCTATAACTTCTTTTCCGTGCTATGGGATATATGATATTTCTATTATGATAATATCAGTACTTATTGCTATTTTTATTATTGTAAAAATTTTTTTAGTACTAAAACAAATTAGGAAAAACTAAACTTTTCTATGAAAATTTACATCGGACATTCTCGCGCATTTGATTTCATAACAGAGCTCTATCAACCCATTAAGGAGAGCTCTCTTGTATCAAAGCATGAAATTATTTTCCCTCATGAAATACCTGCAGAGAAAAACAGTAAAGATATTATCAAGAATTGCGACTTGATGATTGCGGAAGTTTCCTTTCCTTCCACAGGATTGGGGATCGAACTAGGATGGGCGAGTGACGCTCAGTGTCCAATTCTGTGTATTTCAAAACAGGGATCAAAGGTTACGTCTTCTCTTCAATTTGTTTGTAAGAATTTTATCGAATATAGTAACTCGAAAGATATGATTATTAAAATTCAGGATTTTTTAAATACTTTTGATGATTTATAATTTTCCTTCAGGAACCAACCTTCAACTCGACACCATCATTTTAGACCTTAATGGAACTTTAGCGGTCCATGGGAATATCGCGGAGGGTGTAAAAGAACAGATAGATCAACTTAAAGTCTTGGGATTTGAAATATTTCTGCTTTCTGGAGATACACGAGGGAATGCACAGAAAATAGCAGATACTTTGGGAATCACTCTAGTTGTCACTTCCAACGCGAAAGAAAAGGGAAAGTTTGTAGAATCGCACCATCCTGATACCTGCGCATCCATTGGAAACGGAAAAATTGACCTGGAAACCTTCAAACTTGCTAAACTCTCTATCGCCACTTTGCAAGCGGAAGGAGTTTTTGCGGGAGCTATTCCTTTTCTCGACATTATCGTACCGAGCATTCAAGATGCTCTCCAGCTACTTATCGACCCGAACACTTTAGTCTCTACTCTCAGAGAATAATACTAATGTCATATGCCTCCCAACCTTCAAGTATTCTTTGAAAAAAACAACATTCAATACAAGCTCTATACTCATCCAGCACTCTTCACTTGTGAAGATGCTGAAAAGCATGGACTAGAAATGGAGGGCATCGCTGCCAAAAGTTTATTCCTAAAAAATTCAAACACGGAATATTTTCTCATCCTTCTCCCAGCGACAACCAAGCTTGATATAAAATCTTTCGCATTAGGTATCGGTTTGAAAAGATTATCATTCGCTTCTGAAGAAGAATTGATGAATATACTTGGGCTTACAATTGGTTCGGTTTCACCCTTTGGACTTCTCAACGATAGAGAAAAGAAAACGAAACTCTTTATACATCCCGAAATATGGACCTCAGAAAAAGTCACCTTTCATCCGAATGTAAATACAGAGACCGTGGAAATGGATCATGATGAATTTGAGAAATGTTTGAACTTATTTGGTTGCACCTATAGTATCCTTTCAGTTTAACAAATTTTAATGTCTATCAGACTTACTTATTTCGTCCATGGGACAACTACTGACAATGAGACTGGAGCATCTACAGGTTGGTCACCAGGAGAGCTTTCAGAGAGGGGGATACAAGAAGCAAAAAATTTGGGACCGATGGTAGAGAATCAAACCTTTGACATAGTTTTTTGTTCAGACTTACAACGAGCAATTAATACATCTCAACTTGCATTTGGAGACAAATACACCATTATTCCAGATTCAAGACTCCGAGAATGCAACTATGGCGACAATACTGGAAAACCTTCTCATGATTTCAAATCTGATATGAAGAAAAATATTACAATCCCATTCCCCAATGGAGAATGCTATCAAGATGTAGAAAATAGAATTCTTGACTTCGTAAATTTTTTGAAAAAGGATTATGACGGCAAACATATCGCCATCGTAGCCCATGAAGGATCACAACTTGCATTTGATGTTGTGTTGAATGGAAAAACTTGGGAACAAGCAATAGATGAAAATTGGAGAAAGGTAGGCAAATGGCAACCAGGATGGGAATACAAAATTTCGTAGTATCGTGTGTTCGTAGTTTCGAAAATACGAAAAAACTAAACTTCGAAAAACGAGATCCTGAATTAAATTCAGGATGACTATAATCATTTTTACTTATGGAATACCTCGACGTAGTTAATGAACAAAACGAAATCATCGGTCAAGTTTCACGAGAAGAACTGAATCATGAAAAACATATTACTCGTAATATCATTGTTCATATTCAAGACAGTGATGGAAAGTATATTGTGTGCAAACGAGCTCCTCATAAGAG
>CAZQCN010000004.1:22747-28524 GCA_964592185.1 uncultured Candidatus Peribacteria bacterium
TGTGTGTGGTTTCGTACAGGCAGGGGAGTCCTATCAAATGGCAGCCCAAAGAGAGCTTCTGGAAGAACTGGGAATTCAATGTGATCTCAATTTTCTCACTACTTTTTATAACGAGTTTGAATATGGGACTCAATTAGTGAAACATTTTACTGGAGTGTTCTCTGGGAAAAGCGATCAAGAAATTATTCTCAACGATGAATTAGTCGAATATAAAAAGTTTTCTCATTCAGAACTCATAAGTTTGGTAGAGAATAACTCTGAAAAATTTACAAAATCATTTCTCAAAGAATTTGAACCAGTAAGAATATAGATTATACTCTAATAGAATTTTAAAATAACATATATGAATTTTCGCAAAGCATGCATCATTACATTGCTGGTATTTTCTTTTCCCATACTCAGTGCCTGTAGCGAAGAAAAGCCTCTCCAAAAAAATGTTTCTCAGGACACACCTTCTAATTCTTTACAAAATTCTACGACCATAGAAGAAATAAAAACGGATATATCAGAAAGCATTCCAAAAGAGGCAATCCCTGAAAATAAAAAAGATTCTATTAAGAAGACTATTGAGAAAGATCATGCAGACATTATTGTGGAACCAGAAGCGTTTGAAGATTTCTTTGAATATGGGTTTGTTCCTGTAATAGTAAATCAAGATTATGAAGCCCTCAAAGAGATTATGTCTCCAGAACTTCCGGTACGAGAAAGTGATATGTCACGGATTTTCAATGAACAGACTCTTGAAGCATTCAAAAAAAGAACCTATAAACAGAGTTGGAATGAAAGTGAAGCTTCCTATATGATTGATCTCGTGGAACCAAATGTCGGCGAATATCAGTTCTATTTCATATTTCATTCCAGTGAGAAATGGCATTGGAGGCTTGAACATGTCTTAGCTCCTGGATAATCTCAATAATTTAAAATCTTATGAACAAAAAAAACATCTTCCTTTTTATTTCAACCCTTTTTCTCTTTCTCATTTTTCCTGTAATCGTTTCTGCCCACCAACCTCGGATAGTAGAAGGAACATCAACTCAAGTCATAGATCCAGAAATATCAAAAGCATATTATGCAAAGCTCGAAAAAACATCGAATACTTACACGATTCAGTCAGATACAGATTTCAATCTCTATGTGAATATTCTCGTTCCAAAGATTGAAAATCAGAAAAAAGATGTTTCATTTTCCATAACCAAAGATGGGAAAGAATTAGCAACATACTTAGCAGAAGATCATGAGTGGAAAGAATTTTGGGAAGAATTCGGAAGAGATTGGTACTGGATGGGAGCAGAATATAAGGCTCAAGCAACTCCTGGAACCTACGAAGTTACCGTGTGGAGTTCACAAAATGATAGCAAATATTCACTGGCTATAGGGGAGATAGAGGCTTTTGATTTCAAAGAAGGTATAAATGCTCTGAAACGTATTCCTCAAATTAAATCTGATTTCTTTGAAGAATCACCTATTTCATTTTTTCTTTCACCTTTTGGCTGGAGTTATATTCTTATAGTTTTTGTTCTTTCATTTATTTTTGGATTCTGTTATAAGTTCATACTTAGTAAAATTTCAAAATCCTCAAAAACTCAAGGTTTGAAAAATATAGGGAAAAGAGATCGTATTATTCGTTTAATTTTTGGGATTACTCTGTTGTTTATCGCTATATTGACGGACTGGAATCCGTTCACACTTTTTCTTTCTGGCTTTTGCTTTTTCGAAGTCATCTTTAGTTGGTGTGGATTTTATGCCGCTATTGGAAAAAGAAGCTGTCCTCTCTAGTATATTTTAACTCTCTTTTATGTTTTTCAAGCTCTACCTCCTCACGCTCCCAATTTTCTTCGCCATTGATATGCTGTGGCTCGGTCTGGTAGCCAAAAACTTTTACGCCAAACATATTGGATTTCTCATGAAATCAAATATTAACTGGTATGCTGCCATAGCCTTTTACTTGCTCTTTATTGCAGGACTCATCTTGTTTGTCATCACTCCTGCCCTTGAGAAACATTCATGGCTTCATGCCCTCCTTTTTGGAGCGCTCTTTGGTCTCATCACCTATGCCACGTATGACCTTACAAATCTTGCAACACTCAAAGATTGGTCAATTACCGTAACTATCGTTGATCTCATTTGGGGGATGGTTCTGGCTGCTTCCGTTTCTGTTTCTAGTTATTTCCTCGCTACGTATTTTCATTTATGAATTATTTTCTCCTTTCATTTCTTTTTGTCCTCGCTTACATGCATCTTTGGTTTGTGTTTGCTGTATGGAAAAAAAGAAACGATGTGGCTGACATTGCTTGGGGAGTAGGATTTGTTGTCCTCGCATGGGCCTCTTATTTTTTTATAGGAACATTCACACTCACCAGCTTCATAGTAAACTTTCTCGTGACGATATGGGGGCTGAGACTCGCTTGGCATATTGGAGGAAGGTTCGTGTCGTCTCACGAAGAAGATCATCGCTACAAGGCATGGAGAGAAGAATGGGGCAAGACGGTATTCATTCGATCCTATCTTCAAGTGTTCATGCTTCAGGGAGTGTTTCTTTTTCTCATATCACTTCCTATTCTCTTCATTCATAAATTTTCACTGAATACCTTTCACTGGAGTCTATTTTTGGGAGTCGGAATTTGGTTGATAGGATTTGTATTCGAAGCAACGGCTGACTTTCAACTCAAACAATTCAAAAAATATCTTAACAATAAAGGGAGAATCCTTGATTCCGGACTCTGGAAATATAGCCGACACCCAAACTACTTTGGAGAGGTGTTGCTCTGGTGGGGAATAGGTATTATGGCTTTGGGATTGCCCTATGGTTGGGTGGCACTTATTGGCCCAGCGGTAATTACTTTTCTCATTCTATTCGTCTCTGGGGTACCATTACTAGAAAAGAAATATGAAGGAAGAAAAGATTTCGAAGAGTATAAAAGAAAAACGAGCGTATTTTTCCCTTTACCGCAAAAAAAAGAAGATAGTAGCCCTCTTGCATAACTCCTTCGCAAGAGTAAGAAACAGGTGACAAGCTCACAAGGGACAAGGTGGTTCTTGCAACGCCGGACAAGAAGGTGGAGAATGGAGCGAAATTGTTTTAATTTTTCGAGATACCGTAATTGAATTAAGAAATTTTTAATTTGTTTGGGTCTAAACATTTTGATACATTGTATTCTCAATTTAAAAAATAATTTGTGAATGAATTTATCTGCTATCCAGAAGCTTTAGACAAACTGCGTCATTTCGGTTTGGAAGAGAGAGTAAACGGATATTTTAATGATCCCGAAAACGATACTTTTATTTCTCTTTTTCACAATTCAAAGGAAATTGAAGGACACTTCAAGTGGCTTCGAAGTGAAGGATATTTTGATGATGTAGTTTTGAACGCAAGAGGATCTTACCTAAATACCATTGGAAATATGTTGAATGATCCACAACTTTTTTCGTGGAAAGTTCAAAAACAAGAACCTACACAATATGAAAAAGAAATTTTAAATCAAAAATTATTATTTCCTCCCACTGATTTCCCAAAATTAGGTAACTTTTCTGATCGTAAAGAATGTGGTTATGAAGATATAGATCTTTTTTCTGGCTCTCTTCCTTCATTAATTTTGAATGAAGATGAGTTCTGGGATAATCAAAAGTTTGGTTTTTCAACCTTAAATGAATTTTTTGGAACTTTGAGTGCATATATCATTTTGAAGTCTCGAGAAAAATGCTCAGAATATAACAAACCATATTCATGGATCAGTAAAAGACCTGACGGATCTCAAATTACTACTGAGATAGGTGGAGATAATCATTATGATCTTCGTATCCGACAGACGAATCTTGCTTCATATCCGACGAAAGATCCTTTTGGTCAAAGAGTTCATTATAGACCAATTCTCTCTTCGGATGTGAATGTGATGTGTGGATATCATACTACCGAACAATCACTTCTTCTCATTCTCCTAAAATATAGAGATCAACAACAAATTGAAACAAGTTTTTTTTCTGACCAGGCAAGAGAGCTTATTCAATGGGGGGAAAGTTTGAATCAACGAGGAGGAGGTACAACTGAACATATAACGAATACTTCTCGAACCGAAAATGATTTTTTATTTCGCAATCAAAGTCTTTACCTTTCTTATGATTTTCCAATCCCTTCTGTAGATAGCAATATATATAATAATTGGAATATATCGACAGTTGGAGGAGGAATATATAAACCATATATTTCAGAAGATAAAAATCTTGTATTTTTTTATAAAAGTAAAAATGAAAATGAAAAATATAAAACCATATCTTTTATTCCTGAAGACGTTGAAGAAGCTATAAAAGCCTTAATACACCAATGTGCTATGGGTTTGGGAAGGACTTCATCACAAGAACTCTTAAGTTCACTGAAATATAGATTTTCATCCCACTTCAAATCTTCTTAAGTCTCCTACGGTCGATGCCTACCGCCTCTCTGATTCTTACTAAAGCTCGAGTGACTCGTCGCTTGTCTTGGTCGTGAAAAACTTCTACTCTGCTGTTGTTGTGGTTGGCTCTTGGGAGTAGCGACTCCAGGGACGTACGCAGTCATAGGGAAGGCATGAGCCGCAATGATAGGAATGCTTCTGTTGATCAGCTTCTCAATACTTTTGATATAGGCTTTTTCTTCATGATCAGCGAAAGAAATCGCCGTTCCATCACTTCCCGCTCTTCCGGTCCGTCCTATACGATGAACATAGGTCTCTGGTTCGTTTGGGATATCGTAGTTGATGACATAGGGAAGTGCATTGATATCAATTCCTCGAGCAGCAATATCAGTCGCAACCAAAATTCTCGTCTTTCCTTCTTTGAAATTCGTCAGAGCTGTTTGTCTCTGACCCTGAGATCGATTGCCGTGAATCGCTTCTGAGCGAACCCCTTCTATATTCAGAAATTTACTAAGTTTATCCGCTCCATGCTTGGTCCGCATGAAAACCAATACCGAGCCTTTGACTTCGTCTTTGAGGAGATGAAGTAGGAGATCTTTTTTCTTGATCTTATCCACATAGTAGACCGACTGTCGTACCGTAGCAGCTGTCGATGATACTGGAGTGACTTCGACCTTGATTGGCTGATTCAAGATCGTATGAGCGAGTGTTGCTATCGCTGGAGGCATCGTCGCAGAGAAAAACAATGTCTGTCTTTTTACAGGAATGAGCTGAACAATTTTCTTCACATCATTGATGAAACCCATATCAAGCATCCGATCCGCCTCATCGAGGACGAAGAATTGAATCGTGCTTAGATTCACAATTTTTTGATTCAAGAGATCCAGAAGCCTCCCTGGGGTGGCAATAAGTACATCTACACCAGCACGAATCTCTCTGACCTGTGAATGTTGCTTAACTCCACCGAAAATCACCGTAGATCGTATCTTCAATTCTTTTCCATAATTTTCGAAACTTTCTTGGATCTGAATCGCGAGTTCACGGGTGGGAGTGAGAACGAGAGCTTTTATCACTCGTCTTTGGTCAGCCTGGTTCTGATCCTTGTGCAGAAGTTGGAGAATAGGAAGAGCAAAAGCAGCGGTTTTCCCTGTCCCTGTCTGAGCACAGGCTAACAAGTCTCTGCCTTGTAATAAGACTGGGATAGCTCGCTCTTGAATCGGTGTCGGATCGGTGTAGCCTTTGTGATGGAGTGCTTTGAGAATTTGTGGAATGAGATTGAGTTCTTCGAATGTCATGGAGAATATTATGTGATACAATATTGATACTATAGCAGAAATATTAAAAAACACCGCACTCTAATAATTAATAAAAGACTTTCATATTCCGGCA
>CAZQCN010000004.1:28534-42182 GCA_964592185.1 uncultured Candidatus Peribacteria bacterium
GAAATAGTCGTCGAATACATTCATGAACTTTATGAGTTGGATATCGCTGAACTCGAAATGACGGAAAGTAAAGCTCACAAAACTATTCAATTTCTCGAATCACACCCAGATGCTGGACAAATATATGTTTTCGAATTTGAAGACAGGGTAGTCGGCTACGCTATCGTTATTAATTTCTGGAGCAATGAATATGGAGGAGTGATTTTGAACGTGGATGAAATTTTTGTTGGCGATGCATATAGAAATCACGGCATCGCAACAGATTTTTTCAATTACTTGAGCCAAGAAAATAGAGATACTGCCATAGGAATCGAACTAGAAGCTCTCCCATCAAATATTGAATCTATGAAGTTTTATGAAAAGAATGGTTTCAAAAAATCAGAGTATGCATTATTGTATCGACCGATAGAATAAATTCACGGAGAGATGCCAGAGTGGTCGAATGGGTCGCATTCGAAACGCGAAATACCTTTACCGGTATCCAGGGTTCAAATCCCTGTCTCTCCGCCAGAAAATTTCTCACTTCGTTCGTAATTTTCAAGTGCGAGGTTTTGAGGTACGGGAAACGAGTTAGTTTTGAGTGTGAGTGTGTACAGAGCGAGAAATTTTTTGGCGGACTCGTCGCTCACACTGACACTCGCACTATTTTACCTAGCTTTAAATCATTGGCGTTATTATTAATTCTTATTTCTGTCATGAAATTTCAGAATGTTTTTCCCGATCCTTATCGCTTCGCTCATTTCGGGATCCCGAAAGCGACAGCGTATCGGTGATAACTTTGTTTGATTTAATAGAAAAGACATTTAACTCTTCATATATGTTCGATTTCGAAAAGCTATCTGTATACCAAAAATCAAAAAATATTCACAAAGAGATTAAACACCTTCTAAAAGATCACAATGTACCGAAACATTTTATCGATCAATTCTCCCGAGCTTCATCCAGTGTAATCTTAAATATTGCCGAAGGGACAAGCAAATTTTCAAAAGCTGATCGAAGGAACTTTTATACTATTACACGAGGGTCTGCTCACGAATGCGTTGCTATCTTACAGCTACTATTCGTTGACAAAATTATCGATTCACTGTACTATAATCGTATGTACAATGAATATGAAGCAGTTTCGAAAATGCTATTTGGTTTAATTGAGAGTCAGAAGAAATAAGCGCCACCAAAGGCTATTTATTATTGAATTGGTTTAAAATGTCCAACAAGGAAGGAATCCAATGGGAAACTCTATCGCTCTATTCTCCAGCATATTTATTCTTTTAAACAATCGTATGATCAAAAATTTTGTTTTTGTTCTCACTATCCTCATCTGCACTTTATTTATTGGAGCCACAAAATCATATGCTTGCGACCCACTAGGTTGTCTTATGGGTGGTCACAAGGCAAATACTTTGATACTTGGTGAAGTTTTGTCTGCAAATAATAATTTAAAAGAGGTGAAAATTATCTCTGTTTTCCCTCAAACCACGGTAAAGTCACTTAAAAATGGAGACATAATATCCTTTAATGAAAACGAGCAAAATACAGTTTTAAAGAGAAACGAAAATGAAACTGAAGTTGGAAAAAAATATCTTATGTCATTGAATAAGGTGGATTCATTATATATTCCTGCTTGGGGGATATTCGAAATAGCTGGCGAAAACTATGCTGATGCACAATTGTTGGAAAACACATCTTTAGATGATGAGGCTCTACAAATATTTCTTAATTCTGGAGGAAAAGAAACTGATTTTGCTTTTGACTATAGTGGTCAGGAGCCAATTCTGTATCTTAATAATAAAATTATTGAACCCAAAGAAAAAAGCTCCGATTTAAAAGAAGCAACTTCCGTTCTAGAATCATCGAAAATTCCAAGCGATAATGACATTTCAGATAGCTCAAAAAACAATAAAATTGTTTGGTATAGTGTTGGTCTTGGCATACTAATCTTCCTCGGAGGTATAGTAATATTTTCAAAGAAAAAGAAATAAAATTTCATTATTAAAAAAACATTTATGAAGACCTGGATAAAGAAAATATTTCAGAATAAGTTTTACAACTACATATTACTTGGATATTTATTCACACAACTATCTATTCTGATAAGTCTATCGAGCATAGCTCCTCTTTTGCATCTTCTGTTTTTTATCTCCACAATACTTGTCGGTATATTTTGGATCATAAAACAGTACAAAAAGAATCGAAGCTTCATCGCACTCGGAGGAAGCATAGCACTTAATTTTTCAACAAACATAATCTTAATAATTATCTATACTCCTACTCTTTTTCTCAATCCTTCAATCAATTGGACTCTTAATGAAAGCGGAGCAAAAGGAGAATTCGATCCAATAATGATTTTAGGTTTTTTCCCACTAGTTCATTTTATTTTCTCCCTAATAATCTTTGGAATAACTGGATTGATGTGTAAAATTTTAACAAAGAAGAAGTCTGCCCTGATAAAATAATGCATTCCTGAACATGATCCATTTCACAACACAATTCACCTACAAACAGTATTTCCTCGGAAATCTCTACAGACTCTTAGGCAGGAGAGTTGAGCAAGTGTTTCTCTTTGTATTTGCCTTTCTTTTCTTCATGAATGTACTGGGAGAAAGATACTTTTTGGCAATCGTTTGTATCTTGTTTCCAATTAGCATGTATTTCATCCTCCCATTGATCAAGTTATTGATGGCCAAATGGTATTACAAGGTAGGGAACATAGAATACTTCTTTTCAGATGATGCGGTGGGGTATACATTCGGTGAATATACATTCGAAGTGAAAAAGGAAAAGATAGAATACATACAATTCCTTCGACATGTCATTGTGGTAAAAGTATTCAGAAATAAAATCTACTTCGTAGCGAGCAAAGAACAAATCGAAAAAACAAAAAATGAATGCTTGAAAACAGATTATAAAGCATTGATCGTAAAGAAATAAGGTGTCTGTTGTGAGATTGTTTCTCAGAAAGAACTTTTTAGTTCTTTTTGTTTTCTAAAAATCTTATAAGTAAACACCCAATAATAAAAAGAATAACAAGCAACAAGTATTCCGAGTGCTCCAAAAGCTATTCCAATGCTATACACAGTTGCAATACCAAAAAAAACAACAGCGAGAATCATTTTTGAAAGCTCGGTCACCAAGTTCAAAAATGATTCAGAAGTTGCTCGTATCTTGCTATCGAGTTGTTTGTGAAAATTTCCAAGGAGTGGAACATCAATGATAAAAAACATTGCCGAAGCAACAAATAATCCTATTACACCAAGCAGATTGAGTTGCCATGAAGTGATGAGGAGAGAACCAGCCATAATCATCAGGAGAAAGCCATAGAGCATAGGGAGTCCATGTTTATTAGGAAGAAGTGATCCTATATAATTCGCAATTATTTCTTTAATTCCCTCAACAAAAGACAATATACCAATAACAAAAAAAGAAAACCCCAAAGCAAAGAAATACAATTGTGAGTAATCTTCAATCAAAATATGTGTAGTCATGATGATCACCGAGAGAAGAATTACATTCAAAAAATATTTACTCCCCGAAAGATGTTTCGCTGTATATTTAATATGTTTAAAATAATTCAACTCACCAGTTGTTTTATGAAAAAAAGGTTCTTTCAAACTCAAACAGAGTAATAGAGCGAGAATCAAAGGTATAAAGGTTATCCAAATTGTAATTTCTATACCATATCGATCAGCTACGAACCCTCCTACCAAAGAAGCAATGGCAAAGCCAGTTCCTGAGAGAATTCGACGAAATGCTAAGAGTCTTTCAAAAGAGTCTGTATCTCTTTCCTCTTGGAGAGAATCAAAGAGCAGGGAAGTGTTCGTTCCTGAATTAAATACAAAAGCTGCACCAGCAAAAACCATACCTATGGCAAAATGAATAAAACTCGATCCTATAGTAAAAAATACGAGAGATAATCCTGAAGAAAGCACACTAAATAAAAGGACATATTTCCTCACCCATCTATCACTCAATGCTCCACTTGGAACTTCAAAAATAATAATAAATAAACTCAAAACAATAGTTAAAATCCCAATTTGAAAAAATGATAAACCATTTTCAGAAAAAAATATTTTTTCGAACGCAGCAAAAAAAGTTAATGCCTGAAAAAATGCAATAGCGAGTAACTTCGCGGGATTTAATGTGAGAGAATTCATAATCATACAAAGCTTGAAACAGATTTCATTCTCATTGTATCAGAGACGAGGCATGGTAGAATACTCATAGTAAAAAAATAGTCATCTCATATGAAATTTGCCCTTACACTTTTTTAACTCTTGTTTGTCTTCTCAGGATGTACTTCTTCATCCCAAGAGACTTCAAAAAATATTCAACTCGCATTGCAATGGGCAGATTTACACGAACTTCCTTCCGATGCTCAGAATGTTACTATCGAAAGTAAAGGATCTGCCATGACTCGCGAGTTTCTCCTCTCTTTTTCCGCGAATGAATCAAGTATTCGGAAGTGGCTCTCAGAATCCCCTGGCACTTCTCATATCAGTCCAGAAATCGAAGGAAACATCGAAATATATCACATAACAGCAAGTTCAGGAGCCCAGTTTGCCGAACTCACATACGATACTATTCAAAATCACGTACAAATCAGAGTGTATTGGAGTTAACCACACCTCTCTTGCTTATTCCAAGGCATCTTCGAAAGCAAAATCTGCAATCCACACCATCCACTGAGTCCAGAGAAGGTGAGTCCTGCTCCGACGAAAAGTGAGAGAATCAGAAAGTACTTACTTCCGAAAACAAAAAAGAGTATCTGACCAATCAAGACGAGAAGCCCTGCGGTGAGGAAGACCTGCCTCATCAAAGGGAGTTTTCCTTTTTTGAGAAGTGAAAGCGTTTGAAATCCTGCTTCTTCCCAAGCCAGAAGACCTCCTTCGACATTCACGAGTTCTGCCGAGACTCCCATTTTTTCGAGCGTTTCCACAGCCTTCTCTCCACGCTTTCCAGAACGACAATGAATATAAATGGTTTTCTTGGATTGAAACTCTTTGAGATGTTTTGGGAGTTCATCGAGAGGGACGCTTCTGACTCCTGAAATATGTTTTTCTGAATATTCGACGGGGGTACAGACATTGATGAAGTCTATGGAGTCGTTACTTCCTTCGACTTCGAGAATTTTCTTGAATGTTGAGATATTAATATGTTTCATGTGATGATAGTGTTTGAAATAAAATATTTACTTGAAGAGATCTATTGATTCTCCGATATCAATAACTTCGAGCTCTGGTCTGTAGCTATTGATGATAGAAGCAGCCACTTGCGATCGATACCCTCCGGCACAATGCACCGCGACAGGTTTCCCAGTAGGGAGTTCAGCGACCCGCTCACGGAGCTGAGAAAGAGGAATGTTTACCGCATGATCAAAGAATTTCCCTGTCTCATGTTCTGTTTTCTCTCGCACATCAAGTACGAAAGCATCAGAAAAATCATGAGAGTCGAGCGGTGATCGTACGGTAAATGCAGATTCATCGAGAACCAAGACTCCTATGACATTTTTTTCATATCCAATTTTTGCTATTCGATTGAGGATCATTCTTGCTTCTTCGATCGAACTCACAGCCAGATAAAAAGCTTCATCGGGAGCAAGGATCGTACCGAGCCAAGTTTCAAACTTGTCCTTTGGTCCAGCTGGAAGGGTAAGGAAGGTATAATCTCGAGTATGTGAGAAAGAACGAAGCGTGACAATCAGATGAGAAGTATCCTCAATATCCTCAAGCGATGCGAGGAAAGGAATAGCTTCCAGCGAATGTTCAAGATTCGGTGCCCCAAGTCGGTTCGTTTCTACTGAGGCAGCGAAGTACTTTGGTATATAGGGTTGTTCAGAGAGCAAGGTTTCAATAAATTCTTTTTCTGGCATTTCTTGGAGAGCCCAATTCGTTTTCCTTTGATTTCCGAGTGTTTCTGAGAGTTTGTCACTGAGGTTCTTCCCACAGAGCGAACCGGCTCCATGCGTTGGGTAAATAATCACTTCATCGGAAAGATTCGGAAGTATCGTGTGAATGGAATGATACATGTCTCGAGCGAGATCTTCTCGAGCTTCTTGAATATTTCCCGCTTTCTCCCTCAGATCGGGTCGACCGACATCGCCGATGAAAAGAAAATCTCCTGTGAAGAGCGCTTTCTGATGTCCTTCTGAATCCAACAGGAGATAACTATTACTGTCAGGGGAGTGACCGGGAGTATGGAGAGCCTCGAGAGTTACATTCCCGATACTGACACGATCCTCATGATTAAAAGCTTGATGGGGATAACTCACACCCACAAGTTCGTTAATGAGGATGGTCGCTCCAGTTTCTTCATGAATTTGGAGGTGAGAACTGACGAAATCAGCATGTGGATGAGTCTCAAGGACATATCGAATCTTCGCTCCATGCTCTTCAGCGAAATCGTAGTAAGGCTGAGGATCACGAGCGGGATCAATGACGGCAACTTCGCCATTATCGACGACAGCATAGGAAGCATGAGCGAGAGCAGTATCGAAAAATTGTTTGATTTCCATAGTATTAGATTAAAGATAAGAGAAGTTTTGCTACCTGAAAATATTTTTTATCACTGACGCTGTAAATTTGTTTATTCCCATCTCTCGAACATTTCACAATACCAGCCTCTTTGAGCTTTATAAGATGCTGTGAGAGAGCAGATTGAGAGAGCGTACACTTCTCCAGAAGCTCATTGACGCTCTGAGGTTTTGAGAGGCAGAGGATGAGTCGGAGTCGTTTTTAGTTTGAAATTTAGGAAAGGATCATGTTTTTATATTATCAACTTCTAATATATTTAAAGTGAGAAAATTTTTAAAGTAAATTTTAGAACTTTTTTAACAAATATTCACCTACACAAAGCCCAGAGCTCTTGTTAGTATAAACTTGAATGTTTTTTATATGTTCCTATGAAGAAAAAACTCTCTCCAAATCAAACTATTATTTACCAAGGGAAGTCTGGTGCTATTGAAATTCAAATTGATTCAAAAAAAGAAACACTCTTATTGACTCAAACAGAAGTTGCAAGAATATTCGATGTGCAAAAAGCAGCTATTTCCAAGCATGTCCACAACATTTTTAAAACAAAAGAACTCGAAAAAAAAGCAACTGTTTCCATTTTGGAAACAGTTCAAGATGAAGCAGGAAGGAAAATAAAACGAAAAATAGAATATTATAATCTAGACCTCATATTATCAATCGGTTACAGAGTAAATTCAAAAAAGGCAACAAAATTCAGGCAATGGGCTACTAGTATTCTCCACAAGTATTTGTTAGATGGATATCTCATCAATAAATCAAGAATTGCAGAAAATTATGAGATATTCTTGAAAGCCGTAGACCAAGTAAAGAGTTTATTACCAAAAAATTCAAATATTGATACCGAGAGTATTTTAGAACTCGTAAAAGCATTTGCTGATACCTGGCTTTCCTTCGATGCCTATGATAAATCAGAACTTCCTACCTCTGGAGCTACTAAAAAGGAAGTAAAGTTTACTACCAAGGAACTTATAGATTCATTACAAGAATTTCGCAAAGATTTGATTTCCAAGAAGATTGCAACAGAACTCTTTGGGACCGAAAGAAAATCTGAGGCTCTTTCCAGTATTGTTGGAAATATATTCCAGTCTTTTGATGGAAAAGATTTGTATCCAACAGTTGAAGAAAAGGCAATTCATCTACTCTACTTTATCGTAAAAGATCATCCATATGTTGATGGAAATAAGAGGTCCGGAGCATTTGCCTTCGTTTGGTTTTTGCGTCGGGCAGGAATTCTGGATACTTCGAGAGTATCTCCAACTGCTCTCACTGCTATTACATTGCTCGTTGCGGAAAGCCATCCAAAAGAAAAAGAAAAAATGATAGGATTTATTTTGCTTTTATTAAAAAAGAAGTCATGAATCAACTGAAAACAAAAAACAGGCTCTTTAAATTTCTTCGGGTTTTCGGATCTGTTCTCTTGATATTTATATTTTTAGTAGGTGGATATAAGTTACTACTGTCTAATGAAAAAAGAGTTAAAATCAAATATGGCGAAGAATTAATTCAGAAAATTGAACAATATAGATCCGAAAACAACAGAATCCCAGAGTCAAACGATTGGGAGGTTTTAAATAAAATAGGTATACCGACCAAGGAATCTGATCAGCCCTACTACATGAAGATAGATACAGACACATATCAGTTCACTTACGTTGAAGGGTTCCTGGAGGGACCATATCTTATATATAATTCTCATAAAAAATCATGGGAAGTTAAATATTAATCTAACGCATGAATACAATAAAAATTAAAACAGGTACCCAAAAAATATTAGAATCCCTTTCAAAGCTCAATTACACCAACACCTGCGAAAAAATGTTCTCCATCTCTTTTGCTGATGAAAAAATTTCCATCTCCGAAATAGATCTCCCAGAGCCAATAACAAATCTTTCAGAAAATTACGCAAACGAAATTCTAGAAGACATGATTCCAAAATTAAGCCAGAAGAATACACTTCCTCTTGTGGTTTTTTACGATGAAAAACCTGCTGGGTACCTCATGGCGAAGTGGGAAGAATGGCCGGAAGGGAAAGTACTCGTCATCGATGGAATTCTCGTTGCCACTGAATATTCAGGAAAAGGATTGGCAAAAGCTTTAGTGGAAGAAGCAATCAAAATCGCTCAACAAACCAAGGGTTGTAGGGGAGTCCATGCGGAAATGGATACGACGAAGTATCAAGCGAATAAATTACTCCTTGGAATGGGATTCAAATTTGGAGGGACGAAGTTTTTTATATATTCTAAAGAAGAGCCAAGCAAGTATTCGAAGGAGGCGATGTATTTTTATTATCCAATATAATATTTTTCACTATCCTCGTTCATTTTCCTTGTACTTATATTTTCCACTCACAAAATATTGCAAAAAACTTTCATTATGAGCATTCACTCCATACAGATGAGCATAGGGAACAGCTTTCTTAAACACATATGGAAAAGAAGAAAATGGTTTCTCTGAGTTTTTATTCACCACAATACAACTTGTATATGCTCTATTTGTATTCTTGGTGTAAGCACTAAAATTATATTCTGCATTTTTGCTATGATTTATTATGTCTTGAAAGTCATGACTCATAGAAATTCCATCAAGCCCATACATCATAGAAATATAAGCCTCTGAGCTCGGTTTTAAAATACGATGCGTTTCCTGAAGCATTCGAAGACCATCAGGAACATACATAAGAGTCGCATAAGACAAGGCCAAGTCAACGGAGTGAGAAGAAAGAGGATTTTGAGAAATATCTCCATTTAAAAGGTTGATATGAGGATTGAAAGTTTTTGTAAGTAGACGATGATCTTTTTCAAAAGAAGCAAGGTCTTTGTCCCAACCGATAACGTTCAAATCTATTCCTGTAAAAGTCATTTTTTCACAAAACTCAGACCTTTTATACAAATCTTGCTTCCCAAGAATACAAACGTCAGGGTAGTACGCGAGCTCCAAAAGAGCCCTCCCTGTACCGCAACCAAGGTCAGCGACATGACAACTCTCATCTTTTTGCAATAGCTGGAGAAGTTTACCTCGTATATCTATACCAAAGTCAGACAAAAAATTACTCGCTACACGATTAAAACCACGATGCAGATTTTCAAACCCCATTTTTCTTTGAATGGTTGATAAAGCTTCACCGTCAAACATAGAAATACGTTTATGAAGTTGATTATTTTAACAGAAATAGCCTAAACTATCAATATATAGAGAATAATCTTATGCCCAAAACTTTCATCGTCGACTCAAACGACCATATCATCGGCTACAAAGAAAGAAAAGATATTAGGAAAGAAGAAATTTATCGTGTTTCTGCTCTCTGGATCACGAATTCAAAAGGCGAAATTCTCCTCGCTCAACGCCATCATTCCAAATCTCATCATCCCGGCCTCTGGGCGACGGCAGTCGCAGGGACGGTCGAGGAAGGGGAGACCTATGAGTCAAATATTATCAAGGAAGCTGGAGAAGAAATTGGACTTTTCAATATCCAACCCACTCTGGGTCCAAAAGTTGAAATCACGGGAGAGTACCATCATTTCACTCAGTGGTTTTTTCTAGAGATTGATAGAAATGTAAGTGAGTTTATTTTGGAAGAAAATCAGGTGGAAGCTATTCAATGGTTTAGCCCAGAAGATCTGAAGCATGAGTTACTGGAAACGCCAGAAAAATTTATTCCCAGCATGCCGATGTATTTTCAAAAATTCTCTCAGACAATTTTATAATCTATGAAATCAATATTACGAAAAAACAAAGAAACTATTGTGGCATTCACCCTCTCATGTATTGTGCTCACAATAGGAATTATTTTCCATACAGGATATATCGAAACATATTACAGTTATTTTGTGTATGGTGTCTCTATTGCTTCTTTTTCTGTCGTAACTCTGTCCAAAAATAAATGGTACAAAGATATTGTATGGATATTGTGTTCCATTGCTTTCTACTGTTTATTGGCAAAACTTTTTTGGGAATATCAAGATAAGCCATGGTTTTCTAGACCAGAAGACGGAAGCTGTGATGGACGTTGTTATGGTTGGTTTTCTTTTGAAAATCCTTTGAACTATTGGGGTATTGTGTTAGGAGGGACAATATCAGGACTTTTCGGAAGCTTGATACGGATCATTCGATATTATGCATGGAATAGAATGGATAAAAGTGAATTTTTATGATACAATAAATGGAATTCTAATCAAAAAGTATGATCCCAGATGAAATAAATAATACAATTCCAAGTCACTCCGATAATTTCGACCAAATGAAGGGAGGAGAAAAAGAAGTTCTTGCGATCAGATTTGGATTAAAGAATCTCCAAGGAGATCATTCTGAAAATCAAGAAGAAATACTTCCAAACGCAGTAATTACTTTACTCAAAGAAGAGGGAATAAATAATAAAGAAGCGCAAGAACTTTTCTATACATGGCTGGATCAAGAAGAAAATAAAATAAAAATTTCAGAAGATGGAGCTCATTTTGAAATAATAAAAGGGAAAATTTATACTTTTTCAGGATATCAAAATGAAGGGGATATCTCGTTCAATCAAGGTTTTCTTGTGTTAGAAAGTAATTTTTCTCATATTCATAATTCAGAAGAGAAGAAAGAATCAATAAAGAACTACCACTCGATTCTAGAAGAAATTAAAAATGTCAGATTATCAGCAAATCCAAATCTGGAAGAGGCCTCTGCCATTCTAAGAAGAAAGGGAGTTCAAGTATTCTTTTCAGCAGAGAACGAAAAAGGAAATAATGGTCTTGAGAGTTATGTAACAGTTAATTACACTCAATTGAGTCAAGAAAATAAAGAGATACTTACTGAATTGGGAGGAGAGAAAGTTGAAAGAGATGAAAGAATTGAAATGGAAGGTGATGTAGTGATATATAAAATCCCTTTTGATATAAATGAAGGAGACAGATTAGAAGTAAAGGCAAAAAAAGTAGTAGAAAGTTTCAAAAATCAAAAACCTGATTGGATAAAAACATTTACAATAGAAGATTTAAAAAAGAAATTTAGTATTCAAGTCTCAAACGAAGAGTTTGATAATCAAAACTATTGGGCTCAATACTATTTTTATGATCAAAAGAAAAAAATATTTTACAAAAGCAAAGAAGAATATGAGTTAGCTCAAGTCTAAGTTCGCACACCTCTCCCTCATGAGAGAACGATTTCCTCATATATCAAAAAAATGATAAAATCATAGCGTTGCTAACCCATCTCTATGATTCGAATTGGTGAAAAGATCTCTGACATGACTTTTGATGCCTATTTTCAAGGCAAAATTCAAAAAGCAAAATTTTCAGATTACGCTGGAAAATGGCTCGTCCTGATATTTTATCCGGCTGATTTTACTTTCATTTGCCCTACTGAATTACAAGAAACCGCTCTTATGTACGCAGAGTTTCAAAAGCTCGGAGCAGAAGTAATGAGCGTAAGTACTGATACCGCTTTCGCTCACAAAGCCTGGCATGATACATCGCCTGCTATTCAAAGCATTCAGTTTCCCATGGTAGCCGATCCGACAGGTCGTATTTCAAAAGAATTTGGAACCTATCTCGAAGAAGAAGGGCTCTCGACTCGAGGAACTTTTATTATAAACCCAGATGGAATATTGAAATCCATGGAAATGAACGATAATAGTATTGGACGAAATGTAAAAGAGACGTTCCGAAAACTTCAAGCTTCTATTTATGTAGGAGACCATGTCGGCGAAGTCTGTCCTGCGAGTTGGTCTCCAGGAGGAGAAACCCTTACTCCAAATGAAGACCTTATTGGAAAAATATAATGTCTTTCTAAAAACTTTGAAGTATGAAGAGGAAAACATCTCCTTCAAGAAATTATTCTTGGAACCATATTACAAGAATTATATTCTTGAGTTTCAAAATTCTTCTTTGGTCAGCAGGAGCCTCGGCACTTGCTTTCATGATATATTCATCCTTTCAATTCACAGGAAGTTTGGATCATATGTTTCCGATCATAGTTATACCTATCCTACTGGGGATAATGTATGAATATAAAAACATATCAAAAAACTGGTCGAAAATAGCAAATACATTTTCTATCGCAAGTATAGTTTCTGTTCTATTTTTCAATCAAACTACTGAAAAATTTGGGCAACAATTTGTGGATGGATGGCCGTATGTATTGACCGTTTTTTTCGTTATCACTATTTGTCTCTCTGATAGAAGTGAAATCACAAAAAAACTTCAGGAAAAAGTATTGTTGATTGAGTCAATAGCTTGTCTGTATTGGTTGATAGAGGTAGGAGGGATGTTTATATTTTCTTTACTTCCGGCATTTTTGATTTTCATTGTTTTGCCGATACTTTATGTTTTTAATCACATATTTCGAAATAGAATTCCTTCAGATAGGACGAAGATGTTTCTAAGTATTTGGAGTTGCTTCATACTATTTCTATTTTCTTTTGAATATTTAGTAAATACAATTTTCACTTCTTTCAATTTCCATTTTGAACTTTCTCATCAGACCCTTTTGATACTTATCCAGTTTTTTCTATTTGGAGTATCGAGTATATACATGATGAATAATTTTTTACTGTTGAGTGGTTTCTTCTCAGGTAAAAATTGGATCTTTGGGAAAGGATATCGAGCCATTCACGTCGAGAGATACTCAGATAAACAAATGTCTCTGAAAGAAGGTGTGTTTTATCTCTTATTTCCTTTGACAACTTTTGGTTTAAATTTTTACTTACAATGGGTAGACAAAAACCTACTTATTCTTTTAGTGCTATTTATAACTCCTGGAATTTTTCCGTTATTTCAAAGATTAAAAAAAGCAAGGATTTGAAATGTTGGGGATTGAGATGATTCCGAGTATACTAGAATAGCTTTTAGCAAATAAAAAAATCCTTAATTTTAAAACATGAATACCTACGATTGGTATCAAACTTTACTCAAACCATCATGGGCTCCACCAGCAATGCTCTTTGGACCGGTATGGACGGTTCTTTATATTCTAATCGCTATTTCTTTTGGAACTATAATTTACAAATGGTTGAGAAAAGAACTTCCGTTCAAGATAGCACTTCCGTTCCTTCTCAATCTTCTCTTCAACTTTATATTTACTCCTATTCAATTTGGACTCCAAAACAATATCCTCGCAGCAATTGATATTCTTCTTGTTGTAGT
>CAZQCN010000005.1:0-4897 GCA_964592185.1 uncultured Candidatus Peribacteria bacterium
ACCACCTGGTTGAGTAAGAGTGATGAAAGGAGGATTGGTGAGTGGTTCATCTGTCCCTAAATCAGCTGTAATAGTGAGGTTGACACCATTTTTTGTGAGCTGACTTGGGGAATAACTGAATGTTGCTACGGGAGTCGAATACGCGACGGTTACTGAACCGTTGGTTCCGTTGATGTCTGAATTGTTGGCACTTGAAGTGTTTCCTGAAGGATCAGAAAAATTAATAGTAAATCCAACCAGTCCTACGGCTTCACTTCCTGTGAGAACCTGGGAATATGTCCATGTGGAGGCTGAACCAGTTAGAGACGTATTGATGATACCAAAGTTGGGAATACTGATAGTGGGTGAAGAAAGAAGCGGTTCACTGGCGGTAAAATCTATAGTTACTGTGTTTCCTGTAGTAGCGAGGGTGCTGGTTGGATTAGTGGATATTATGTCTAAAGAGTTGATAGTTGGTGTGACCGTATCAATTAAAAATGTATTTATTGGTGAACGAAGATTTACGCTGGTTGTGTTTCCGGCGAGATCTGTTGCTTGAAGCTGACATCCAGAATAACTCCCATCTGGCAGGGAAAGAGTAAAACTATACGTTCCTGGGAGGGCGTAATTAGCGGGAGAGATGGAGCAAGGTGCGCTGACTGATACGTTTGCTGAGCTACTGAGAGTGTCAGAAATGCTAAAATTTATTAGGGGAGCTGAAGTATTAAAAATATTGGGGCCACTATTGAGAGTGACAACGGGAGCAATAGTATCGACGGTTAGGTTTCCATTATACGTTGCAGTGTTTCCATTAATATCTTCTCCAGAGAGAGTGTATGAGTAAACTCCCGAAGCTGGTAGGGTATTGGGAGTATAAGTATATTGGAGTGGTGAGCTTCCGGTGGTCCCAGAAATGAGCGAGAGAGTACCGGCTATACTTGGATTCATACTTACAAGGGTCGCTGAGTCATTTATCCCAAGGATACCTGTAATAGTAAAAGTAATAGTAAAATTTGAGTTTGTCGGAGAGGCAGGAATGATCGAATCGAGTGTAATAACCGGAGGAGGTACAACATTGAAGGTTGCGATCGAATGATCTACAAAATTTCCAATTGAATCGAGGATACGAATACTGCAATTGTAACTTCCTATATTTGGTATCGTGAGAGAGGCAGTGAAGTTTCCTGCTCCAATTGGACCACCAGTCCCACTACATCCTCCAGTATAAAACCCTGGGTTGATGCTTCCTATTTCATTGGTGCTAAAAGAAAAAGTGTTTGTAAGGAGGGTGGTGGTGGTAATGAACGGAGCGATGGTATTTATCGTAGGAGGCGTTCTGTCAGGCGTATTCGCCGTATTTGAGAAAACAAAGTTACTCGCACTTCCAAAACTGTCAATTACTCGAATTTTGTACTGGTAGTTAGTGAGATCATCGAGAGCATTATGAACAAAGGTCACTGTAGGAAATGAACCGAAGTCGAGCATGGCATTACTTATGCTTGCGTATCCTGATCCATTCGTAGAAAGCTCAATTTCATAGAGATCAGTCGAGAGATTTCCATTGGCATTGAAACTTCCATTGATTTGTCCTTGTCCTGAATTGAGTGGGACGAGAGTGGTAGATGTTTCTTCTGTTACGGTGAAGTTTGTTATATCGGAAGGAAGAGTAATACTGTTATTGAATTTTGGTGTTCCGAGCGGAGTTGTGCCGAGTACTGGAGGATTGATCCCGCTGTAATTGGTAAAACCTTTTGACCAGAGAGCATGATGCCAATAGCTTGTATTCTCTCCATCAACGAGAGACTGAGCGGGGGCACTGTAGGGGATGATATTTCGTTCCATAGATTTGAAGCTTCCTGGTGTTTCATCGCCAAAGAACCATGGGCCTCCATTATTTGCTGTATCGATATTTGTATTTGAAAGAAGAGGAAGATAATAAAGACTAAGATTTATTTCATTATTAGATTGATCGATAGAGAAAATTCCTGGGAAATTTTGACTGGATATGAGAGAAGAAGCAGTGGTGTTTTTTATTACAACGAATTCTCCAGGAGCTATATTCAGGGCTGTGAGAGCTACGCTCGACAAAGGATTGCTTATGTTTACAGAGAGGAAGCTGTCGGTATCTGGGATGACATGTGTCAAACTCATGTTTCTTACTTCAAACCAATCTTCGCTATTGTATGGAGCTAAAGAGTCGGTTCCCATCCACATAACTTCATTTAAAACGAGGTCTCCTTTCCACACACTATTTTCGAAACAAGGAGTTCCTCTATTGACGGTATTTGTCCCAGTCTTGTACCCATATTGTGTGTATGATGTATGCCAGTGTGCAGCGTTTGTTCCATCCATAGGAATACGATTTCTTTCCATAGAGAAGAAATCTCCTCCTGAATCGGAACCGGCAAAAGGATTTCCAGTCCAAGGACCGGCCTCATCGATAACGTAGTCTCCATATGGCGTACTCCAAAGAACTCGGAAAGTATTATTGGAGAATGAGCTTAAAGTAGGAGAAGTGAGGTTGGTATTCATTGCTTGGCAATTTGGGACGGCCGTTTCTGTGGCTGAGGTTCCTGAACCAAGAATTTCGTGTGCATTTACCAAAAAGTCTTTATTCGAAGGAACGGTCCCGACGTTAAATACGTCAATCCATGTGCTTGATGGTTTTTCTTGAAATTTGAGAGTTCCGATTGGAGCGCTTCCATCGGGCCAAACAGAATCGGAATCCATTTTTTTTAATTCAATAAAGTAGTCTGTTGGGCTAATAGAACTTCCCATCCAATGGATTTCATTGATCAAGAATTCGGAGCTGTTTTGGGCTCCTGGAGTACTCAGAGGTGTAGCATTTGGAGAGTTTTCTAGATTTACGGATTGAGATGCCGTGTGCCAGTAAGCTGAAGATTGTCCATCGATTACTGCATTGTCTGGAGATGAATATGGGACGAGATTTCTTTCCATGCTGGCGAATACATTACTGTTCCCACCGAGTGGAGCGCCAATTCCATCGTCTACCTTATCCATATTTATAAGTCCTGAGTAGGGGGTTCCCAGATCCACTCGTATATCGAGAGAAACTTGAATGCCATTTGATCCGAGATCAAAATTCAAGATTTCTGATGGTACTGTAATATACGAACTACTTGTAGGAAGTTTCGACCAAAGAGCAAGCCCTTGTGAAGGGAATAGGCTTGAAAGTTGGGAAGATGAAAGGAGTGTTTGTAGACTTAAGGTGTTCCCGTCAGACAAAAATTCGAATAAAAACTCGATATCTCCAGTAAGATCTCCAAGATCTTGGTTGGTCATGTTTCGAAGCTCAATCCAATCGTCATTTTCATTTTTTGGATTTCCAGCCCAATTTATTTCATTGATAACGATATCTCCCTGACTGAGCATATTATAAGCTCCCGGAGTTCCTTTGTTGTTTGATGCGAGAGAGGAGAAATTGAATGCTTTATAAGCAGTATGCCAATATTGTTGATTTTGTCCGTCAGTATTTGCTGTGTTTGGAGAAGAGTAAGGTTGGATATCTCGTTCCATTGAAAAATGGTTTCCTGAAGCGTTGCTTCCGTCGAATACTGATCCAACACCATCATCTGCAGTATCGAGGATATTGGTTGTATTTTGATCCTTGAGCTGATACTGCACATTGCTTGAGTCTAGTATGAGAGATGCAGAAGTAAAGTCTGGAGAGTTGACCTTTGTATTAACTCCTCCAAGTTGGGTTATTACGAAAAAGTCATTAGCAGGGATAGTGCCTGTATTGATGGTGAGAAGAAGAGAACCATTTTTCCATATTTCTAGAGGATCGGTCGTAAAGTTGACGCTGGAATTGGTCATGTTTCTGAGCTCCAGATACTGATCGTTGGAGCCATTATCTGTTCCAGCCCAACCAATTTCATTGATGACAATATCTCCTTGAATTCCGCTATATGAACTGACCCATGCGGGGGTAATTAAAGCTCCTCGAAAATCACCAAAATTCCCTCTCAATGCAAATTGAGCTATGACAGCAAGAGTGAGTGTAAGAGAGAATATACCAATTATTCTTCTTGTTTTTTGATTGTGAAACATCTTTGTGAAAATTTAAGAAATTTTATTTCTGTTATTTCAGAAGTATTGTCTTTATCTTAGCATAAGAGGGTATATTTTTCTATTCTCTCACTTTCCCGGCTTCAACGTGATATATATATTTTCCTTCTGAATGGATTGAATTCCATAGAGTTTCGTCTGTCGAAGTGATAATGCTTTGTTGTTTTCCAAGGAGCTGAAACAGAGCTTTTCTTCGGGATTCATCAAGCTCTGAGCTGATATCATCGAGAAGGAAGATGGGGCGTTTTTTCGTTTTTTCTTCGATGAAATCAAGTTCAAGCATTTTCAAAACAAGTACGAGTGTTCGATATTCGCCACGTGAAGCAGTTCCTCTCGCATCTCTTCCATTAATAGAGAAGCTCAGGTCATCTCGGTGTGGTCCAATACTGGTATGTCCACGCAGGAGATCTCCGGGAGTTTTTTCTTGGAGGTTTTGTAAAAATTCTTTTTGAATATTTTCTCTTGATTTGAAACTTGGTTCGTAGTGACACAGGAGATCGTGTTTTTTTTCTGCAACGGCACTATAGAGTTCGCTTGTTTTTTGATTGAGTGAATCTATGAAGAAGATTCTTTTTTGTATAATAGCGGTACCATATTCTGCAAGGGCTTCATCCCAAAATACAAGTTCAGCAGACTCACTTTTTCTCATTTGTATTTGTTGAAGGAGTTTGTTTCGAATTTTTAATATTTTCCCATATTTAGTAAGTTGATAGGCGTATTGAGGATCTACTTGAGAGAGAGTGATATCCATAAATCGTCTGCGGAGTGAAGGTTCTAAATCAATCATGTTGAGGTCGTCTGGCAGGAAAAGTACCGCATTATATGTTCC
>CAZQCN010000005.1:4907-11576 GCA_964592185.1 uncultured Candidatus Peribacteria bacterium
CAGATAATCAAAGTGTTTCACGGGGACCTCATCTATACACATATTTTTTTCGAGAAGATGTCCATTTACATTGCAAGATATGTCGATTTTTCGATTTCTTTTTTCGTTCTCGTATTTGATGAGCGCTTGTACATGCATTTGCGTCTCTCCCCAAAACATGACTTCTTTTATTTTGTCTGATCGGAATGATTTTCCAAAAACAAGAAAAAAAATAGCTTCCAAGAGATTGGTTTTCCCTTGTCCATTTTTTCCAATCAGGAGTGTGAGGCTTGGAGAGAAATCTATGAGTTCGTTTTCGTAGTTTCGGAAGTGATGGAGGTGGAGTTTTTCTAAAATCATAGGGCTGTGATATGGCTTTATTGTAGCGTTTTTTGAAGAACGTGTCATGTATTTCATAAGTTTTTTAACATTGTACGTTAAGTTGTTCTTGAATATGCATATTTTGCATTTCGAGCGAGAATCCCTCTCGCGGGACGCACAGTGTGACGTCCCCTACAGCCCCCATGTCACTTTTCCACTTATCAATTTACTAACGTTTTTCATTTTTAGTTTTTAGTTGTTTACTTCTTTCTATGCTCCCAAAAGTACTCTCTCTCACCTCCTACGCTCTCGACTGTCATTTGGTCGAGGTAGAAGTCGCTATTCATCGTGGTATTCCTGGATTTAATATTGTTGGCCTTGGAGATACTATGGTTCAAGAATCCAAAGAACGTATTCGTTCGGCCATTAAGCAAAGTGGATTTGAGTTTCCTCGGTCAAAAATTGCTGTAAATTTGGCTCCTGCTGATATTCCCAAAAGTGGGCCCATGTTTGATGTCCCCATTGCTCTAGGGATTTTGGCTTCCAAAGGTCTTATACATCGAATTCCAGATGATCATATTTTCGTCGGGGAGTTGAACCTCAATGGGGAACTCCGTCGTGTGAAGGGTATTCTTCCGTTGGTGTTACACGTTGAGAAAATGAAAATTCCATATATTGTCATTCCTGAAAAAAATTTGGCTGAAGCTCGTTTGGCAAAAAATGTGAAAATTATTCCCGTTCAAAACTTGAAAGAACTTATAGAATATCTGGAAGGGGATCGAGAGTTAGAAATGTTTTCATATCAAATTCCAGATCCAAATTCACAAATATTCCCGTATGATTTTTCTCATGTTCGTGGGCAGTATCAAGCCAAAAGAATTCTTCAGATAGCGGCTGCAGGGGGACATAATGTTCTTTTCAATGGACCGCCTGGCTCAGGGAAAACCCTTCTTGCAAAAACATTTCCATCCATTCTTCCACCAATGAGCTATGAAGAACAAATTGAAGTTTCGAAGCTCTATTCTCTCCATGGTCAACTTTCTGAAGAGAAACCAATGATTTCCGAAAGACCTTTTCGTAGTCCTCATCATACCGCTTCTCATATTTCTTTGGTTGGTGGCGGGAAGATTCCTCGTCCTGGGGAGATTTCTTTAGCACATTATGGAGTTTTGTTCCTTGATGAAGTTGCGGAGTTTCCGAAAATCAGCTTAGAAGCATTACGGCAACCGCTCGAAGATAGAAACATTACGGTATCTCGAGTTTCCGGAAGCGTCACCTTTCCAGCTTCCTTTCGTTTGATCGCTGCAATGAATCCTTGTCCTTGTGGGTATGCCTTCGTGGATGAAAACCGATGTAAATGTACGCCGATTCATATTGAACGTTACCAAAAAAGAATATCGGGACCACTTCTTGATAGAATTGATTTGTACTTGGAAATACCAAAAGTTCCTATGGATGATTTACTTACCAAGGTGCCGGTATCTTCTGATAGTTCAGCTTCGCTCCGTGAAAAAGTGCTTCAAGCTCACGGGAAACAACAGCTCCGTTTTAAAGATTTGTCATATTCAAGCAACGGAGAAATCCCTTCACGGGATATTGATCGTTTTTGTCCTCTGGATGAAGCTTCAAAAGAATTACTCGCTTCAGCGGGAAGATCATTTGATTTGTCGGCTCGTGCTTTTTTTCGGGTGATCAAAGTGGCGAGGACGATTGCGGATTTGGAGAATTCTGAAAACATTCAAATAGTTCATGTTCAAGAAGCTTTGCAGTATCGCATGAAGGTAAGGATTTGAATTTTTTCTCATTTTCTGTTATACTGTCCTGATTTGCTTGAAAAAGGTAAATCAAAAATAAAAAACAAAATATAAAAAACGGTTATGACTTCAATATTTTTTGATTCTTGGTACACCATCTTAGCGGCTTTTGGGATCTTGGGATCCGCAATTGTATTGTTGTTGATGTTGAGACATCACAAAAGGAAATTTATTATTCATCCAGTATATTCAAATATTCGTAAAGATGTCGTGTCGAATGGTTTTACTCAACATGCTCTTCTTTCAAAAGAAGTTGTTTCTAAACACAAAAGACATATCACCTCTATGCAGTCTTTTGTGGCTGGAGTTTTGTTGGCAACTCTTCTGTTTACCCTGATTCAGTTCGATAAAAAATTACAGGCAAATATTCTTACTCAGAGTGATCGAAAGAAAGTGTTGCAAGAAGCAGAATTATTTATTGGTACAAAGTATGTGTATGGGGCTCAACCTGAAATAAAGAATGGGAAGATGGGGCCAGGAAAAAGTGAATGGGAAAATGGAGTTGGCTTTGATTGTTCAAGTTTTACCATGGCAGTATTTCATAACGCTGTAGGTATTTCTCTGCCTCGTACGAGCTCTGCTCAAGCGGAGTTTGGAGTAAAAGTTGCTTCTATAAAAGATATGCAAGCGGGAGACTTATTGTTTTTTGATAATGGTGGTCGAGGAACAGGAGGGGCGATTAATCACGTAGGGATGGTTTTTGCAAATGACGGTTCTGGAACTTTGGATGGGATTACGATGATACATGCTGGAGTGTACCCTACTGAGGAAGTTCAAAAGACGAGTCTTTCTGGAAAGTATTGGGATGAAGCTTTTGTTGAAGCAAGGAGCCTTGGGACATTAACAAAAGATGTGAAGACTCCTGTGACTACAAAGCCGAAGACAAAAACGGTCAAATTTAATGACTCGCTTGATACCTATCCAAAGACTGAGCCAACTCCAGATGAATTGACAGGGAAAGTAGCCGCATCGAGGACGGGAAATAGCTCTGGAATAACAAAAAAGGCGAATGCTTCTCTTTTCAATAATGTGACTCCAGACTATGAGTACTATGATGCTTTGAAATGGGCTGTGAGTAAGGGTGTTATCAAAGCAGGTGGAGATTTTGATTGGGGTCGTTTTGTGACTCGAGCAGAAGTAGCGAAGATGTTTGCAGCAGCGGCAGGTCTTCGGGAAACAGAAGGAGATACTGGGCTTTCAGATATTGATAACGCCAATCATTGGGTGAGAAGTTTTGTCAGAATTTTGCAAGCAAAAGATGTGATTGATGGGTTCCCAGATCATACCTTCAAGCCTGATTTGCCGGTTCGAGTCGAAGAAGCGGGGAAGATGTTGTTGAATCTTGAACAACTTCCACAAAAGGATAAGCCAAACTATGCAGATGTAAAACAAGATCACTGGTTTTCTGATATGGAAGGGGCGTTCAAAAAAGATGACTTAATCCCTTCAAACACCAAAGGTGAGATTAAATTTGGTCAAGGTTTGGAGAGAGGAAGGGCTATAGAAATGCTGTATAGAGTCTTTGAAAAGAAGGACTGAGTATATTTAAGAAATGGAGAAAGGGATATAATAGGATAAAATTTATGCGATTATTATGATTCTGTTCTTTTTTCTTCTGGCACTCCTTCCCGTTATTTTTGTTCTTTTCGTAATGTTTCGGAGTGACTCTCTTGATCGTCCCCATAAAAATTTTTTATTTGTGACACTTTTTTGTGGGATGATTGCTGTCCCTTTGGTGCTCTTGGTAAACTATCTTCTCAAGGAATATGGAGGAGTGGATTTGAATCTGTATACTGTGACGCAATCTTTAGCGGTTGAAAAATATTCAGGAAGTCTCTCTTTGCTTTTGAAAGATTTTTTTACGGGCGGGTTTTTATTGAAACTTTTCGTTGGAGTTATGATTATGGCTTTGATCGAAGAGTGTTCGAAAGCTTTTGTAGTAGCTCAAGTGGATGGTCGTCGTCGTATATTTACAAGAATTATTGATGGAGTTGAGTTTTCTATCGCTGCAGCACTTGGGTTTTCTCTGGTAGAAAATATTGTTTATTTTCAGATTATTCAAGATGCTTTTGTTGATATAAAGTCGGTGCTTCCAGCTCTTCTTGTTCGGGCTATTATTTCAACCATGGCTCATATAATGTTTTCAGGAATATTCGGATATTACTATGGGAAAGCTCGTTTTTTGGCTCATCACAAACAACTTCATGTAGAAACGGCTGGGACAAACTGGAAAATGTTCCACTTGGGAAATGCTATAAAAATAAGATTTCTGAGATCTATTCATTTTTTGCAAGGAAAAAACTTGCATGAGAAATTTGCACGATCCTTTCGCCAAGATGAATTGATTGCTGAGGGGCTTTTTGTTGCTACCGTGTTACATGCTATTTTTAATTTTACACTGACGCTTGGTGTTGGGTACCTCGCCGTTCCATTACTAGTAATTGAATATTCTATCATCGCTCATGAGTTTCATGTGAGTCGGAATTTTGAACAGCATGAAGTAGAAAAAGGGATCTGAAGAATTTATAAAACAAGAAGGCCGAGAAGTTCTTTTATATAAGAAGTTTCTCGGCCTTTGATTTGCTCTATGTGATTTTTTATTTTGGAGGGAACCAGTCCTTGATAAGCTGAGCCGTTTCTACAAACATTTTTGCGGATTCTGATCGATTGATTGGGTTATTTGGTTTGAATGAGCCATCATCGTATCCTTTTGAAATGTCATTTTCTTTTGCGAAGGATTGATATGGGACCGACCAATGTGAACGATCAGTGTCAGTGAAATAGCTGTTTGGAGTATATTTGCTTGCATCGAATCCGGCAGCTTCGAGTGTAATTTTCAATGCTTCATTTCTATTAATAGTTTTATTCGGACCAAAAGTTCCATTCGTATATCCTTTAATAATATTGTATTTATAAGCTGTAGCAATGACATCGTACTGCCATGAGCTTCGAGATACATCTGGGAACGGAATACTTAAACCGGTTTCAATTTCAATATTATTAATAATAAGAGCGATTTTTGTTAATTCTGCTCGAGAGATGAGTCTCCACATTTCTGCTTTTCCTTCTTCGTTTCCTTTGAAGGCTCCGCACTTGTAGAGAGCGCCGATGTATTTTGCTGGCCATTGGTTTTCACTGACTACATCAGGGAAAGTGCTGACTGCGAGTGAGGCATCAAGTACTGCACAATCGACATTGATGGAGCTTGAAAGTCCAGCGATTGGGTTGATAACATCACTTGCTCCGAGGACTTGTCCTCCTCCATTATTTCCATTTGAGCCACCACCACCTCCGTGATGTCCTCCATTATTATTTGCACTTCCACCATTTTGAGATGTGAAAAATGTTTCTGAAAAAGGATCTAGAGTTACGGTAGAGCTGATTTGATCAAGTTGGTTGTTGCCTCGGTCGAGTACGTTTGTATTGACGCGGAATGTGTAGCTCGTCGAAGCACGGAGCGGGTTTGTAGGGTTGAATCGATATTTGTTGCTTGTTATTTGTTGTATTGTTCCAGCTACCACGTCATTATTCCCAGTTACTAGGGTGACATTTTGAATGTTTACGGTAGTTGGGTTTACTGATTCATTGAACCAAAATTCGATTGGAGCGTTGTATCGTACTTCTCCATTTCCATTTTTTACTATTTGAGTAACGTAGGGAGCTCCTGGAATATCGAGGAAATCACCAGTACTGAAATATGAAAAAGTATGAGGCATGTTTTCTTGTTGAACATTGCTTACTGTTGAGTCGATATCAAAAAGATATTCTGTGTTTAATGAAAAGGATTGGTTTGGTGTGAGGATTACAGTTTTCATGTCGTTTGACCATTGAATAGAATAGAATACTGGAGTGTAATTAATTCGTGTGTATATATTTACGTTCTGAGAATGAATACTGAGAGGGTTGAAAGGAACGTCTGTTTGCGCGGAAAGTGTTCCTGTTATTGGGAAGTTTGTGGTCCCACTCAGAGGGTTGAGGTTGAGTGTAGGGGTATTGTTGTGACAAGCACCGTTGCTGAATGCCCTGAACTCAGTTGTTTTTGCCTGAGATGGATTCGTTCCAGAAATACTTTGTACGGTCTGAGGGACAGTGATTTTATATGTTTGATTAGAGCCCCAAGTGTTTGTAGGAGTAATGATATAAAAAGATCGGTTTCCAATCATACCAGTATAAATTGCTTGGTGCGGTACGGCAGCGACGACGGTTCCATGAGGTTGGGTGAGCTGTTCAATTGTGATGGTGTTTAATGTATTTGCATTCATCGGCATGTCAAACGCAACCATTGCGCTTGCATGAGTACAGATTTCATTACCGTTTTCTGGGATAACATATACATTTGGAGATGTAGATGAGCTGCTTGAAGTGCTGAAGGTTGTACTGTAGGTGTTTCCAAGAGTGCTTCCAGAAGCAACGCTTTGTAATCCAGGAGCAACATCTATTCTATAGGTTGTATTTGCTGAGAGACTTACAGTAGGGATTGAATACGTGAAGACTCCTTGGAGATTTGTATATGTTCCTGTTGAAAGGGTGATAGGAGTGTTGAGAATAGTATTGG
>CAZQCN010000005.1:11586-25718 GCA_964592185.1 uncultured Candidatus Peribacteria bacterium
TGAGTGTAACTTGTATACTGTTTGTAACAACATCTTCATTGAAGTTGATAGTGATTGGGGTTGTGAGTGGAACGTTTGTTTGACCACTAAAAGGGTATACGCCAACTACGGTAGGGCGAATTATTTCTGTCGTAAATGTTGAAGTTGTGTTATTCACAAGAGCATTTCCTACAATATCAGTGACACTATTAGCAATATTGATAGAGTATTGTGTATTTGAAATGAGATTGCTTGCAAAGGTGATTTTATAGGTAGCATTTCCTGCTTGGTAGACTCCGGAGGCAGGTACGAGGAGAGCGTTTTTTGTCACAGAGATAGGCCCATTGGCGCTGTAACTGTTATTGAATAGTACGACGGGTTCACTGAATGTAATAAATACTTCGGTGGTATTGGAGGCAACCGGGACGTTGGTGCTATTATTTGCTGGGGTGATAGATAAAATAGTCGGAGCAATGGTGTCGGCAACGGTGCCGGTAGTGAACGTGCTTTGAAGGCTACTACTTAAATTGTTGTTTGCCACATCTTGTATGGTATTTGATACGAAGAATGTATAATTTGCACTTGGGTCTAAATTATTCGTTGGATTAATTACAAACGTATTGTTGCTTGGACTGTACGTGACGGCGGATGGAATAAGTACGGTTGGGGCTGAAGTTTTGAAAAATCTCACTTTTCCTGAAAGGGAGTAGTCAGTTGGGAAGTTGAGAACGACTGGTTCTGAAAATGCTACCACTACATTGGTATTCAGTCCGATATTGGGAGCGTTGTTGCTTGGGAGCGCGTAGATAATCGAAGGGATGCTATTTCCACTATCAGTGACTGTGACCGTAGCCGTTCCAGAAGTGTATCCAGGAGTGGTTGCAGTGAGAGTAATGGTTTCGTTAACAGTGTTTCCATCGTCAGGAGCGGAAATTTGAAAGGTAGTTGAATTGCTTCCAGCATTTAAAATAACTGATGTTGGGATCGTAAGAGAGGGAGTATTGGAACTTGTCAGAGCAATCGTTGTATTTACGGTTGGAGCTATATTCGCCAAGAGAGTGACGGTTACGTTTGCTCCGAGTTCAGTAATGCTGTAGGCGTTGGGATTGAAAATAATGCTTGCTCCAGAATCATTATCGATGGTTGTAATAGTAGCGGTTCCAGAGGTATATCCGGTGGCACTCGCTGTGATGATTATCGTTTCATTAATTGTGTTCCCTTCATTGAGAGCAGAAACTGGGAAAGTAGTCGATGGGTTTCCGATAGCAAATGAAGCAGTTGCAGGGATATTGAGTGAGGTAGGGTTTGGATTGGTAAGAGTCACAGTGACAGGGGCAGTAGGAGTAGGAGTAATATTCAAGGTTACATTCGTTGCTGTACTTGCCTGTTCTACGATGCTATAGGTGTTGGGATTAAAGGAGAGAGTTGCGATCACAGGAACGTCATTGTCGCTGATATTGATAGTGGCTGTTCCTGAAGTATACCCAGTGGTACTGGCGGTAATGGTTACGGTTTCATTTGTGATGTTGGTGTCGTGTGGAGCAGAAATCGTAAAGACGGTTGAACTGGCTCCAGTAGCGATGGTTGCGGTACTAGGAACATTGAGAGAAGAAGTGTTTGAGTTTGTAAGAGTAACCGTAAGAGGAGTAGTAGGAGCTGGAGAAACATTTAAGGTTACGGTAGTTGCTGTACTTGCTTCTTCTGTAACTGCATACGTGTTTGGATTGAATGTGAGTGTGGGAGTGATAACGCTATCATTGTCAGTTACATCTATGGTAGCAGTAGCAGAATTATATCCTGTAGTGCTCGCAGTGATAGTGACGGTTTCGTTGATGGTGTTTGGTTCATCTGGAGCGGTGATTGCGAATGTTGTTGAGGTGTTCCCTGCAGTGATAATAGCAGTGGTAGGAACTGTAAGCGAAGTAGTATTTGAATTTATTAAGTTAATATTGATATTTGAAGAGGCTGGAGATGGAATGGAGATTGTTACATCTGTTGGGTTCGCAGCTTGTTCTGTCACTGAATACGTATTCGGAGTGAAGGTTAAACTCGGTTGCATATTGTCTATGACGTACACAGTAGCGGCTCCTGAAATGAATCCTGTCGCACTGGCAGTGATACTTACAGTTTCATTGGTTGCATTGGTATCCACTGGTGCTGACAATATGAAATATCCACTATTGTTTCCTGCAGTGATGGTTATATTTGCAGGGGTATCAAGTGCCCCAGTATTAGAGCTTGTAAAGTTGATAATAGTATTTGAAGTGACTGGCCCAGAGAGGATTACTTGGCCAGTAATATTCATTCCATTTTCATGAATTGTGTACTGATTTGGTAAGAAATTGATGAGGGGGGTCCCTACAACTCTCGCAGTGAAAGGAATCCTGTAAATTGCCTCATCAGTGTCGTCAGAAGTGATTTCTAATGTACCTGTTTTCTGACCTATACTTGAAGTATCTACAAATACCTTCATCGCTGAGGTTGAAGAACTTGACGCAATTTGCATCCCTGGTGTCGGGATCGTTCCACCGAGTGAGAAATCAGCGGTGGAAAGAGTCGGGGTGGCAAGTATTTTTAAATCAGGATATGAAATAGGGGTTGCATTAGCAATATTAATGTCTGCACTTACTACTGCATTCAAGTTTATATTTCCAAAGTCAAATGTCTGACTAAACATATTGGATACTCCATTTACCGTAACGTCGATTTCAGGTTCTGGCACGCTTGTGATATTGGTGATGAATTTTACCTCGAACAATGGTGAAAGAGGGTCGTTCGAAAGAATATCAAGGGCTCCTACATTGAGATATGAAGTGCTATTTACTGGGAGTGTCGCAATAGAAGTAACCTGGAAAGTAATAGGTGTTGTGGTTACGGTAAAAGGGGCCGCCGGGAGGCCAGTGATGCTGTATTGTCCTGGGGCACTCGTCATAGCAACAGAGTTGACTACCAAAGGAGTTGATCCTTCGTTTTCGAGCATGACAGTGGCGGGGATAGTGGTTCCATTGACTGCACCGCCCAGAGAGTGGTACGAAAAATTAGAGTGAACCATGTTTGAGACTGAGAGTTTTACTGTCGGCTGTATATAGAGAATACTCGCCTTTAGCCCGAAGATATTTGTACTAAAAGCCAAAAATCCTGCAATGAGCAAGACGGGGACAATGTATTTCCATTGAGAAAAAACACGAGATGCACCTGTGGAAATCGTCATATACAGTGAGTAAAAATAATAAAAATAGATATATTTATAACATTTTTATTTTTATTTGTCAACAAAACTCAATCATTTACGCTGTAGAAATGAGTTTTGTTTGAATTTTTTTGTTATAATACAATACGTACTTTGGTTACAAAAATTTATGCGTATTGGGATTGATGCTCGGATGTATAATTCGAATGGAACAGGAATTTCTCGATATGTTCGAGAACTCGTGAATCATATTACGAAATTTGATACGGAAAATACATATGTGGTTTTTCTCTCCGCTGAGATGTTTGAAAAATTTCAAGCCCCATCACATGTGGAAAAAGTTCGAGTAGACTCTCCGTATTATTCCCTTTCGGAACAAACCAAATTCCTTCAAGCTCTCTATCAAGCACGATTGGATCTGGTTCATTTTACTCACTTTAATGCACCTATTTTTTATTTAGACCCTTGTGTGGTGACGGTACACGATCTAACTCTTTCGAAGTTTCCTGGGCAAAAAATGAATACATGGCTTCATAAAAAGGCATATGAACTGACCATTTGGTCGGTGGTAAAAAAGGCAAAACATATTATTACAGTTTCGGACCATACGCAGAAAGATTTGCACGATATTTTTTCTACTCCATCAAATAAGATGACGACTGTATATTTGGGGGTTGATGGATTTGAGCCTCTTTCGAAGACAGAAAATGAAAAAACAAAAAAGAAATTTTCTATAAGTAAGCCTTGTTTCCTTTATGTAGGAGTGTGGAGGAATCACAAAAATCTCCTTCATCTCATTGATGCTTTTAATGTGCTGCGTGCAGGAGGTTTAGATGCCCAATTGCTTATGACAGGAAAAGAATCGCCTTACTATCCAGAGATTCGGGAGATGATTTCTGATTCTCCTTTTTCTGAGGATATTATTACTCCTGGCTTTGTTTCTGAAGAGGATCTTCATGCTTTATATTCTGCTACTGAGGTTCTTGTAAATCCAAGTTTTTATGAAGGATTTGGGATTCCTCCTCTCGAGGCTATGGCCTCAGGTTCAGTCGTAGCTGTTTCTCAGGCGACGAGCCATCCTGAGATATGTGGAGATGCAGCATTGTACTTTAATCCTCATTCGGTCAGTCATATGGCAACAATTATGAAGCAAGCTATGACGGATGAATCATTGAGGAGTGAGCTCAAAAAGAAAGGACTCGAAAGGGTAAAAATGTTTCGATGGGATAAAACGGCACAAGAAACTTTGGCTATATACAACCAAGTTTTGAAGAAAGGAAAGTAATATGTTGATTTCTCTTTATTTTATATATGTTCGAGTCGTTGCACTCTCTTTTACCAAAATCACTTCGAAAGCATGATGTGTATGATAATGTTCAGGCAGCTTTGGTGCTTCGCAGAATTCAAGAATATTATAAGCAAGTTTGTCCATATATAGAAGTGAATCCTTTTGTTGTAAAGAGAAATAAGGCGTTTGTGCGAGTTGGCTCGAGTTTGCTCGCTTCGGAGTGTTACCAGCAGAGAGAAGGGTGTCTTGATACTCTCCACACTGAGGGTTTCAACATTGAAGATATTCAGTTTCGGGTAGGATAGTTTTTTCTTTTGTCTGTATTTATATGTTTTTTTCATACTTTTTTGATAGCCGGTTCCCTCACCCTGATCATGAACATTGTCTTGTGGCTTTGAGTCATTTTACTTTGGACTCTGAATATAGCTTTGAGGCAATAGATGTTTCTGTTTTTGGTACATCAAGATGGAAGGAAATGGTAGAATCTTTCGGCTTGGTTTCTCTTCCGATGATCTGCTGCCAAGGAAAAGTGTTATGTTATGACCCGATAAAAACAGCATCTGAAATTTCTATTTTTCTTCAAACTCTACCCGTCCTTCCATGCCCAGACGATTCGCTTCTGCTTTACTCATAATATCGATACTCGTTTTTTTAATTCTCTTTGGAGGAACCTTTTTTGCTGAATCCATAGCATACATTGGGGTATATGAGTTTTTCTCTACTTTCTCTCAATTAGTGGGTCGTACTTGGAAGCCATTGTTGGTTGGTTCGATTCTTTTTTCTTTTCTTCGTACTTTTTTTTATGAAGGATATTTTCTCGCTGGACTCTCTGGGCCAGGGATTCGTTCATGGTTTTTTGCTTTTGTGTTGGGGATTTTAGAGCCACCATTTTCGTTTTCAGTCATTTCTCGTATGGCATCGCTCTATCGGAGTGGAGTTCATATGGGGGCGATTTTTGTATATTCTTTGAGTTCAGTTTTCTTTTCTTTTCCTCTAGTGGTGTTGTTATACGGTATATGGTCTATGGATATTATGAAGTGGTATGGCATTCTCGGCTTGATGTCTTTGATATTTTTCGGGGCGATGGGAGAGCTTGTTTCGGGTTTTCGACTTGTAGCTCCATTCATTCTTGCGAGAAGAAATCCATCGAAGCCCATTGTTCTCATATCATTTTCTTATATTCAGAGTTTGCGCTTCAAGGGGTATTTGAGTCTTGTGTTGAGCCGTTTTTCAGAGTTTTGGAAATATAGCTTCCCTTCGTGGGTATTTGGTCTCTGTATTTTGGGTTTGATGCAGGCGGCTTTTTCAAATGAAACGCTCCAAATGTTTCTTGGGAATGACTTGCTCGGACAAATTGGAGTTTTAATACTCTCAATGATTCTTCCTTTATATGGGATTGCTGGTTTGGTTGTTGGAGTGCATTCTGTGGATCTGTATTCAGGGCTTGGGACATTGATGATGCTTATGTTGGCATCATTTTTTTGGAAATGCGTCTTTGAAGCTGCTCCACACAAACTGTATTTGAAGTCATGGAAAATAAGTTTTCTTATTATTCTTTTCGTGGGGATGTTTTTGCTTGGGTATGTAGGGAATTTCCTCGTTTCTTGATATGGATTTCTGTCTGTATTTTATTGTATTTACGAGTTTCTTTCTTTACTTCATTAGGGTCTTCCAGTAGCATGTCCCGTGCATATTTTTCATTTAATGGCTTGTTTTTTGTATGTCGTTTCATGTTAGACCGCTCAAAACAGCTCGGACTCGGAAATCAATGGTAAAAAGGATTTTGTTTGCCATTATTTTATTGATGCTCCTAATTTTTATTACCGGAATTGTTTACGTAGCGGCGCAGGTAAAAAATGTTCTTGATAAAACTTCTTCTCAGAGGGTAGTTATTTTAGATGAAAATGGAAAGCCGGTGGTTCAAGAAAATTCTGGTAATTGTGGGATGTTTGGATGTCTTGGAGACCTCATTAGTGGCTCTGGATGTAGTATTAAGTCTGCCAATGAGAGGACAAATTTTATGTTGCTTGGAATGGGAGGTGAGGGGCAAAGGCAAGGGGGAGAAGTGTTGACTGATACTATGATGGTTGCGAGCTTGAATCACGCAGATCAAACGGTTTCTATGATCTCGCTTCCTCGTGATTTGTGGGTGAAGCCTGTTGGGATCCAACCGAATAAAATTAACACGCTCTATGGCATTAGTCAGAGGGTGTATGAAGATAAGGAGCTTGGATATAGTATTCCCAAGGGAGTGATAGAGGATCTTACTGGGCTTGCTATTCATTATTGGGTTGTGGTTGATTTTAATGGATTCCAGAATATAGTTGATTCTCTTGGGGGTATTGATATTGAAGTCGAAAAAGCTTTCAAAGATAGGGAGTATCCTGATGGGAATTTTGGGTATAAGGTTGTTTCTTTTGAAGCCGGACCTCAGCATATGGATGGGGCGACGGCTCTCGAATATGTTCGTTCTCGTCACGGGAGTAATGGAGAGAGTGGAGACTTTGCTCGATCAAGGAGGCAACAAAAGTTTCTTGGGGCTATTAAAGACAAGGCTTTGAACTTTGGCACTATTTTTAAAATTAACTCTCTACTCGATGCGGTAGCGGGAAGTCAGAAATCAAATATTTCTTCGTGTGAGATGATGCGTTTTGCTTCTCTGGCCAAAGATTTTGATTTCGCTAATATAAAATCTCTGGTTTTGGATGATGGACCAGGAGGGGTTTTGTATACTCCGACTATGGAACTTCGTGCTGCTTCGTATGGTGGGCAATATATTTTACTTCCTGACAATAATAATTATCAGATGATAACGGATTACGTTCAAAACTTTATAAGTGCGTCACAGAAGAAACCAATTACTGCAAAAGTTGCTGTGCTCAATGGTACGGGAGTCGAAGGTTTGGCAAACGAAGTGGGGGCTTTGCTTGTTTCCAAGGGAATTAATGTAGTCACTCGGACGAACACGACGAATAAAGTGCGTTTTGCAGAAACTCAGATTGTTGATCCTGATCTTACCACGAATAATATGGATGCTGTGGAACTTATTCAAACTCTAGTGAATGGAAAGTTTACTGATAAAAATCCAGAACGAAATGATGCTGGAGCGGATTTGATTTTGATTTTGGGTGGAGATTATAAGAAAAATTGATGTAAAAGAATTTTTTATGCTCGAGTTTCTTCCTAAAGATCTAAAAATTCGCATTTTTGATTGGGGAGCTTATATGTTGTTTCCTATTTTGGTATTGGTCGTGTATCGACTTATTGTGAGCCGTAGATTTTTTGTGAAAGGTGTTTGCGTATTGTTGCTTCTGATTTGTTTGCTTGGTATTTGGGTGCGCTTCGTTGAACCTCAGTTGTTGTTTGTTCGAGAAACATCGATTCATGTTGGTTTCACTTCTCGGATTGCAGTCATATCAGATCTTCATTTGGGCCCGTTGAAAAGTGAAAAGTTTCTTCGTCGAGTCATTCAGAGAATGAATACATTGGATGTTGATTATGTTTTAGTCGCAGGGGATTGGACGTATGAACCAGAAACAGAAGATTTGGATCGTCTTTTTCAGCCCTTTGCAGAGTTGAAAATTCCAGTGTACGGGGTGTTGGGGAATCACGATGTTGAACGACCTGGGCCACCACTTCGGAAAGAATTAGTAGAGATTCTAGAGAGAAATGGAGTAAATATGTTGAATAATGAAATTGTTTCTTTGAAAAATTTTGCGTTGGTCGGATTTGGAGACCTCTGGTCGGCAGAAGATGATACGAGTATCCTGAATACCCTCTCGGCAAATGAAAATATTATCACTTTAATGCACAATCCCGATACGCTCGACAAGTTCCAAAGCCCAATTCTTCATGGACTTTCGGTTGCTGGTCATACTCATTGTGGTCAAGTGAGAATTCCATTTTTTTACAAAAAGGCTATCCCTACTCTAGGGGAGTATGATAAAGGCTATACTGAAGAACCGAATGGAAAGCTTTTTATTACTTGTGGTGTGGGAGAAACCGCTTTAAGTCTTCGATTTTTGAATCCGCCTACTATTGATATTTTAAATCTGAGATAATCTTTTTACAGAGAAGGTTTTAATTATTATGATAGTTTCGCTTTTTTCGTTTTGAATTATGTCCAAAGAATTTATTACAAATCGGATGATACGAGGCTTTGTGTTGCTGCGGTATATTATATTCCCTCTTTTAGCGTACTCTCTTTACTCTCTTCTTATTCAACCATACAATGTTTGGCATATACTGCTTCTCTTTGTGTGTCTTTTTTCTCTCTGGGGATCTTTTATAGAATCCCAAATACTTTTGGTTCGACATACGGTAATTGATGTTGGATTTTCTGCTCGTATTGCTCTCATTGCCGATTTACATCTAGGGCCACTCAAGGGTGAGAAGTTTCTTCGGCGCGTGGTGAGAAGAATTAATCAGTTGTCAGTGGACTATGTTTTGGTGGCAGGAGATTGGACGTATGAACCTCGTATCAGAGATCTTGAACGTTTATTTAAACCTCTTAAAGATTTGAAATTTCCAACGTTTGGAGTTCTCGGAAATCACGATGTGGAGCGTCCAGGGCCGAAACTTCGAGAGAAATTGGTGAAACTTTTGGAAAGTTATGGTGTCAGAATGCTGCACAACGAAATTGTACCACTTACAAATTTTACCTTGGTTGGACTCGGGGACCATTGGATCGGAGAAGATGATTCTCGTATTTTGGAGCAAATTCCTGAAGACCAAAATACCTTGGTTCTGATGCATAATCCTGATTCAATTGATGGATTTCCTCGTCCTGTCTTAAAAGGACTTTCGGTAGCAGGACATACTCATGGAGGACAGATTCGAATACCTTTTTATAAGAAACTCATTCCAGTGAAGGGAAATTATCACCATGGATTAACTCATGAGCCAAATGGGAAGCTTTTTATCACCTCAGGTATTGGAGAAACCGCAGTGAATGTTCGATTTTTGAGACCACCGCGGATTGATGTGCTGGAGTTGGTTTAGGAGGAGGTTTATGGTCTATAGTTCATGGTCCATAGTCTACCATTTTGGATTTTGAATGTTTCGTGAACCATAGACTATATTGACTATGGACTTTTAAAAAAGTACACTATGTGTCGACACATAATGTCTTTTTATGCCGACTCTGCCTTTTGTTCGTATCGCAGTGACTCCTGAGATTGAAAACATACTTCAATCTCTTCGCCCTCGTTATCCTGCTCTCAAAGATCCTGAATTTTTTAAGATAGGATTTATTGCTTTCAGTAAAGTAGATCGTGATACGGAAGCCCTGCGAAATGAGTTGATGCTGAAATATATTTCGGAAGAATTGGATAAGATTGCGAAGAAGATGGAAAAGCTTCACAAAGGCAAATACCAAAATACAGCTATTTCTATTGAAGATATAGATGCTCATTCATTTTAAGTATGAGTATAGTAAATCCTTATATTCCGCTGGTTGATTCCAATATACTTATAAGTTTCTTCATTCATGATGTTCATTTTGAATCTTCTCAGTCTATTTTGAGAAAGGAAATTTATATAAATGATTTTGTAGTGTGTGAAACTTTGAATTTTTTGCAGAATAAAGTTTCTTTTTTTCTCTCTCAGGCTGCTGAAGAATCAATTTTTTCTTCTCAATTCATTTTTCGTCGGATTGAAATTTCCTCGGAAGTTTTGATTAAAGCACAAGAGATTCGTCAAATATATGCTGACAATGAACTGCAATTTACTGATGCCGTTCTTTTGGCACAATCAGAGATATTTGGTTTGACTTTGTACACTCGGGATCAGAGAATGCTGGGGTATAAAAAGGCGACGGTGTGTTGTCCGGAGGGATAGGAAGTATTTTCTAAAGTTTTGGGAAAATGTCTCGATGAGGCAGGTAGTTCTCATATTTTGGGTATTTAATTACATTGGGGGCGAAACGGAAGTCATGTGGTCTCGTATTTATTTCTGGGTTTGAATTTGTCTTATATATATCATAATTCCTATACCCCTCTGTTTTGTCCTGAGAGTGAGATGTAATATGTTGAAACTCCCACTCATTTGTAGTTTTTCTTAAGATCCAACGGATATTATCCCTGTCCTTGAAAGATATGTAAGTACTTTGTATTGCATCATGTGGACTTAAAGGAGGTTGAATGTAAAAAGCACAATCTGGACACATTCCGAATCCTTTTCCAAGTTTGTTCAAAGCAGCTAGTTGGCGTCGAGTCTGTTCTACTGAAGCTACAATGGGAATATTATTTGGGGCCATCATACTCAAATAACCAGGATCTATTTCTTTTTTGCCAAATTGTTTTTGGCTAATCAATGAATTTATGGTGTTAAAATGGATTAGAAGAGAATCGTAGGACTTTAATCTGTCTGGAGGTATTTTATACGAAACTGGTACCCAAGTTTGTAGTGGAGCATTTTGTGATTGGAGAGCGGTTGTACTTAAAAACCCAGAAAATGCTAAAGCAATGACAAATCGTAGTTGTCGCAATTCTTTTACTCTCTTGAGAAACTGATTAGGAATGTCTTTATAAGGAGGACTGTTTTCCTGAGGAGCTTTCATTAGAAGGAATTCATCATTATTGCTAGGTTTTATCGTACAATAAAAATTTTCCTCTGACAAGATCAAGTTTTTTGAAGGTATTTAGTTTTTCTTTCTCGTGTATATGATATATTGATCTCACTAATTTCTTCCTATGCCAGAAAAACTTCCTACTCGTCTCGAAAATTATTCCGAATGGTACAACGAATTGGTGATTCGTGCCGGATTGGCTCAGCATTCTGAAGTGAGAGGATGTATGATTATTAAGCCTTACGGTTATGCGATTTGGGAACTGATGCAGGCGGAGTTGGATAAGCAATTCAAAGCGACAGGCCATCAAAATGCGTATTTTCCTCTCCTGATTCCGAAGTCATTTCTCAGTAAAGAGGCGAGCCATGTCGAGGGATTTGCGAAAGAATGTGCGGTAGTAACTCATTACCGTTTGAAAAACGATCCGAATGGCGGAGGAGTAATTGTTGATCCAGAAGCGAAGCTCGAAGAAGAACTCATTATTCGTCCCACTTCTGAGACGATTATTTGGAATACGTATCGAGATTGGATTCAATCATACAGAGATCTTCCTATTTTGATTAACCAATGGTGCAACGTTATGCGTTGGGAGATGCGAACACGGTTATTTCTCCGTACGTCAGAGTTCCTCTGGCAGGAGGGCCATACGGCTCATGCATCGAGTGAAGAAGCTTTGGAAGAATCTCAAAAAATGCTTGGGGTATATCAAGAATTTGCAGAAAATTTTCTTGCTATCTCTGTGGTTCCTGGACAGAAACCGGAGCATGAGAAGTTTGCTGGTGCCGAAATTACTTACTGTATTGAGTCGATGATGCAAGATGGAAAGGCTCTTCAGGCCGGAACGTCTCATTTCCTCGGACAGAATTTTGCGAAGGCCTTTGATGTAAAATTCTTAAACAAAGATAATCAAGAGGAATATGTTTATGCTACTTCATGGGGAGTTTCTACTCGTCTCATGGGAGCATTGGTTATGAGTCATTCTGATGATAAGGGATTGGTTTTGCCCCCGAAAGTTGCTCCCATTCAAGTGGTAATGGTTCCAATTTATGGGAATGAAGAAGAAAAGAAAGTGGTGATGGATACCTGTAAAGATTTTGAATCGCAGTTGGTTTCAGAAGGAGTGCGAGTGAAAGTAGATAGTGATGACACGAAGCGTCCTGGTTGGAAATTTGCAGAATGGGAACTGAAAGGGGTTCCAGTTCGTTTAACGGTTGGGTATCGTGATCTTCAACAAGGACTTGTTGAAATTGCTCGAAGAGACCATGATGATAAGATGCAAGAATCTGTTGAGAAAACAGTTTCAGTTACTTTGGGATTATTGCGAAGTATTCAGGGTGATTTATTCGAAAAACATAAGAGATTACGAGAAGAAAAGACAGAAATCGCCAATTCCTATGATGAGTTCAAAGAACTTCTTGATCAGGGGTATTTTCTCATGGCTCATTGGGATGGAACTACAGAAACAGCAGATAAAATCAAGGAAGAGACGGGTGCAACGATTCGATGTATTCCACAAGAGCAAAAGAAAGAAGAAGGAAAATGTTTATATTCAGGGAAAGTTTCAAATCAAAGAGTTCTTTTTGCTCGAGCTTATTAAGTAGTTTTTCTTTATATGTTTTTTGATCTTTTGAATTCGGTATTACGTCGGTATCTCAAAACTCGAGAGAAGCGGGTTGAACGCATTCGTAAAAACCCTCACGATGTTCAAAATCGGGTTTTTGAATATCTCATACAACAAGGAAAAAACACTTCTTTTGGCAAAGAACATGGGTTTTCGGAAATTTCTTGTATCGAAGATTTTCAGAAAAAAGTTCCCGTACGTTCGTATGAAGATTTCTCTGTATATACGAATCGAATACTGAATGGAGAAAAAAATGTTTCTTGGCCTTCAAAAATTTCTTGGATGAGTAAATCATCTGGGACGACTGGAGCTCGAAGTAAATTTCTTCCAGTGAGTGGAGAGTCTCTTCGAGGATGTCATTTCCGAGGAGGATTTGATAGTATGACGAGTTATTATCAGAATTATTCTGATGCCCGTATTTACTCTGGAAAAGCTATCATTATGGCTGGTTCTTGGGAGCAGGGAGAGGTTCTCAAACATGGTGATGTGTCAGCTATCATGATGATGAATACGCCATTCGTCTTGGATGCTATTCGAATTCCGTCTCGTGCTTTGAGTCTTATTCCAGATTTTGAAGAAAAACTTGATGCGATGCTTGAACATTGTTTGGGCAAAGATGTTCGAGCGATTGCTGGGGTGCCGACATGGACTCTGGTGTTATTTGAAAAAATACTTCAAAAAACAGGGAAAAAACATATTCATGAAGTGTGGCCACACCTTGAAGCGTATTTCCATGGAGCTGTAAACTTCGCTCCTTATCGGAATCAATTCCAGACATTGCTTCCAAATAAACCCATGAGATATCTCGAAGTATACAATGCCGCAGAAGGTTTTTTTGCTTGGCAAGATACACCAGACAATGAAAATGGTATGTTGCTTGCGCTGGATCATGGCATTTTTTTTGAATTTCTTCCATTGGATCAGTTGGGGGTTACTGAGAATCAAAAAACTTGTTTGCTTTCGGAGGTCGAAGTTGGAAAAAACTATGCGGTTATTATTTCAACGAATGGTGGTCTTTGGAGGTACAATACGGGAGATACCGTACTGTTTTTATCAGTGGATCCTTTTCGAGTACGGGTGAGTGGAAGGACGAAACATTTTATTAACGCTTTTGGTGAAGAAGTAATGGTTCATAATACCGATGCAGCCATTAAAAAAGCTTGTGAGATGACCTCAAGTTTCCTTTCTGATTATACGGTTGCTCCAGTGTTTTTGACGCAAGGTGAAAAGGGATGTCATGAGTGGATTATCGAATTTGAAAAAGAGCCAGAGGATAGAGATTTTTTTGTAAAAATACTCGATGAGGAACTACAGAATGTAAATTCTGATTATCAAGCGAAACGATTCAAAGATCTTGCCTTAACTCTTCCCAAAATACATATCGTCCCAGAAGGGACCTTCGGTACTTGGTTAAAGTCTAAAGGGAAATTTGGAGCTCAACACAAGGTTCCTCGTCTTTCGAATGATCGGAAGATAGTGGAGGAGA
>CAZQCN010000005.1:25728-33369 GCA_964592185.1 uncultured Candidatus Peribacteria bacterium
TCTTCATTTTTAAAATAAGAATTTTGTTTATTTAATTTGTTGTATGAATATTCTTGGATCAGTCATTCAGAAAGCTTTTGTAGCTCGAGATGCTATTACTCAAAGGATTCCAAAGCTTACTCCGATAGCTCAACAGAAACATACTTTGGATTGGCTTTTACAATCAGCGGCCTTTACAAAATTTGGAGAAGATCATGATTTTCTGGAAGTTATTCGATCAAAGGATCAAATGTTGGCATTTCGATCTCGTGTGCCTGTTTTTACATATCAAGAAATGCAGGAATATTGGAAGCTTTCTGAACAGGAGGCGCCAGACATCGCTTGGCCAGGGAAGGTGAAATATTTTGCTTTGAGCTCGGGGACCTCAGGATCACCATCGAAGCATATTCCAGTCACTCGTACCATGATTCAAATGATGAGAAAAACGGCGAAACAACAATTGTTTTCGCTTGTGAAATTTGAAGTGCAAGATGGTATTTATCTCCGAAATTTTTTATCGCTTGGAGGATCAACGAATCTCATCAAAGAGGGGCGTCATTTCAAGGGAGATGTGAGTGGGATTAATGGAAAAAAAATTCCTCCATGGTTTCGTTCTTACTATAAACCTGAAAGAGATATTACAAACATTCGAGATTGGACTGAGAAGCTAGAGCAGATGACTCTCAAAGCAAAAGATTGGGATGTGGGTGTTATTGCTGGAGTTCCTTCGTGGGTGCAACTTTTTATTGAAAAAGTAATTCACCATTATAAGTTGAAAAATATTCATGAAATTTGGCCGAATCTTCAGGTTTATGCTCATGGTGGAGTTGCAATTCATCCGTATGTAGAGAAGCTGAAGTCTCTCTTTGGTAAGGAGGTTGTGTTTATTGAAACGTACCTTGCATCTGAGGGGTTTATGGCGATTCAAAATAGACCAGACGCAGAAGGAATGAAGCTTATGTGTCGGCATGGAATTTTCTATGAGTTTATTCCATTTACTGATGAGTTTTTTGATGCAGATGGAAATCTGAAAACCCGTTTTCCTGAAACCCTTACTGTCGAAGCTGTCAAAGAAAATGTTCCGTATGCGATTTTGATTACAACGTGTTCCGGAGCTTGGAGATATTTAATTGGAGATGTTGTGAAATTTGTTTCATTGGACCCATTGGAGATAAAAATTGATGGCCGAACGAAACATTTTCTTTCATTGTGTGGAGAGCATGTATCTGTGGATAATATGACTCAGGCATTCAAGAACACTTGTGAAGCCTTAAAGATTTTTGCTACTGAATTTACGGTAACAGGAGAGAGGCAGGGAGACTTTTTTGCTCACCATTGGTATGTGGGATCTGAAACAGATTTTGATACCAAGAAATTTCGGGAAATGCTTGATCAGGAGCTAAAGAAACTGAACGACGATTATGAGGTGGAGAGAATCTCAGCATTGAAAGATATTTTTGTTGATCGGTTGCCTCCAGAAGTATTTATCGAATTCTTGAAATCTCAAGGAAGAATCGGAGATCAGATTAAATTTCCGAGAGTATTGAAAGGAGAGAAGCAAAAGGCTTGGGAAGATTTCGTATCAAGGGTATAATGAAGTTATAAATTACAAATCATGCTTGGAGGAAGTTTTTTTGATACAGCGATTGTTTTGCTTCTTGGATTAATTGTTCTTATTTTTTCTGCAGATAGGGTTGTTTCAAAGTTGATTATTATTTCAAAGCACTTTGGGTTTTCTACGACTTTTGTAGGGATGACCGTTCTTTCGATTGGGACGAGTCTTGCAGAAGTTTCGACTCAGGTTATCGGTTCATGGGGAGTGCTGAATGGGATGTTTGATTTTCACATGACTTCGGCGACTTTGCTCGGAACGAATATTGGATCTGATGTTGTCCAACAAACGTTTATTATGGGGCTGACGGTACTTCTCGGAGGAGCTATATTGATCAATGCAAAATTTATAAAATATGATTTTTTGCCACTCATTGGAGTCACAGTGCTCTGTCTTCTTCTCGGTTTGGATGGGACATATTCTCGTTTTGATGGAGGGATCCTTTTGGCACTGTTTATTGGGTACATGTATTTTCTCTATCGTCGAGAGACGGAGCATCATCATTATTTTATGCTTGAGCTTCATACGAAGAGAGGGCCAATTGTATTGGAATTTTTCATCGCTATTGCCGGCATATTTGCGATGTTGGGGAGTTCTTACGTTATACTCAAATCAGTTGAATGGTTTGTCGGACAGACATCTCTGAGTGGGTCTTTTATCGGAGTGATTACTCTTGGTATAGCGACAGCACTACCTGAATTAATCACCGCATTGGCGGGAATATACAAAAAAGAACCCGGAATCAGTCTCGGGACGCTCATTGGTTCGAATATTGTAAATCCACTTCTCGGAATGGGACTTGGTGCGGTAATGTCTACCTACTGGATTCCACAGGTGGTGCTTTATTGGGATCTTCCAATGAAAATTCTTACGGGTGTTTTGATGGTCGTATATGTCATGCTTCACAAAGGAAAGCTCGGAAGGTTCGGAGCATGCTTTTTGATTGTGATGTATGTCGCTTATATTTTGTTGAGGATTCGGTATTTCCCTACAGATATTTAATGACTATTCATATTGGAATTCGTGGAGTCCACGAGCTGGCCCGGTAGCTTTTTGTAAATCTGAGGCGTGAACTTGGATAGCTGAGAGTAATCCAAAAACTTGCTGCATAGAAAGTTTATTTCCCCGTATTACCTCATGAAGATTTGTCGTTAAAAAGGCTTTTTTTGCAAACTCTCCTGAATAAATAGTGACAGCTTGTTGACCTTGATGTATCTCCCACTGATCTTGGAAAGCCTCCTTTTTTTGTAGGTACTTGAAAAGTTCTTCATTTCTTTTGCAGAGATCTGGGATAGAGATGGTTTCTAGTATTTTTCCTTTTTTTCTGCAATCTTCTTTGACTGTATCGCATGGAAAATTATTCATGAATAAGAACGTACCTTCTCGGAGGTTTTGAACGAGGTGTCGGAATCTATCTTTTTGCTCGAGAGGGGTTGGACTGAAATATCTTTCTATTCCGTCGGATATTAGAATGTCAGTACCTTGTTTTAATGTTGTACGATTATATCTTTGTTTAAAAGCTGTCCCCATGGATATATTTTTTTTCATACAATAATAAAAAAATAATAAAGCATTAAATCATGTTTTTTGACTTTAATCAAGGAAGATTGATAGCACGTTATGTGTCGTTTATCTGGGTTTTTGGAGTTATGAGCTTATTTTGATTCGCTTCAGGGTATCTATGTATAGAGGATTCGGAAGTTGTTTCCGAAGAGCATGAAAGCACAATAAAGTTAGTTTCCGTATATATACCATCTTAAGTTCTTCAGAGGTCCTTGTAGTTGTGGGTTTTGTTTTACCAACTCCCGAAGTCCGGGACGGTTATCACAAAAAGAATCATCGAGAATCTTCATTTTGTCTATCTCATTTCTTAAACTTGCCAAGTTGTTCCAAAAAGTTTGATTATCTTTAGTATTTTGAAATTCTTTTAGAATATTATCTATACACATATCAACAATCTTACCCATTCTTTTTGAACAAGATATAGACTTTTGAAACGATTCGCTTGTGTGGCAGTTCTTTTTGTAGTGGAGAGGAAAAGACTGAAAGCCGCTTGATGCATAGTCCTGAGGGAGAGGATGCGTAAGAAGTTCAACCATCGTTTGATCGTCGGTTTCTTCCCACATTTTTTTGTCGCTCTCGCTATTACGCAGGATGCCTGTAAGGAGTTTTTTTACCGTCTCATTGGGGTTCCCTTTATATAAAGGCAACGAAGAAATATGCCCTTTTAGGGTCGGGGTATAGCCAACTACTTTTCCTTTCAATCCCGAGGTAACTCCATCGACTGAACGAGCTTGATTGCTTTTATCATTTATAATAATTCTTCTTTCTGCTAGATCTAAACCGAATACTTGGAGGCCCTGTTGATTGAGAGAAGAAATACTGGCTTGCATATTGTTTTCTTGCCAATGAGTAGTAAACCAACCTGTATTGCTTGGATTGGCTGCTACGCCATCTGATATTATAACTACGATATCTTTTCCTTCTTGTATTTTTGGGTTCCTTCGAGCTTGGTTCCAGGCCTCTGTATGATTCGTATTTGTTCCTTTGGCGATTTCTTCCGAAGAGAAAACTTTCTGAAGTTTTTTTCTGGGAGATGTACCAAAATTTTCATTCTCTTTTTTGATAGAGGTTGATGTTTCTTGATAGGAAATTACTGAAAAAGGAATTTTGAGTGTGTTGCATACTTCCATCATATGTATCAGACTGGTTTGAGTCGGAGTATCTTCAATTGATTTTTTACCTGATATACTGGTATCCACCAAAAATTGGAAACGGTATTTTTTTAACTCTTCTGCGGGGACGTCTTTTTTTATTTGTTTTACCGTGTCATTTATATTCGGTTTAATTTTTTTCTTAATACGGTCATATCTATCCTTGTTGATCTGGCGTCGTAAAAAAAGTGAGAAGCCTGACAGACTTGCGCCGCATAATAGTAAGGCCAGGAGAGGGATTTTTATTTTGTATTGTACTTCCACTCCAGAATCGAAAGTAAGAATGATATCGACACTTCGGCTCTTTCCGATAATTTCTTTGAGTACTTTTTTAGATTGAGTATCTTTAATTTCTCCTCTGTCATATGAGTTGATAAGCTCATATATATTTTTAAATCCGAGATTTCTCGATATACCTGTAAGAGCTTGTAGTTGGTCATCGGACCACCGATCTTCCACTCCAGAAGTGTTAAATTCGATCGAATCAGTTTGTATATTCATAGACTCAAGAGCCTTTTTCAAAGGAGCTTCTATGTGTGATCCTCTTGATGCTGCTAGTTTTATATTCCGGTGATCATGCATGCTGTTTTCAGCTTCCGGGGAAGCATGTCCTACAATTTTTATATTTTTGATATGGAGTGGCATAGCAACTGCCTCAGTAGTCTTAAGAAAGTCGAGATAAGGATTGTGTGCTTCCAGCTCTTCGGCTACTCCTTCCATATTTTTTACATCATTTAGTAGGCTTTCTATACTTTTAGAAAGCGCTTCTACATCAGAGGCATCTTTTTCTTTTACAATTTTAAATCCTTGACCATACTCGTAGAGAAGTTTAAATCCTGCTTGTGTCTCTGTCTTTTGTTTTCCTGTACTTTTGCTCACAGTGGGGCCTGAAAGTAATCCGTTATTTTCCCAAGAGTTCCATGTGTAGTAGGCCGGATTTTTTTCTTCATCTCCTTCTACTTTTGCTTGCTCAAGGAGATCTTTCTTTCCGTTTTGGGAGAGATTTTTATTGAGAGACTTCCTAACAGCCTCAGTCATTTTCTCTGTTTCAATATTTACTCCTGATTGAACAAGGTCTGTTGTTCTATATATTCCTGCAGCTAACACTATTCCTCCGAGAGCTAGATGGCTCCATTTATATATTTTTGAAAAGATATTTTTTTTCTTTTCCATAAGAAGATTGTTATTGTAATCGGCATATTGTACTCCATTTATCAGTTTTTGGCAATATGTAGATTTTTGATATTTTCCTTCTTCAGAAGTCCTGCTGTTTTTTGATCATATAGTTTTTGAAACCCTAATAAAAAACCTTATTGAAGGTTTTGAAAACATGATTGTTTCTATCAAAATTGATACTGGCACTTCATGTATTTTTTTACTCCAGGTCTCATCGTAGGGGGCTTCCGAAAGAAGATTTCTTATGTTTATAAGAAATGACTAACGACTATTATACGCCTCAAAAGCCTTTTTTAAGTTTTCAATAATCGAATATTTTTCATATTCTTTCGGATCTATCCATTCATATGAATCGTGATCTTTGCTGAGTGTGACGTCGTCGGTTTCGGTAAAGCATTCAAAAAACGTTCCCACAATCTGCCACTGTTCGCCTTTGACTACCGGTCGCCATTCGTTCACGAAAAAGGGTTTTCCGATAGTGATATCGTTTATTCCCGTTTCTTCAAAAATGTCCCGCCTCAAAGCATCGAGAAAATGTTCTCCCGGAGTGAGTCTTCCTCCAACGATGTCATATTTGGCTTGGTTCACTCCATCGATGTATTTTTGAGATTCACGAAGGATGAGGATTTTTCGATCCTGGTTTACGATGAAAGCCTTGGTGGCGAAAAAGAATTTGATGTCCATAAAGTGTTTTCATATGGTAGGGATGGCATCGTTCACGATGCCATCCCTACATTTTATTCAACGACAACATTCATTTCCATTCCCGCTGCTCTATGTTTTCCAACAGAGCAGTATGCCTTATAATTTCCTTTGGCAGGAGCGGTGAACTCATAAACGGTGGATGTGCCTCCATCGATAATTTTTGTTTTGATAGCAGTTCCTTCGAGAACCCAATCATGTTTCATTTTTCCTGAATTATTGAGAGTGAGTTTTACTTTTTCTCCTGTCTTGAGTTTCAAACTTGATGGGCTGTATCCAAATTCAAAAGCGTCTAGAGTGATAGCTCGTGTTGCTTGTGAGAAAGTACTCTCTTCCAAAGGTTTTGGAATGTTGATATTGCTATCCGTAGAAATGTTGGATTCTCCAGAGACATCAGTGTTTTCAATGTCTTTGAAAATATCTTCAATATCTCTACTCATATCATCGATATCAGACATGTCATCCATTGGCATATTTTCCAAATCTTGAATGCTTTCATTATTGCTTTCCCCTTTGATTGGGTCTTCTTGCGTGAGTTTGATCTTTCCACAGCCAGAGATGAAGAAAAGAGAAAAAATGAGAGTGGAGATTACTATTTTTTTCATAAAGGAATTGAATTAAGAACTATAGAGAGTGTAACGCCTTTTTCACTTTGAAAAAAGTTTTTTTCGAAACATTTGTAACTTTTCTGGATTTTGTTTGATGCGGAGGATGTGGTCCGAGAATTCCTTTCCCCAGAAATTTTCAGTATCTATAATTTCAAGGAATTCTTCAAAACTTACCCAGAGAGGGTATATTTTTTCTCCATTATCCCATGATGGCTCTTGTGTTTTTTGGCAGTTTCTTGCTATGAAATAGTTGATTTCGTGATCGATTTTATGTTGTTCGTTTTGAGAGAGGTAGAGCTCCCAATCTTCTGATGTGTATCCAACTTCTTCAAGAAGTTCTCGTTGCGCCGTTTCTAATCCTGTTTCTCCTCGCTCTTCTCTTCCAGCGATACAAGAAAAACATTTTGCTTTTGTTGGCTGTTCTTGTTCAGAGATGAGAATCTGATCTCCGTTGGTTGGGAGGATAATAGCCGTTGCTGGCCGTTTCACCATTTCAAAAGTGGATTTTGTTCCATCGTACATTTCTTGTTCCCATTGGTAGACGTCGAATATGACACCAGTAAAAACTTTGGGTCAAGACTAGATAAGAAGATATAAATCTTCTAAAATGCAGTCATGACAACAAAAAACAAGTACCTGAAGCATTCCCGAATTTCTGAGAAGAAATTGAGAGAAATAATACGATATTTTTCTGAAGATATTGAGGCTGTAAAAACAGCCAAATTTACTGAAGTGAACCGCAATACAATTAATCGGTACTATAATATTTTTAGAAAGAGAATAGCTGAGCATTGCGAAGAAATATCTCCAATGAATGGAGAAGTAGAAATGGACGAAAGTTACTTTGGTC
>CAZQCN010000006.1:0-4830 GCA_964592185.1 uncultured Candidatus Peribacteria bacterium
TCCTTTTTTTGAGGCCATCGATCCTTCTACTCCCATGGTGTAGAAGTAATGTGTTTGTGGATTTGCCCCAGTACTTCCTTTGATATAACCAGCTCCTCCGTTTACTCCGACACTCCAGTTAGTATTGTTGAGAGGGTTAGTATTCGGATCTAATACTACTTCTATTGTTCTGTGTTGGTTTGTGGAATCAATTTTGTTTATGACAGAGATAGGATTTCGTCCGTGTTTGAGATGTACTTGGAACGTATCTTTCTCTGCGAAATCGAGATTCATTGGATAGATAGTAGTAGCAGCCGTATCTGACTCTCCTAGGTTTACTGAGAAGTCTTGTTTAGCATAATCAAATTTTTTCCCTGGCTTAGGATTTGCTGGATCAAATATAACCTTTTTTTCACGGTATGTAGCGATTCCTTTTTGAGCTCCTAGATCGAGTTCTGCACCTTCTTTAATAGGAAGATCTAGTGCGGGACCGTATTTAGCTGTCAAAATGAGACGGGTTTTCCCGACGGCATTTTTAACAGAAACTGTGATCGGATTTCCTGGGCTCCCCATATCTTCGACTCCTTTGTTTTGAGCGAAAACAGAGCTAGTTAAGGCTAGGATCCCTGTGGTAGTAGCTAGAAAAGTAGAACGAAGTGAATTTTGCATTTTCATATGGAGAAATTAAAATATAAATTGATAAATAGAGAGTATTAGATCATTTTAAATAATTTTTGTCAAATTTTTGTTTGTAGATTTTGTTTAGCAAAGTTTGTTGCTTCAGTGGAAGGTGATTTTTTTTCAGTCACCAGTGTAAGAGTTCCATTTATATTTATTAATCTGCGAGTATATCCATCTCCGGCGAAATAGACTTCTATTTCTTCTTTTTCATTAATATTCGGTTCTCCTGAAATTCTTTTTCTCTGAAGTTTTCCATTTTCCAATATTAATGCCTGAATAGTAAGAAACTGATTTTTACCTTCGAAGCCATAGGTTATTCCTTCTATCTTACCGACATTAAAGTTTGGGACCGTATATTTCTTACCATTGATGTACAAAGATTGTCCCTCTCGAGTAGTCGGTTTGAATACGGCATTCTGAACCTCTCCATTTTCGTTGAAAGTAGCGAAATTTATTTTCCCGTCAGAGGATGTAGTTCTTACTATTATTTGTTTCGTTTTTGGATCGGAGAATATATCTATTTTTTGTACTGAAGGGAGGAAATTAATTATTAGGTCGGAACCAATTATTTTCCCATTTTCAAATTTTGGGTATCCATACTGGCATCTTAATACATCTGCTTCAGAGGTTATGGAGACCTTAATATGTGAAGGATATGAAACAGCACTGTCTAATGTGCAATTGAATTTTATAGGCTGAAGATTTTTTTCATACTCTGGGATATTTTTTCTGTTAATGTCGTGAGTTGTAGTGGTAGTAGGTGCAATACTATCGAGCCTGCTAGGAAGCGTGTCAGTTTTTACAGTATCGGTTTTGGGCGGTTCCGTATCTCCAAAGTCAGAGGCATCTAATTCTTCATCTTCTATCTCTACTCCCACTATATCAAGTATATCCTGCCTTGCCTCTTTATCATCTGGGTTTTTCTGGAGTGCTTGTAAAAGTTCTTGAATTTTCGGGTTATCAATATCTAATGTGTTTTTTATAAGAAGTGTATTTGTACTATTGAGGCCAAGAGAATCTATAATACTTTTCATTTTTTCTTCTGTAACCAAGCGAGTAGTTTCGACAGGAGCTTTAATTGTATCTTTTGCTGTCGAGATAATGAGAGTATCTTCACTCAAATCGGCCACCATGCTGTCTGCTTTTATATTCCCGTTTGGAGTCGAGGTAGGTGCGACGGGTTTTATATTAGTTATCGGATTGTTTTTTGCCCCATCTTGAATATCTTTCGCTGTCAGAGTCTTCATGTTCCCTTTTATAGAAGCCAAGGCATACAGAGTGTTTTCATCTTTTTCTGCCATGACAATAAGCCTCTGAGCACCCACAACTGTTATGAACCCCTGAGAGTTTACTTTGAGGTGTTTCCCTATTTCTGAATTTTTTTGGATCTCTGCTTTTCCAGAGGCATCGATGACGACTTGGATAGCGGTAGTATCGGTGAGTCTGAGGACGAGTGAGAGTTTTTCTTGTTTGGCTATATCTTCTATCTCTGTTCCAGTGAGAACAATTCCTTCCTTTCCATTCGTAGAAGATTTTTTATACATTTTACTTACATCAAATTTATATGCTGTACTGGATTCTCCCATGAAAATGAGATTATTCTCGTTCCCTTCAGTGACGGTTGCGGAATGTGTCCCATAGTCGAGAGCAGAGACTTTTTCTTGTTTGTAAGTTACTGCGATCTGATCTCCGTTGTTTTGATTTTGTGCTTTACTGAAAATTCCGAAGCCAACATTGATTCCCACAAACAATACTGCTGCTTTTGCAAAGGTTCCTATATTATCACGAGCTCGTTTTACAAAACTTACTGGATTTTCCGTGTTCTTATTTTTTGGGTTTAATCTGGTCTGTACATGGCTCAAGTTTTCTAAAGAATTCAAAACGATAACTGGAGTTTCAGCTGCAGCGATTGACATTTCAGGTTCGACAACAGTAAGTTCCACAGGTTTTGGTGCAGGAACTTTTACTGTTGTCTGTGTGTGTATATTTTCCACTACTGGCATAACTATTTTTCGATTTCCTGAAATAATTTCTTTTGCCCTTACTTCCGCTTTCAAAAGAAGCTCCCACGCACCTGTATTTCCAAAGATAGCAATCAACGGATCCAGATACTCGTAAGCTTTGCTTTGATCAGTTGCTATTAATTCAGCCATGACCTGAACCTGTTGTTCGAAGTTTGCTGATGCCGAGATTGGTTTTTCACGAAGTCGGTTCATAAATATTGACTAGTCAAAAGAAACGAAAACAGGTTACACCTCGAAAAAGGTTGGAGAACAAAATAATACATCTTGGACATAATGTCAATAGCATTTCATTGTTTTAGTTTTTTGGCCATGAATTTGAAGAGGATGGCATAATATCCCACCACTCCCCAGATCCCCATACGAATTCCTTCGATATATCCGAAGGGGAGTTTTGAGAAAAACTGAGAGATCCAAATGACAAGATTCAAAAGCGCTGATGTCACGAAACTGAGGATATGAGAAATCACTGGTATGAATGAAACTAGGAGTTCAAAAAATCCAAACATCATGGCGTAGGGAATAAAGGGGGCGATAACGACATTGGCGATGGGTGATGTCAGAGAGATGGCTTGGAAATGATAGAGGAGAACGGGGATGGTGGTGATTTGTGCGGCGATGGTTAGAGCGAATGATTCTCTGATTCCGAGGAGATTTGGAAGGAATGAAAAGAATTCAACCATTTTTTTTGACCAACCGACCACTCCTGCGGTAGCCGCGACAGAAAGTTGAAAACCGACATCGAAAAGCAATGTCCGTGGTTCCCAGAAATTCATAATGACGACAGCCCAGAGAAGTGTGCTCCAGACGAAGCTTTGTCTCCCGAAGGAGAGCGCCATGAGACTGATGAGGCCCATGAGACAGGCTCGTACGACGGATGCTTCTGCTCCTACGAAGATGGTGAAGAGAATGACGGCGATGATAGAAACGGAAATTTTCAGATATCGCCCGAGAAACCCAAAGAGGCTTCCCATAATCGTAATGACGAGTGTGATGTTGTACCCAGAGATAGCGATGATGTGAGAAAGCCCAGTTCGCTTGAATGCGAGGGAGAGTTCTTCAGAGAGGCCATATTTTCTTCCAAGGAGGAGTCCTTCGAGAAAACCGCCGGTTTCTGATGTGTAACGGAGACTGATATGGTGTTGGATTTTTACCCGAAGTCGGTTCAGAAGACTTCCGATTCCTTTCAGACTCTGATTCAGTACTTCGACTTCAGTAACATTCATCGTGGAGTGTACTTTCTTGAGTGACAGATATTGCTTATACGAAAAATCTCCATCTTCCAGAGGTTCTTCAAGTTTTCCAGAGAGTGCCACCTTGTCTCCTCGGAAGAGATCTTGCGGTATTCGAAGGGTGACGCGGATATTGGTTTCTATACTTTCCTTTTGGATACTTTCTGTAGCAAGGTCGAAGACAACGGTTTCCCCTTTGGATTCTGGAAATGAAATGATGTTTCCCTCGACATATACCTGTTCGTCAAAATATGTTTGAAGATCTTCCGGAGCTTCAGGGCTCCAAAAAAATATACGAATACATCCCACAAAAGCACCGATTATAAAAGGGAGGATTTGTTGCTTCTTCCACTTGAGAAGCCAGATGAACAGGAGGAGGAACCCCAGAAGTACCAAGTACCACAGAGCGTCAGCTTCGAGCGACCGGAGCACCCCAATCTGGAGTACGAAGAGAATGCCAAAGAGAAATGCGAGTGAGGATTTCATAGACATCAAAAAGAAACCCTCTCATCGTAAAATATGAAGTTAAAAAATGTATGAAGTGAATGACATGATTTCCAATGTGCGTAGGAATAGAGCCGTGTTCTGTTCTCGGAATATTATTTTTTCTTTCTTCGATGGAGACTCAAACTTGAAATAAATACACTGAGTGGAGCCAACCAGATAAACATTTCGGCTGGGCCAGTTCCTGCTTGATTCGGAGGTTTTTTGCCGTTTACGGTAATAGTTACAGAGTCAGTGAGTGTTTCTCCATCGGCATCAAATCCAGATATGGTGTAGGTAGTAGTTTGATTCGGAGAGACTTCAGCGGTGCCTTGTTCTTCATTATTTTCATCGGTTCCTACCGGACCAACCGTTGGGGTGATTTTCTCATTCTCGAGATTTCGAGATACCCAGCTCAAAGTCACTGTTTCTCC
>CAZQCN010000006.1:4840-16794 GCA_964592185.1 uncultured Candidatus Peribacteria bacterium
CTGAATTCAAGACTCGAACGGTCGCTTGTGCCTGTTTACTTTCTGTTCCATTGGAAGCGGTGATCGTATAGGTGGTAAGCTTTGGTACGAAAACGACTTTGTCCCCGTTTGCCGTTACATTTCCTACTCCTTGGTCTATGACGAGAGTAGTGGCCCCGCTCGATGTCCATCGGAGTGTGCTGTTCCCAGGTTTTGCGATGATGTCAGGATCGGCAACGAGTGTCACCTGCAAGCCACCGAAATTATATACTTCAGTTTTCACACCACTGACATTCCCGACAATATCTTCTGCGATACATTGAAGAGTGGTGTTGTTCGCAAAAGTAAATGGACCTTGATACACCGGAGAATTTCGTGTTGGTTCGGTTCCGTTGGTAGTACAGTAAATAGTTGCCGGTTCATTGGCGGTTACGGAGACGTTGACTGGATTTGTGAAGCTTCCGCCTGGGGGGGTGATGGTCAAATCCGGAGGAGTATCGTCATTGAATTGATCATCTGGGAGGACGAATATTTCAAAAGCATTTTCTATACTACAAGGACGTGGTAAGACAAAAAATGTTTGGTCAGTATCGGCTTGAAAACAGTATACGACTCCTGGAGCTCTGACATCGAAACTTGGGATGGTAAAAGTAAATTTTTTTCCATCGCTACTTGACATCAGTACTTTTTTAAAAGGATCGGTGGCAATACCTACATTTCGAGTCTGATATTGGAGTTCTACCTTCTCAATAGTTTCGGGAGTGTCTATATATACTTCTATGTTTACTGGAGTATCTTCAAGTGCGAGAAAATTACTTTGAACATGGGCAAAACGAGTAGAGTGGGTAGGGGTGATGGTTTGCCCGGAAATCACTTTTGAGCTTCGGTAAGGAATTTCTTCCCCATCAACCAGTAATTTGGTTTTTGTAGAAATGGTAAATTCAGTCTTCCCTTCTTTGTAATGTTCGAGAGGCACTGTGATAATATCAACGATTTCATTTGAATTTCCTGCATTGAGGGTGACATGAATTTCTCCTGTGACGTTGTCGACATCTTGACTTGTGACGCTTCCAAAAGTGCTGGTAGTGGGAAGGTCTGGCTCGGCAGTGGCCGTATTTTGGTCGATTACTTTCAAATATTCTGGATCGTATTGTAAATACAGATCGATGGCTTGTATGTTGTTCGCGCGTTTGTCGATAGAAATAATAATATCGAAGTCACGGATAGTCTGAAGGCTTTCCGTACTTACCTTCATACTGAGTCGAGGAGTGAGCCCTACGGCACTTACATTGGGAATAGAATTTGCTACAAAGATGATGCTTATGAGCGTCGCACAAATTTTCCGAGATAGTTTTTGGAAAGAGGTGTTCATGACAGTAGAAAATATATCTTCCCATTATAGCAGATTTTGTTCGAAATTCAAAATCAAAGAATTTGGAATTTCATTTTAAGCTTGCTATACTCATCTTGTTTATTTCCCTCAACCATTTTTTATGAAAAAAGTTCAGGAACATGCTCATCACTTTACTGCACGTATTTTCGTACGTTTGTTTCTTGGACTGTTTTTTATACTCGCTCTGTATCTCATTAATATATATAGTTCACAACATGCTATTGCTTATTATCTTTTAGGTATCTTGATTGTGAGTTCCCTTCTGGACGTATTTGATCACCGATATGCTCTTTTCCCTGGGTATTTAAAACATGAAAACGAACACAAGAATCATTTTAGTGTGAGGACTTTTTTCTTGTTGGGATCTTTGATTGTACTTGCTTATTTTGATGTGAAGATTGCTTTTGCCGCTATCAGTATGAATATTCTTGGTACTGTTGGAGGGCAGTTGTTCCGTAAATATCCTTTGAACTTGAAAAATTTTCCTGGAGCGATACAAGGGTTTCTTCTTGGATTTATACTTAATGTAATTGGTGGACTTTTTTTCCTCAATGCCGCAATTATTATTATTCCTATGGCGATTGTTGGAGGGCTTATTGAATCGTTTGCGACCCGGGATGAAGACAGTCTTCTTGTTCCTATTCTTACCGCTACTACGGCTCAAATCATTGTCATTCTTTTACAATCTATGTGATCTGTTTGGGTAATATTTTTTCTATGAGGAGGGTGTATGTCATATACCCCTACGATTTCTGATTTTTAACCTTCTCTATGACTTTTCTTTATTCCTTTTTTATCTGGCTTTCTGATCTCATGCCTGGAAACAATGTAGGTTTTGCTATTGTCTTGCTTGCTTTGGTGACGCATGTTATTGCTTATTTTCTCACGAAGCGACATGTGAAGATTCGTATGAGACATCAGTTTATCAGTCACAAAGTGCAAAGATTGGTAGACCGTGGGCATGAATATATCCAGAAGATATATGAAGACTTCACATTTACTCCATGGAAAGGATTTGGAATATCGATTCTGACGGCAATTATTTTTGTATTTTTCTTTTTTGTTATCCAATATACGATTACGACGAGTCCAGGAGATATTTCCAATCTCGCTTTCCGATTCAGCTTCCTTCCACAAAATTTAAATTATCAGTTTCTAGGGATTAATATTCTCGAACGAAGTTATTCTCTCTGGTATGTTTTCGTGATTGGGTTTCTCCTCTTCATCAATCTGTTTCTGTATGTATCTGATAGATGGAAGTTTGAGAGACAATATGGTTCAAAACACATTATCGAATTTTTGATTATTATTGGTATATCAGTTTTCTTTATGTTGACCCTTCGAACCTTCATGTTTGCTGCAATCATTTATTGGGGAGTTCACATTTGTCTTTCTTTGTTGCTAGAAATACTTCATCATAAACATCTTGCTGAAGACGTCCATGTTGCTATGGAGAGTCTCGGGAAACGTACGGCCGTAGAGAAAAAAGACGCCTATATGAGGCTTCAAAATGTGCTCAATAAAATGTTTATTAATTCTGTTGCGAAGAATTTCAAGCTCACAAAAGCAGAGGCTACGACCCGATTTCATACGCACATGCAACAAATCCATCATCATGAAGTTATTGAAGGCTTGAGATTTCAGCTTGTAGGGCAACCCTATCTCATTGTTTTGATCTTGATTTGGTTGGCCGGAGTGGTATGATTGTTTCCAAATTTAATTAATATTTAATATTAAATCTATGAATGAACCATCTAATAAAGATCTGTTGAATTGGGTTGGAGAGGGTATGAAAGAAAAGGTATTGGATTTTTTGGATACGATGGGGAGTTTGACGCATATAGCTGTTAAAAATTTAAATTTAGTTAGAGGTGTTAGAGAATATATTGCAGCAGTGAACGAGCAAAACGCACAAATGAGTATCGCAAAATATGGAGTTTTTTACCATAAAGGTTCAAGACCTTTAACGGATAGAAAAGCAATTTTTGCATTGCGACGCGACAAAGAAGTTTTTGATTATATTAAGGAGCGTATGGGAGAAAAAGATCCAGAGACAGGGAAAAGGAGAATGAGTTTTGCTCAAGTAATGAAAGGGGAATGGCCAGAAACATTCGATAAGTTTAGATCTAACTATATAAAGGATCAGGGAGCTTTAATTGCCACGAGCATATCAACGAGAGACCCTAATCGAGATATGAAGAGGGGGGAGGGCGCTTTGTATGCTGCTCAAAGCAGGGATAAAAAGAGCGGTGTTGGGCAGTCAGAGTTTATACCTGCTTAGTGTTTTATAACTTTAAAGTCGGAATATTGAAAACATGAAGTAAGAACTCCATGTTTTTGAGGAGATGTTGGGGGGTATAAGGAGGAAGGATTGGGAATTGCATAGTAGGGGTCGCAGGATATTCTGCGACCCCTACTATTGTTATTTTTTACGATTTCTTCGGGAAAAACTCTGCCATTACTTTTTCGTAATTTTCGACTCGTACTGGTTCTACGAGTTTCAAAAGGTCTTCTACCAAGACCCATTTGAAGTTTTTAAATTCTCGCTGGTCGATTTGAATCGCGTCATTGGGCCCCAAATATTTTACAAGGTAAAACATTTGTTCTTGTCCGACATATTCATCTCGTTTTTTATGTGCCGAAGGGAATCGGTAACGATACGTTCCTTCTGATCTTTGGATGGCACGGAATTGGCTGACACCGATTTCTTCACGAAGTTCTCGAAAGAGTGCCTGGATAGGATTTTCTCCTGCCTGAATCCCCCCTTGAGGGAACTGCCATTCATTATTATCAACTCGTTGGCAGATGAGAACTTTTCCATAATTATTGAGTATAACGGCGGCCACATTGGGTCGGAACATTTCTTGGGAAGACATGAGAGGAGGTCAGGAATGACTAAAGTATACATGATAAGTTCTGAAATCTGAAATCTGAGAGTTTTGAGAGAGAAAGGGAAGGTGTAAGATATTTTGACACAATATTGAGGGAAATTTCCTTCACACTTACTAACTTTTAAATTATATCTTTACGCTCTTAGACTTCAGATCTTAGACTTCAGACCTAATTTTTATTGACCTTTGAAGTTATTTTGCTACAATTGCCGTCGTATTTCTATTATTAAAAAAAAATTGTGCGTAAAACTTGGTTAAAATTCATCGCCATTACTCTTCTTACTCTTGTTGCTCTGAGCATCTCCCTTCCAAATGTGAATGGGAAGGTTTTGGGTATCACGGTTCCTGCTTGGTTTCCACATAAGAATCTTTCTTTGGGGCTGGATTTGCAGGGAGGAACTCAGTTAACGTACGTGATTGATCTTTCAAAAGTTCCATCAGATCGTGTTGAAGACGTAGTTGGAGGAGTCCAAGAAGTGATTCGAAAGCGTGTTGATGGATTGGGAGTGGCAGAACCACTTATTCAGATTGCTACAGTAGGAGCCCAAAAACATCTCATTGTTGAGCTTCCAGGAGTAAAAGACTTGGAATTGGCAAAAGCAGCGGTAGGAAAGGTAGTACAACTCAAATTCAAAGAACAGCAGACGCAGGTTACTGCAGAAGAACAAGCGAAGGCAGATTCAGAAAATAAAATTCGTAAAGAATTGGCGGACACTATATTCTCAAATGCTCAGAAAACAGGAGATCTCAAGGCGGCTGCCAGTATCGATGCAAAAGCACGGTATGTAGACACTCCAGAGTTTAAGTCGTTTGAAGATATTCCGGAGAATATATCCGTAGCTCTCAAGTCGAGCAAGATGGGATCTCTTTATAACCAGGTTATTGAAGATGATGCAAGTATTGTTTTATTGAAACTCGTTGATAAGAAAATTGAAAATCAGAAAGAAGTAGAAGCTTCTCATATATTGGTAGCCTATCAAGGAGCGGAGAGAGCAAGTCCAGAGGTGACTCGCACTAAGGATGAAGCAAAAGCTCGGGCTCAGGAAGTTATTGATCGTTTGAACAAAGGAGAGGATTTTGCAACTCTTGTGAAAGAGTATACTGATGAAGCTAACTCCGATGGAGTTTTATCTTCTCCAGTGAAAGTAGGAGGAAGTTATGTGAAGGAATTTACTGATGGGGCTTTGAAACTCGAGAAGACAGACGAATATACAAAAGACCCAGTAGAAACTTCTTTTGGATTTCATGTTATCAAAGCTCGAGGAATAAAAAATGTTCCAAGTGATCTCGTGAAATATGAAATGGTAACGATTGATAAGGAACAAGCTATTGTTGGTGGTTGGAAGGATACGGAGCTTACGGGAGAGCACTTTGACTTTGCGAGTGCTGGTTTTGATCAAAATAGTGGGCAAATTCTTGTAAATATTTCCTTTACTGATGCCGGGAAAGATATTTTTAAAGCGATTACCGAAAGAAATGTTCAGAAACCAGTAGCAATTTTTCTTGATGATAAGCCTATCATTGGTGAGACTGACTATGCCCCTGTAGTTCAAAATGTTATTACTGATGGAAAGGCTCAAATCTCTGGAAATCTTACACGTTTTGAAGCGGTAGAATTGTCTCGGAACTTGAATGCAGGAGCGATTCCAGCTCCAGTTTCTCTGATTGGGCAGAAGACGATTGAGGCAACGCTCGGTGCTGAGGCACTTCAATCAGGAATCAAGGCTGGTGTTATTGGACTTATTCTCGTAGCTGTCTTTATGCTCGTGAACTATAGTCTCGCAGGATTGATTGCAAATATTGCCCTTATTATTTATGCAGCACTTTTGATTGCGTTATTTAAATTATGGCCGGTGACACTTTCTCTTGCTGGTATTGCAGGAGTAGTGTTCTCTTTGGGAGTTGCGGTCGATGCGAATGTATTGATCTTTGAGCGTATGAAGGAAGAAATTCGAAATGGAAAAACGGTTCATCATGCTATTTCTGAGGGATTTAACCGAGCTTGGACTTCTATCCGAGACTCAAACTTTACGGGACTTATCATCTGTGTAGTTCTCTTTATTTTTGGATCAGGAATGATCCGAGGATTTGCAGTAACTCTTGCTATTGGAGTACTTCTCTCTCTTTTTTCAGCCGTGGTTATTACAAAAACTCTGCTCACGCTTCTTCTTTCCAAGCTTAATGTGAGCCCAATGATTCTCGTTGGAGCAAAGAAGAAACCTGAAAACAAATCTTAATCATGTATTTCCTAACTTTCTGATTTCAGATTCTTGTCAGGCATAGTTCCGTAATCGGAACGAAGACTGATCAGATCTCGGACCTCAGACCTTTCCCCCATGTCTATCATCAAAAATCGTCATTATTTTTTCATTCTTTCTGGTCTTGCGGTGCTTGTTTCGTTGTTTTTTATTATTACGAAAGGATTTAACTATGGTGTTGATTTTACTGGAGGATCTCTTATTGAAATTCATGCGAGCGAAACATCAAGTCAAGATATTCTCACAAAATTGGAAGGGATGGAGAATTCAAAGGAGTTGGTAGGGTCAGTGAAGGTTCAATCATCAGAAAATAATCAATTTATTATTCGGACGAGAGAGCTCAATGATGAAGCTCATACAAAAGTAACTCAAGAACTTTCTTCTCTGAAAGACTTTAGAGAAAATGGATTTACTCGTATTGGGCCAGTCGTTGGAGATCATTTGAAGTCTCGAGCGATACAAGGAGTGGTGGTTGCTTTGATTGTCCTCATACTTTTTGTGTGGTGGTCTTTTCGGAAAATTCCAGCAGGAATTTCTGCTTTCCGTTTCGGGTTTGTTGCTGCAGTTCCAACTTTGATTCATGATGTGATTATTACTATGGGAGTTTTTGCATGGAGAGGTCTAGAACTTGACTCGTTCTTTATCACCGCTATTTTGACGGTATTTGGTTTCTCTATTAATGATACTATTGTAGTATTTGACCGAATTCGTGAAGCTCTCATTCGAAGAACTCATTCAAACTTTGAAGAAGTCTGCGAGTATGCTGTGAAAAGTACTTTCCGTCGTTCTTTGAATACTTCTCTTACGATTCTTCTGACACTCTTTGCACTTTATTTCTTCGCTAGTTCAAGTATTCAGAATTTTGTATTAGCTCTTATCATTGGTATTGGTGTAGGGACATATTCTTCCCTTTTCATTGCAACTCCGCTCTTGTTGACATGGGAGAATATGGTTCAAAAAAATAAGAAATCTGTTGTTGTTACTAAAAAGGCAAAACATAAATAGATTTTTTGTAACTTAGGAACGTTGTATTATAGGACGTGCTTTTTGCGTATCTCAAAATAAGATATGTTCATAGTGCTTGGAAATAAAAACAAAAACGGCATTTGACATTTTTGCTACTTTATAGTATAAAGATTTCCTTCCTATTTTTAATTCTATTTGTTATGTTGTTTCCATTGAAAGCTCGTAAGTTTTTTCTTGCTATCTCAGCTCTTGCCGTGGTTTCGTTTGTAGGAGCCTTCGTTTTTTCTGGAGCACAGGATTCAAGTGCCTCAGCGAGTTTGCAGGTGCAGTACAATGCAGCCACCATTGCAAATGGAGTTACGAGAGATGTTGGGTCAAGCATCCCTTTGAATTCTTCTATAGTTGATAATTTTGTTAGACTTTTAAATAATGGGACGACGTCTCTGACGTATACGAATCTCGCTCTTACTGGGTCTCCTCTTTTCTCTCTTTCTGGAGCTTTAACAACGGGAGTTATCTCTCCAAGTTCCGCTGCGACTCCGTTTGGAGTACATTTTAATCCTGGTGCGCTTGGGTCACACGCTGCGACTCTTACTTTTGATACTGACGATTTGAGTAACCCAACTTTTACAATATTTTTTACTGCTACTGTAGTAGCTTCAACTGGTCCAGAAATTGATATCGAAATTGATCAAAGTAGCTTTGTAACATCGGTCGCTGATGGGGGGACGTATAACCTCGGGACATTTATTGCTTCTCCAACGGTTGAGCAATTTACAATGAACATTCATAATCTCAGTTCTATAACACTCCTTATTGGAGCGGCGAATCTCACCGGGAATGCCTCTTCACTTATAGCGTTTACGACTCCTAATATTGCTATAAATATGGGGTCCCCGGAGGTAGTTTTTGGTACGGCGAATGTAAGTACGGTAGGAAGCTATTCTGCTGTGTATAGTCTCACGAATAACGATAATGATGAGAATCCATATGATATTACATTTGAGTATGAAGTCATAGCGAATCCGATTAATCCAGAGATTCAGATGGAAGTAGATCAATCGAGTTTTTTGACTACAGTTGCTGATGGAGGTTCATATGACTTAGGTACATATATTGTTTCACCATTCGCAGAGGTTTTTACACTTAATATTCACAATATAAGTCCGGTAGCTTTGACCATTGGAGTTCCATCTTATGCTGGTGCCAACGCATCAAGTTTCAGTGTTATTTCTAATCCTGCTAGTCCGGTGAATCTTGGTACTCCATCAAGTTTCAATACCAATTTCGATGTCTCAACGGTGGGAGCCTATACCGCTATTATGACCATGAGTAATAATGATCTGAATGAGAATCCGTATAACATTACCTTTACATACGACGTAATTGCGAATCCTATTAATCCAGAGATTCAGATGGAGGTAGTGTATAACAATGTTACTACTACAGTTGCTGATGGAGGAGGATTTAATGTCGGGACTTTCCCTCAGAGCGTTAGTCCAATTTCTTTGATTGCTCGTATTCATAATATTAGTCCAACAGCTTTGACTCTTGGTTCTATGAGTATATCAGGAAATGGTTCTAACTTTTTTTCTATATCGAATCCTACTACACCAGTAAATATCGGCGTTCCTTCGAGTATGAATGTCTCTCTTGATATATCTACCCCAGGAAATTACGCCGTTACCTATAGTATCGCCAATAATGATCCGAATGAAAATCCGTATGATATTACTTTCGTTTTCAACGTCACTTCGACGGTGACCAATCCAGAAATTCAATTAGAAGTGACTCATGGAGCTACGACTGTTGTGGCTGATGGTGCTACCTATAGCCTTGGAAGTGTGAATCAGAGTATTACTCCTCTGACCGTACCTATTACTGTTTCCGATTTAACTACTGCTCCACTTACCTTAGGTACTGCTACATTTACAGGAAGTCCAGTGTTTAGCGTTATTTCTCAACCAGGTGGGCCTATTAGTCTTCCTATGACGACGGTATTTAATACGCAAGTTGATATATCCAATCCAGGGACCTATACTGCTACTTTAAGTCTTCCGAATAGTGATAGTGATGAAAATCCGTATGAAATTACCTTTAGTATTACTGTATTACCGGTCACCGTAGGTGAAATTGATGTTCTCGTAAATAGTGTTAGTGTCGCAAATGGAGGGTTTTATAATATTGGAGGATTTGTTGCTACTCCTGCTACGACGGCAACTTCTACTATTACGATCAAAAATGTTGGAGCAATAGGGAATATAACACTTGGTGGTGTGGCAGTGTCCATGAGTGGTGCTGGTTATACACAAAATTCCGGCGGTACGTTGGATAATGTTGTCCTCATTTCTGGAGCAAGTGCTTCAACGTTTCAAGTGATCGTAGATACTTCTACTGTCGGTGTATTCAATGGAACTTTGACGATCAACTCGGATGATACCAATGAAAATCCTTATATTATTAATTTTTCCACAACGGTTACTTTGACAGCATCTCCAGAAATCAATGCTCGTATTGCGACAACCAGCTACAATGATGGAGCAACGTATGCGATAGGAAATGTAGCTCAAGGAAGTGTTCTCACCTTCCCTCTCTTTGTTGAAAATATTGGGACCAGTACTATGACTCTTGGGAATTCAGCATTTACTTTGATTGGCTTAGGGTTCACTGCGAGTGGAACGAGCGCGTGGGACAACCTTGCTATTAGTAACTTCGGTCCTGCGAATACGAGCCCAAATATCATGCTCACTCTCGATACTTCAACACTCGGATCAAAGTCTGGAAGTATCTCCATCGTTTCAGATGACCCTGATGAAAATCCCTATAATATATTTTTGACTGCTACGATAGTTACAGCTCCTTCTTTTACATTGACTCCGACAAGTGGATCTTCCAACGGAGGAACGACTGTCACGATCATAACGAGTAATTTTCTTTCGACTCCGACTTCAATTACCTTTGGTGGGACGGCAGGAACTTCATTGACGAACATCGCTTTGAATACTTACACCGTAGTGACTCCAGCTCACTCAGCAGGAAACGTGAATGTGGTAGTCTCAAATCTTACTGAAACTGCTACCAACACCAATGCATTTCAATTTACCTCGAATGGAGGAGGAGGAGGCGGTGGCGGCGGTGGAGGAGGAGGCGGTTCCGCCAACAATTCTCCAGGTGGCTTCATAGGTTCAGGGGGACAAGTATTAGGGGAAAGCACCCGATGTATTGACAACGATGCTCCTACTTCTTATCTCAAAGACAGTTTCAATGACGTTGATCAAAATCAATGGTATTACACCTACATGAACGTTGCTGCTTTCTGTCAGATTATGAAAGGGTATGGGAATGGAAATATTGGGCCGAATAATCAATTGACTCGAGCAGAGACTGTGAAGATGTTCTATACCGTTAGTGGACTTCCACTTCAACAGAATCTCGATCATCCATTCACAGATGTTAATATCGATTGGCAAGATACTTATCTTGCAAATGCTTATACTCGTGGATATATTACCGGATTTGATGACGGGACTTTCAAGCCTAACCAACCAGTAACTCGTCTTGAATACATGAAGATTGCCCTCGAAATGCTTGGCTTCAACGTTGAGACCTATGATTTGACTGGAAAAGCTCAATTTAGTGATGCTTCTCCTGACTGGGCTCGGCCATATCTGGCATTTGCCAAAGATATGAGCATTTCTACCGGAGTCAATGGGACCAACAATTTCATGGGAGGCAAATTGATTTCTCGTGCAGAGGCGGCAAAACTCGGTTTGAATGCGATACGATTGCAAACAGAGGTAGGAGGGAAGTGGTCTCTATAAATTCTGTATTCAAAAATCTTTCTGGAATATTTGACAATATTAAAAATTAATATAAAATACTCATCCTTTCTTAATTCTCTAATAATTTATTTATGTTAAAAAATATGCTCAATGCTCCTAGTCATATGAAATCTGCTCTACTTGGAGCTACCCTTGCGTTGACTGGGTTCGCTGCATCTCACCTTGCGGATTCTCGTGCTCAGGCACAGGCACTATTATTCACTGATACATTGACGAGTAATGGGGTTCCCGATAATACAAATCCAGGAGACCTCAGTTCTTTCAGTAATAACCTTAGATTTGTTTTGACTACTAATAGTATTAATGCAGTTTGTAGTACCGAGGTGGCAGGGAAATTTAGAGTTTATATTTCTCAGCAAGCGTCTCCAAATCATTATGTAGTTGTAGAAAATATTGGGGTGGGTAATGTAGCTGCTTACTCTGGACCATCTTATGTTGCGAATTCCCAAGATGCTGTAGAGATTGATATGTCCAGAAGTGCAAGTGATATGGTCATTAATGGTGTGAAAGTTGGGTTTGAGTTCCAGCTTTCTAAGATATCCCCACAAGTCATAAAGACAAAATTAGAAAAAGGATTACAGGAACATGACGAAATCTATTTTGTGTGTACTTCTTCCCTAAAGGA
>CAZQCN010000006.1:16804-32325 GCA_964592185.1 uncultured Candidatus Peribacteria bacterium
AACGGAGTTCCTTTGGCACCTAGTGGGAATGCAGTTATTTCTGGATACAATTGTGTTAATACATCCACGGATTTTGTGAGATATGGAGGTTTCCATTTCCCCGCACGCCAAATTGTTGATATTTATTCTATGGGAGTTTTCCCTGTAGAATGGGGTGCTTTCAATGCCAGTGCTGTTGGAGATAGTATAAAAGCAAATTGGGAAGGAACCACTCTTAACAATGTAGAGTCTTTCCGTTTAGTTGCAATGGATGCCCAGAATAAACGTTACGAAGGTTCAGCCTTTAATCCATCTCCAGCTGGTCAAGCGGCTTTAAAAGTTCCTAATGGAGATTATGTGACTTATATTGAAGCTGTTGATAATAATGGAGAGATCAAAGTTTCTCCGGGGCAACAAGTAAATGTTTCTAGTAGTAAGGAACTCAATGTTTACCCTAATCCTACTTCTGGCTTGCTACACCTCAGTATCCCTCTAACACACACTTTTGTAGTTGATTCAAAAGGAGTTGTTACCCCTATGCAACTTGCTGAGGATAATACTTTGGATATTAGTGGGCTTCAACCTGGTATGTACGTCTTGAAAGGACGTGATGGTATATCTACATATACAAGAAAAATTGTAAAAAATTAAGGACTATTTCTATTGGTTTGTAGAAAAGGATTTCCGAATTAGGAAATCCTTTTTTATTTTTTCCTTTTGTATCTAGTCTCCCCAACCATGATGCCGTCGCAATATTTTTTTTCGACCTTCTCATACTTTCATGATAATATGGCGTCATTCACTGTCCCTTTTTTGTATGGAAAATTTACTCTCAGAATTTGGCATCGTCATAGTGGCTGCAGCGGTAATTGGTGTCGTAGGATTTTATTTGAAACAGCCTTTGGTGCTTGCGTATATTTTGGCTGGTATTTTGATTGGCCCGTACGTGTTCGGTTTGGTGAAGGATATTGATTTTTTGAACGTAGTTTCGGAGATAGGAGTGATGCTGATGCTTTTTTTGATTGGATTGGAAATGAATGTGGCTCGGGTGAAACACCTCGGATTTACTCCCATTATCATTGGTTTGGGACAGATTGTGATTACGAGTGTGATTAGTTTTTTTATTATTCGTTTCTTTGATTTCAATATGATAGAAACGATGTATATCGTTGTGGCCATGACGATGTCATCTACGGTCATAGCGGTCAAGGTACTTTCTGAAAAAGGAGAATTGAATTCTCTTTACGGACAAATTGTCATCGGGACGCTTTTGGTCCAGGATATGGTGGCGATATTTTCACTTCTTCTTCTCGCTGGATTCAAAGACGGAGTCTTTGCTTTTGATTCTCTTGATTTTGCTTTGATTATTGTCAAAGCCCTTATTATGGCGGTGATCACAGTTATTGTTGCCAATAAACTTCTGAGATACGTGTTCAATAAAATTGCCACTTCTCCGGAACTTCTTGTGTTGCTTTCTATATCATGGTGTTTCGTCATAGCGCTCACCTCAAAGTATATTGGTTTCTCTATGGCGATAGGATCCTTCATTGCGGGGTTGAGTTTGGCCAATCTTCCGTATACTTTTGAAATTACGGCGAAATCATCGGTGCTCAAAAATTTCTTCGTGACGATATTTTTCGTAAGTATGGGGGCGAGCATGAAGTTTGGGTCTGTTGGGCTTCTTTTGATCCCGTTACTTGTTTTGGTTGTATATGTTTTGATTGGAAACCCTATTATTGTTATGACGATTATGGGAGCCTTGGGATATAAAAAAAGAATATCTTTATTTGCTGGACTTGCGGTTGCCAATATTAGTGAGTTCTCCCTTTTACTGGTGGCACTTGGGAGTACTCTCGGACATATCAATGATTCGATATACGCTATGGTGACCATCGTTGGTATTTCAACCATGGCGATCTCCTCCTATATGATGACTTACAATGACCAGATCTATGGCAAGCTCAAAGATTTTTTGAATATTTTTGAAATGAGAAAGCGTCATTTCCGTCAGAAGAAAGATGAAAAAAAGATATCTGATCATATTATTCTTTTGGGGTGTGGGAAAATGGGGGAGGAAATTCTGGAACAAATTGTTTCTTTCAAAGATGATTACGTTGTGGTGGATCATGACAACCAAGTCATACAAAGGTTGACTCAGCGTGGTATAAGATGTTTATTTGGAGATATCGAGGACGAAGATCTTTTGAAAGAACTTCAAATTGATCGAGCTGAATTGGTTATTAGTACTCTTCCCAATTCAAGTGACCATTATTTTCTTTTGAAACAAATCCAAAAGTTGGATAAGAAAAAGAGACCAATTTTTGTTGCAGTAGCAAATTCTGGTCGTGAGGGGCTTGAGTTATTTGAGAAGGGGGTGGACTATGTTGTGGTGAAGCCATATCTTGCGGCAACTCAAATGCATCAAGTAAATCAGGAACTGTACGATCTAGAGGATGAGGTGTTTGAAGATGTTCTGAAACGTCATCAAGAAAAAATTGAGAAAAATGCTCATTCGGATCATGATTATGCTCGGATCATTGCTCAGCTTTCGAGGCTTCGTCTCCAAGAAATAAAAGAAGGTTTGAAGAGAGATCATTTTCTTCTTCGTAAAAAAGGATTAACTAAGAATTCCTTGAAGCAGGTGAGACATAAAAAAACTCCAAAAGTTCACATATAAGATCCTTCTTTTCACTTTCTCAATTTCGTTCTATGATGTTTTTATCTGATTAACTTTTTTCTATGATTCGATTTCTTGCTGTTTTTTTTACTCTGTTTTTTATTGGTGTTCCTTTGGCCTCAGCTCAGTTTTCTTCCGATGCTTGGCCATATATGAGATATATCCAGTACGGACCATCAGATAATATTCAGAAAGTAGGGGTGAAGTTGGATAATCAGCTACTGACGCAGGTGTTTGAAGATTTTCGAGATGTGCGACTTATAGATGATGCTGGAGATGAAATTTCTTATGCGATTCATGGAGAAGTTCAAAAAGATATGGCAAAAATAGGTACACTTACTCAGGTTTTGTTTGATGATGTATTGGTCAAAGAAACTTTGCAAACAATAGGAAATCTCACTGACGATATGAGGAATTCGTATGTCGAATTTTCGAAAGATGTTGATAAGGTTTCTTTTGTATTTGAACTTCCTGAAGCGAGTATTATTGATAAAGTAAATTCTTTTACTTATGACCAAAGCAATACTTGGACGGATGTTCTTGTGGAGGCAAGTAATGACAAAAAAGACTGGAAAATGCTCCGATCCAAAGTAGATCTTGATCATCAGACATGGAGGTGGTTTGGATTCCCTCGGTATGAGACTCCCTATAAATATTATAAAATTTCTTTTTGGGGGACGGGAACGATGAAGATACATGAGCTTTCTCTATTAACTCAAAATGATGCAGAGATAGTGTTTGAATCTGAGCCAGGAGCAACTTATGCGTTGTACTATGGAAATGGCGGTGCAGCCTCTCCCGAATATTCTCAAAAAGATGTAAGTCCTGAAATTTCTGTTGGTTTGGCGGAACAACAAAAGAATACTTCTTGGAATCAAGATATCGATGGAGATGGGGTTGTTTCTCGAGCTGATACCTGTCCATTTATAAAAAATAAAGATCAAAAAGATTCTGATACTGATGGAATCGGAGATGCTTGTGAACTTAAAGATGGGATAAAAACGTCTTCTGATATCCAGAAGGAGGAAAAATCTGAAAAAGTGCCAGCAATATTGAGCCCGAGTAATGAGTCAACGAAAGCTCCTAGTATCCGTGAAAAACCAGAAGAGCCAGTCGTAGATACCTCAAAGCCAGGGACGAGTCTCAGTACAACGGTGATTTATGTTTTTGTTGCTTTGATTATTGGTATTATTCTTGGACTTTCGTTCCATACAGGGGGGTCGAAAAAAGTGGAAAAAACAAAAAATAAGAAATAAATAATATGAAGAAATTATTTTTATTATCGTGTCTTTTATTGGGAAGTTTCCTGTTTCCTTCTTCGAATGTTTCGGCGTGGATGGACGTTCCAACAGAAGAGGTGACGTATGATGAAGTCAGCTTCCATGCGAATGGGAATCTTTTTAAGGTTGGGGAGGAGATTACGATTCAAGAAGCGATGGAGGATAGTATTTATGTTGTTGCTGCAAAGGTCGACCTTCAAGCTCCACCCAAGGGAGATGTGTATATCGTAGCGACTGACTTTACTGTCAAAAATCCATTGCTCGAAGATCTATTCATTGCGGCATCTGAAGTAACTATCGATAGCGAAGTGATGGGAGATATCTATGTTGTAGCTGCAAAATTGACTATTACTAAAGAAGCTCATATCCATGGGAATGTTTATTCTTGGGTTGCTGATACGAATATAGGGGGGGCGGTCGACGGAGATGTATTTGCTCGAGGTCAGAAGTTTTCTTTGAAAGGGAGGATTGCAGGGAATGCAGACGCAAAATTTCAATTGTATGATATATCTTGGGATTCTGTAATTGAGGGGAATTTTCATTATTCTGGAAAAGAGTATATAGAGGGACTCGACAAGATTGTCCTTGGTGATTGGAAACAAGAGGATGTGTCCAGACTTTCACTGAAACAGTATGAGAAGTTTTTCATGATTAGTTTCGGTGTTTGGGATATCGTGAGTGAATTTTTGGTTGCTCTGTTTGTACTTTTTTTCTTTTCTTCTTTTGCTTACAAACTTGCTGAAACCATTCGGAAAGAACCATTTCAACATTTTGGAATCGGAATTTTGGGGATGCTCGGTATTGGGATTGGATGTTTTGTTTTGGCCTTTACTCTCATCGGTCTATCGCTGGCTTTTCTCTCTGGACTCTTCGGTTTATTCCTTGTTTTGATTACAGAAAGTTTTTTGTACGTGATGCTTCTCTCTTATTGGAAAGCAAGTTGGAGGAAGAAATGGGGGCAAAGGGTTTTATTATTGCTTTTACATGTTATTATCGTAAAGGCTTTTGCTTTTGTTCCGGTTTTTGGACCGATTATAATAATTTTTGCCTGGCTGATGGTATTTGGAGGATTGGTGAAGACCGTTATACTTTCTCTGAAACATGAGAGGACGTTGGGACATTGATTATTTTAATATTTAAACCCTTTACATTTTGAGGGTGTATGCGATACGCCCCTTACACATTAACAATTTTTTATGTTTCGGTCTCATACTTGTAATGAACTTTGTATTGAACATGTCGGCCATGAAGTGACCCTCGCTGGATGGGTTCATCGTCGTCGTGATCATGGAGGTATTATTTTCATCGATCTTCGAGATCGCTATGGTCTTATTCAAGTAGTTTTCGATGATACGGTCGATGAAACTGAATTTGCTATTGCTGAGACGCTTCGGAGCGAATTTGTAATTCAAGTAGAAGGACGGGTACGGAAAAGACTTCCTGGTACAGAAAACAAGGATCTTGATACAGGAGCGGTAGAAATTGAAGTGAAATCTTTGAAAATTTTGAATGAGGCTAAGGCTCTTCCATTTGAAATTGATTCAGACGAAACAATTAATGAAGATCTCCGTCTCAAGTATCGCTATCTGGATTTGAGGAAAACAAGAATGCAAAAGAATCTGGTGCTTCGTCATCGAGTGATTAAAAAAATTCGTGATTATTTTGACCGACAAGATTTCTTGGAAATTGAAACTCCTATGCTGATCAAAGATACTCCGGAAGGAGCTCGTGAATATATTGTTCCAAGTCGTCTGCATCATGGGAAATTTTACGCACTTCCTCAAAGTCCACAGCAATTGAAACAGCTTCTGATGGTGGCAGGAATGGATCGCTACTTCCAGATTGTTCGATGTTTTCGAGATGAAGATTTGAGAGGAGATCGTCAGCCAGAATTTACGCAGCTTGATTTGGAGATGTCCTTTGTCGATCAAGAAGATGTGCTTGATTTGCTTGAAGCCATGGCAATAGAACTTTCGATGGAATGTGCTCCTCAGAAGACCATGAAGTTCAAAAACTTTCCTCGTTTGACATGGCAAGAAGCGATGGACCAATATGGAATTGATAAGCCAGATCTTCGTTTTGATATGAAAATAGTGGATGTCAGTGAAGTGCTTGCTGATTCTGATTTTTCTGTCTTCACGAATGCAGTGAAATCTGGAGGAGTGGTTCGTGCTCTTCGTGTTCCAGGACTTGCCGATATGACTCGAAAAGAAATCGATGATCTGACGGAGTTTGCAAAAATCTACAAAGCAAAAGGATTGGCATATATCACCATGGATAAAGATGGACCAAAATCACCTATTTTGAAATTTTTGAAACCTCATGAAATCACAGGAATTCTCGAACGGACGGAGGCACAGGAAGGAGATATTATTTTCTTCGGAGCGGATCGGTTTGATATCGTCTGTGCTACCCTTGGAAATGTTCGTATCAAGATGGGAGATCGTCTCGGTCTTCGGAATCCAAATGAATTGGCGTGGTGTTGGGTCATTAATTTCCCTCTCTACGAAAAAGATTATGATACGGGAGAACTATCACCAGCTCATCATCCCTTCACGATGCCTCAGGATGAAGACATGGCGATGCTCGATACTACTCCTGAAAAAGCTCGAGCAAAGTGTTACGACGCCGTTTTAAATGGCTATGAACTTGGTTCTGGAAGTATTCGTATTCATGATAGGACGATTCAAAAGAAAATCTTTCAAGTTATCGGTCTTGGTGACGCAGAGATTCAAGAACGTTTTGGGCATATGTTGGATGCCTTCGAATATGGCGCTCCACCGCACGGAGGGATGGCATGGGGAATTGATCGTCTCGTCATGATCTTTGCCGATGAACCAAATATTCGTGAAGTGATCGCTTTCCCAAAGAATCAGTCTGCTCAGGATTTGATGCTCGATGCACCGAGTACGGTGAAGGAGAAGACGTTGAAGGAGTTGGGGTTGAAGAAGTAGCTTTATCTCGTGTTTTCGTGTTTTGGTTTTTTCGTTTTTTCGAAACTACGAAACTGCGAACATACGAACATACGAACCCATCTCCTAGATACCAGTTTATGGTGAATTTAAAAGTGTATTGAAAATTATACAAAAAGTGATATAATCTGTATAAAATTTTATACAGATTATGAATTCCTACCGAAAACGCTTTCTTATCAAGGATATTCAGCCGTACGTGGAGCATAAAAATGCCATCGTGCTTACAGGTTCTCGCCAAGTCGGCAAGACCTCTCTTTTACGGTATTTTTTCCATCAGCTCCCTGAAGATCAGCGACTCTGGTTTGATTTTGATAATCCTGTTGATCAGAAGTTTTTTGAGGATATGGATTATAAGCATATTTACGAACGGCTTTTTACGTTTGGGATTTCGAAGACGAAACGACCCTATATTTTTATCGATGAGATCCAAAATTTTCCTGCTATTACCCAGATAATGAAATATCTTATCGATCATTATGGGGTAAAATTTTTTGTCACGGGATCCTCGAGTTTTTATATGAAGAATCTATTTCCTGAATCGCTCTCTGGAAGAAAATTTGTTTTCACTTTGTATCCTCTCAGCTTCCAAGAGTTTCTTTATTTCCAAGATAAAATCGAAGATTTACCTGATGTTTCCACTTTACATTTGAAAGAAACGGGTCGGCCGGAATATTCGAGGAGGAAAAGTGAGTTTGACGAATTTCTCGAGTTTGGAAGTTTTCCAGAAGTGGTTTTGACTCCTGATGTTTCTACGAAAAAAATGGTTTTGAAAAATATATTTTCTTCTTTTTTTGAAAGAGATATTTTGCAACTCGCTGATTATCAAGATGTCAGGGAGATTCGTGATACTATCCTCCTTTTGACTCAGAGGGTCGGTTCGAAGCTCGACGTTTCTCGTTTGGCTTCAGAGCTTGGAGTACAGAGATATCGCGTGTATTCACATCTTGAATTTTTGCAGGCAACTTTTTTTATTTACCTTGTAGGTCAGTTTACGAAGAGTATTGATAAACATGTCGCATCGAGTAAAAAAGTTTATTTTATGGATACAGGGATGCTCAACATGCTAGGAAACGTCTCAGAAGGAGCGTTGTTTGAAAATGCTGTTGGGAATATTCTCAAGCCTTTTGGAGAACTTCACTGTTATCAGAAAAAAGCCCATTCTCGAGAAATTGATTTTATTCTCAATGGGAAAACTGCTTTTGAAGTGAAGCATACGGCTTGTCTTCAGGATCTCAAGACGCTGGATGTTTTGACTGATTCGATTGGACTATCCCAGTCTCACGTTATTTCTAGAAATTTTGTTGATATCAAAAAGGTCTTATATCCACAGTGTATGGGAGAGTAGGGTGTGTGTTATAGTCGGACTTCACAAGACACCACATACTTTTGACATTGTTTGCTGATTTCAATAAGTGCTTCATGAGTGAACGACCTTTTCTTCATAAATTTCACATCAAGCACTGAGTCTTTTGCTTTGAAATTTTGAAGAAAATATTTGGGAGCTCCTGAAATCATTTTTGCCATATCGACAATATCCTCTGGAGAATGGAGGTATGGAATGAGCGTGCTTCGAAATTCGTAATCAATATTTGATTTTAGGAGGATTTGAATGCTCTTTTCAATATTCTGGGTATCTATAGGAGAGGCAATGACTTGACTGTATCTTTTGAGCGGAGCTTTGATGTCCATCGCTACATAGTCGAGGAGATCTTCCTTGAGAAGTTTTTCTAGGATTTTTGGATTGCTTCCATTCGTATCGAGTTTTACTTGGAATCCATATTCTCTTATTTGCCTGATAGTAGATTCTAGTCCGGCTGATAGGGTGGGCTCACCTCCAGAAATTACTACACCATCGAGGAGTTTTTTTCGTTTTTCAAGAAATTGAAAGAAGATGTTTTCAGGGATAAAACTCGAAGCAATGCATTTGATTTTTTCGGGGAGGACGAAGTCACTATTGTAGCAGTAGCCACAGCGGAAATTACATCCTGGAAGAAAGGCAATGCACGCTATGCGTCCTGGGAAGTCGAGGAGTGTGAATGGTTGGATTCCTGAGAAGAGCATGAGGAGTATTGTTTACAAAATTTTGAATTTGAACTTTGTATTTCTTGGAAATGTTTTCGGGACATATGTTCAGACTTTTTGCCAATATTGAAAGAAGTGACTGGACGAAAGTATCCCATGACTCGAGTCCATATTTCACAGGGAGTTCTTTGAGGCACAGTTGAAGAGGTATTGTTTTTCATGGTATAAGGAATTAAAAAATGAGAATTGAAAATGAAGATTTGTTTACCATTCGCTTTTGGTCGATACATATTTACTTCTTGATTCTGTATCCAACTTTGGAGCTGTGATGTTTTGAAGCTCATCGCATTTCGGACAGAAGTCATATTCTCCCTGGAGGTACCCATGATTCGGGCAGATAGAGAATGTCGGAGTGATGGTGATGTAGGGGAGCCGGAAGCGAGTAAGGATGGTTTTTATAAGGTTTTTACAAGCAGTACTATTTGAAATTCTTTCGGTCATGTAGCAGTGGAGTACCGTGCCTCCAGTATATTTTGTTTGAAGATCATCTTGCATTTCCAGTGCCTCGAAAACATCATCAGTGTATCCGACAGGGAGTTGAGATGAATTTGTATAATATGGGGCTTCACTTGTCCCTGCCTGGAGGATATCTGGGAATCTTTTCTTATCTTCTTTTGCGAAACGATAGGTGGTTCCTTCGGCAGGGGTCGCTTCGAGATTATAGAGGTTTCCTGTTTCTTCTTGGAATTCTTTGAGTTTGTCTCTCATGAAATCGAGCACTTCTCCTGCGAATGCATGTCCAAATGGAGTGGTGATATTTTCTTTGTCTTGTGTGAAGTTTCGTATCGCTTCATTGAGTCCATTGACTCCGATAGTCGAGAAATGATTTCTGAGAGTGAGGAGGTATCTTCTTGTAAAAGGGTAGAGGCCCTGATCAAGCCAGTGCTGTATAGATTTTCTTTTAAGTTCGAGAGATGTTTTCGAAAGCTCCATGAGGTATTCGATATCATGAAAGAACTTTTTTTTACTTCCTTTGCTGGTATATCCGATTCTGGCTGCATTGACTGTGACGACTCCAATCGATCCAGTCATTTCTGCTGATCCGAAGAGGCCTCCTCCTCTTTTCCGAAGTTCGGTCATATCAAGCTGGAGTCTACAACACATGGATCGGACGTCTCCAGGTTTGAGATCAGAATTGATAAAGTTTTGGAAATAAGGAATCCCATATTTGGCAGTCATTTCGAAAAGAGCTTCTGTTTTCGAATCTTCCCAGTTGAAGTCTTTTGTGATGTTGTAGGTAGGGATGGGGAAGGTGAATATTCTCCCCTTGGAATCTCCTTTCGTCATGACCTTTATAAAAGCTTTGTTGATAATATCCATTTCTTTTTGGAGTTCTCCAAAGGTATATTCGAATGGTTCTCCGCCGAGTTTGAGCTTTCGATCTTTGAGATCATCGGGACATACCCAATCGAGAGTAATATTCGTAAAAGGAGTTTGTGTTCCCCATCGAGATGGCACATTGAGGTTGAAGATAAATGATTGCATGTTTTGATAGACATATTCAGTGACTTCTTGTGATATGTATTGCTCCTGAGCATCAAAAGATGGGAATGATATCTTGTTGCTTTGTATTTTTTCTCGTATTTCGATCTCATATTTTTTCACAAATGGTGCCATGTACGTATCGAAGCTTGAGAATGCCTGAGCTCCTGCCCATTCGTTTTGGAGTGTTCCAAGAAAATTCACCATCTGAGCAACGGCAGAGCTGAAGTGCTTTGGAGGATTTGATTCGACTTTGTTTGGGACACCGTTGAAACCTTCTTCGAGGAGTGCTCGGAGGCTCCATCCCGCACAGTATCCAGAAATCATATCGAGATCATGGATGTGAAAATCTGCTTCGCGATGAGCAGTTTCTACTTCACTGGGATATACATGAGTCAGCCAGTAATTGGCGGATACCTTTCCGGCTGTATTGAGTATGAGCCCCCCGAGAGAATATCCTTGATTTGAATTTGCATTCACTCTCCAATCCTGTCGTTCGAGATATTCATTGATTGTTGTTTGGACATCGACGAGAGAGTTTCTATCTTTTCGAGCATCGATGCGTTTTTGCCTATACAGAATGAATGCTTTTGCCGATTTTTTGTATGGAGAATCAAGAAGTATATTCTCTACGCTATTCTGAATTTCTTCTACAGAAGTATTTTCCTCTTGGAAGATTTGAGAGACTTTTGTACTGAATGCTTTCGCTTCTTTTGCTCCAAATTCATGAGTAGCGTTGCCTGCCCGGAGTATGGCCATATATATTTTTTCTGATTGAAACGGTGCTATGGAACCATCTCTCTTGGTGATATAAGAAATCATAGTATGAGCGTAAAGAAAATAAAAAGCTCGCCAGACCGATATCGGTTAGCGAGCTTCTGAGAGCTTCTGAAGAGAATTCTATTGTGGTGTTTTCAAAAAATCAACTCAATATGTTGTTTTTGTAAAAAAGAGAGTATTCAGAAAGAAAATTGATCTTGAGGGGCTTTTGTAAATATTTTGTAATATCTCCTGCTGGAGGATTCTTTCATTCCTATTCTTCCACCACCAAAACTCCCTGTCCTCCCCACGCATTCTCTCCTAATGGGACATACCCTGCTATTTCGAGTTTCTCGAGGTCAATAACGGTAAGCCAGTTGGTAAATTTATTGGAGATATAGGCATACCAACCACCATTTTGTTTTTCTCCGAAATAAACTCCATGGGCTCCGAGACCTACATTTTCGATGACTTTTGTGAGCTCCCAAGTCTCTGTCGAGATGACGGCAACCGCTGAGTCATAGGTAAGAGGGACGAATACATATTTCCCATCAGGACTTGGGACGGTTTGAATGGGTCCATTTCCTATATGAAATTTCTTCATTCGTTTTTGAGAAACATTATCATAGACATAAAAATCTCCTGTTCCACTCGTAGCAACGAATGAATATTTACTATCGAGAGTAATTCCTGCCATAAGTGGGAGTGTGTGGTTGTGTCCATGTCCATCTGAATCGTCTCCTAAAGAGTCAGTGAAAAGCATTTTTTGAGTAGTAGCATCCCAAAGACTGAACGAACCATCTTCTGTGCTCGCCAATGCCATGAGTTTGCCATCAGCACTCATCCAGTGTCCATGTGGGCCGGTCGGGGCACGGACTTTTTTACTTACTTCATAGTCTTGGTTCAAGAGAGCCATAGCGTCTTCCCCCTGTACTGTAGCCGAAATCTCATGATCTCCGTGTGCATGGATATGGGCAACACTCTCTCCTACATATGTTTTTTTGAGAAATTTCTTTGTGTTTTTATCGAAGATACTGAGAAATTTATCGAACCAATTGGTGACTAAGATATCTTTTCCTACTTGCCAAAGATTATGAGGATTGTTCAGGCTCGGATCATCTAACACTGCCTCTACTTCCCATGTTTCAGCATTGACTATTGTGATGGTTCCAGGTTTTTCTTTTTTTGTTACTTGTTCAAATTGCGTAGCAACCCAGACTTCGCCACTTCCCTTTTCGGTTGGGATCCCTCCAGGAATGTCTACATTTGCTGGTGGCCACTCTTTGACCCAGATAGGGATTTTTTCTTCTGGGATTTTTTGATCGACGCCGATTATTCCTTTCATATATGGGTGAATTGGGCAGATGTATACATAGATTCCAGGAGTATGGAATGTATAACTCCAGGAGTTACTAAAATGTCCAGAACGGATACTTTCGGGAGCTTCGATACTCATTATTGGGTGGACGACAGCAGCTTTTAATTCCCATTTGACTGTGTCACCAGTTTCAATTTCCAGTAAGGCAGGATTGAACCATGGAAGTTCGTCAGTGATAGTGACTGTTTTTGCTTTTTGACTCCAAAAGTAGCCAAAAAATATTCCTCCACACAAGAGGAGAATACTGAAAATTATGCTGATTCGCTTCATAGAAATAGGTTAAAAGTTCTATGAGCATCAGGTGCTTCTATTTGAATTATATCTCTTCTGAACTTTTTTTCAAAACAATACGATTTGGGCATGATGGCTTCATACAGATAAATTCGTTTTCGGAAGTGTTTTTCAGAGTAGTTATTTCGTGGCATCCTTTGCACTTTACTTCTATTTCTCCATCAATGAGGAACCCTTTGAAAAGGAGTTTTTGACAATGATTACATCGAAATTCGTGATAGATCGGGCAGGACATAGGTTTATTTCTATTGCCTCCATTGTTCTCTCACTGGGACCTTTTTGTCAAATGTGTTTGTGGAGGGTTTTTTCGTGGTTTCGTATGTTCGTATGTTCGAAATAACGAAATGACGAAAAAACCAAAACACGAAAACACGAAAACACGAAAACACGAGCAACCATTCCTGACTATATTATTTTCTTGTGGTATACTGGTGTCGATTTGTTTTTAAGCTGTATCTATGAATTCAACGCTCGAAAATCTCAAAAAATACGTTCGTGTGACGAACTATCTTTCGGCTGCACAAATTTTCTTGAAAGGTAATGTACTTCTTGGAAGAGAACTAGCGCAGGATGATATCAAGCCTCGGTTATTGGGGCATTGGGGGACGTGTCCAGGAATAAATTTTGTCTATGCTCATTTGAATCGTCTGATTGTTCAGCATGATATTGATATGTTGTTTGTGTTGGGTCCAGGACATGGTTTTCCTGCATTGCAGGCCAATCTTTTCGTCGAAGGGAGTCTGGGGAAATATTATCCAGAAGCAATGCTTACCTTGCCTGGAGTTGAATATATAACCAAAAATTTTAGCTGGCCGTATGGCTTCCCAAGTCATAGTAACCCTGGTGCTCCGGGAGTTATTGTGGAAGGAGGTGAGCTTGGATATTCTCTTTCTACTTCGTATGGTGCCGTATTGGATAATCCTGATTTGATTGTCAGTTGTTTGATCGGTGATGGTGAGGCGGAAACGGGAGCCTTGGCTACGGCATGGCATCTTTCCAAATTCATAAATCCTGCGACTGATGGAGCAGTGCTTCCTATTTTGCATCTCAATGGGTACAAAATTTCCGGACCGACGATTATGGGAAGGATGAATGATCAAGATTTAGAAAATCTTTTTCGAGGATATGGATATGAGCCGTATATTGTGGAAGGGAAAGAAGATGAAGATGAGGATAGAGTCTATCAAAAGATGATGGAGGTGCTCGATGATTGCTATGCAAAGATCCGTTCTGTACAAAAGGATGCTCGAGATACGCTCGGGAAACCTCGTGTAGATTATCCTCGATTTCCTATGATTATTCTCCGAACTCCAAAGGGTTGGACGGGAATTAAAACGCTCAAAGGCGAGAAGCTTGAAGGAAATTTTCTTTCTCATCAAGTGATTGCCAAAGAAGCAAAGACAGATGCGGTTGATTTCGATGCACTGAAGAAATGGCTTGAGTCTTATCAGATACAAGAATTATTTGATCATGAAACAGGATTGGCCTCTGATCTTCGATCATTGATCCCTGCTGGTGATAGGAGGATGGGGGATAGTCCTCATGCTCGTGGGATCAAGGGAACATCTCATGATTTGGTTGTACCAGATTATCATGTTTTCACTGAAGATGCTTCGATTCCTGGGACTATTGGTTCGAGTTCGATGCGAAGGGCTGGAGAATATTTGAAAGCGATATTTGATCTCAATAAAGATCAGAAAAATTTCAGACTTTTTTCTCCTGATGAGACATATTCTAATAAATTAGATAAGGTATTTGAGTCGACAACGAGAGCATTTTCTGGTCATATTGAATCTTGGGATAAGGATCTTGCTCCGGATGGGAGAGTCATGGAAATGCTTTCTGAGCATTCACTTCAAGGAATGATGCAAGGCTATGTTTTGACCGGAAGGCATGGAGTGTTTGCCTCCTATGAGGCCTTTATTCAGATTGTCTCTTCTATGGCTGATCAGTATGCCAAGTTTCTTCGAATTGCACGAGAAATCCCATGGCGTCTCAGTATTCCTTCTTTTAATTATATTCTTACTTCATCGGGATGGAGGCAGGAGCATAATGGTTTTTCTCATCAAAATCCAAGCTTTATTGATTCTATGCTTCAGAAGGAAGGGTGTTTTGTGAAAGTATTTTTCCCACCAGATGGGAACTCCACTCTCGCAGTATTGAAGAAATGCATGGCTTCAAAAAATGAAATCAACGTTATTGTGGCTGGAAAGACATTGGAACCTCGGTGGCTTACCCCTGAGCTGGCTGAAAAATCTTTGGAAGATGGGATGATGGTGTGGGATTTTGCGAGTGACCTTGATCCGGATATTGTGATTGCTGCTGCCGGAGACTATATGACCAAGGAGTGTATGGCGGCGATTGAAATAGTGAAGACTCAGGCTCCGGAAATTCGGGTGCGATTTGTGAATGTGATTGAGATTTCTGCATTGGGTATTGGGAATACTGAGTGTCGAGTACCTCAGCATGTATTTGAATATTATTTCACTCCTGACAAACCAATTATTTTCAACTTCCATGGGTACCCAGATACCATGAGGCAAGTTCTGTTTGAACATCAAAAAGGGAATAGAGATATTTCTATTCATGGGTATATTGAACATGGATCGACAACGACT
>CAZQCN010000007.1:0-6405 GCA_964592185.1 uncultured Candidatus Peribacteria bacterium
AGCATACGTACCAAAAAACTGGAACTTATGTCGTCACTCTCATGCTTGAAGATGATAAGGGAAATAAAGGGCAAACCACAGCAGAAATTGTTGTTAGTGGAGCTTCATCGGCACCCACATCTCTTATCACTACCGCTCCGGTTGATCTCGTTGGTCCAGCACCCTTCAAAGTAACTTTCAATGGGAATACTTCGAGCGATGCTGATGGAAGCATCACTGATTATGAATGGAAAATAGTTGGAGGGGCGACAGAACACGGTGAATCATTTATTCATGAGTTCACACAAGCAGGAGAATATATTGTTTCCCTCACGGTCACCGACAATGACAATAAAAAGTCAACTTCAAGTGTGACAGTAAAGACAACTCCTCCAGGACCTCAAGCTCCCGTAGCGAAACTCAAATCTAGTCCAACTCCGGCACAAGGAATTCGTCCACTCAATATTACTTTTGATGCATCTGAAAGTTTTGATACTGATGGGGATATTCTTTCATATCAGTGGAATTTTGGAGACGATACTCCGGATAGTCAGACTTCCACTCCTACCGTTTCTCATCAATTCGATCGTGTCGGTATATGGAGAACCAAACTAACGGTGTATGATGATACTGGAATGACTGATGATGTAGAGCTCACCGTAGCTGTAAACTCGGCTCGTCCCAATGCTCAAATAACTTCCAATGTTCGAACTGGGGTTGCGCCTCTCACCGTCAATTTTTCAGGACTTTCTAGCACTGGGCAAATCACAGACTATCGATGGGTATTTGGGGATGGAAGTACGGATCGTGGAGATGAAGTTTCTCACGTATATCAAAACTCTGGAAGCTATACAATTATATTAACCGTAAACGATAATGTCGGACAAAGTGATACTGAGCAAATAACTATAACGGTTCAATAAAATACGAAACCTCTGTAACGGATAGGTTCCCTACCATACACTACCAACTACAAACTTTTTTATGAAATCTCTTCGCATTATACTCAGTAGCACTTTCATTGTTCTTTCATTTCTCATTACCCCACTCTTATCAGTGGAGGCTCAAGGTCTTGGAGGGCTCCTGGGAGATGGAAATTCCTCTGGGAATGGAGGTCTCGGAAATTTGCTCGGAGGAATCACTGATGGAGGAGGGCTTTTTGGAAATAATAATTCCAACGGACCGAGCACAAACGACATTGCAAATTTCAAAACAGAAATTTTAAAAACTATTGAGAATGAAAGTTTTTCTACTCCAAATAATTGTACAGCCAGCATAATGACAAATGATTGGACAGATGCTTCAAAACTTGGTCAATATGCCCTCAGCAATTCACGAATCTTCATAGAAGATGGTGCTGAAAAAGTAGGAATATGTCTTGATTTCCACAATGGGAAAACTCTTGTACAAACGACGTTTGAAGCAGATGGACAGAAAGTAACTCAGAACTCAAAACGAGGAAAAATCTCTACTCAGATGTATTTCAAAAAAATTATTTTCATTGATAAAAGCAATGTCAGTAGACAGCTCACTTATACAGAATGGAAAAAACTCGACACCAATAAAAGAGACATTAATTTCGGAGATCCAAAAGTTTTACCTTCTATCGATTTCGAATATGATACGTATAACGAGGCAGATGGAAGTATTATAAATAAATCCAGCGCCAGTCTCGAAGAACTGAAACTATTCGCCAAACTCCCAGGAATTATCACTATTATTCCAGGAACAACCAAAGTATCGACGAATATCGAATACGTAAAAGAAGAAAGAATGCGAAGTGGAACACTTGATGCGAGTGATATTCGACGAGACAGTATCGAAACAAAGTTCACCCTCCTCAGAGTTAACAATAGTGATGTCTACGATGGTCGTGGAGTTGGTCTTCAGCCATTGGAAAAAGGAAATGTTATTGGAATGGTAGAGACTGACGACAAAGATGAACTTTTCAAAAAACTTTTAAATTTCGCTCTAACATTTGTAGGAGTTCTCGCTCTCGCCTTCCTTATATTCGCTGGATTTAAATTCATCGTCGGAAGTGGAAATGCTGATACTGCTACAAAATCGAGAACGATGATCACCTATATCATTGCTGGAATTGTAGTTATCATAAGTGCTTATCCTATTGTAAACACGTTCCTCACTCTGGGCACTGAAAACAGAGATAATATTCGAGTTGAATTTCGAATGGGTTCAAGCATTTTGTTGGGAGCAGATTTGAATAGAAACGATTGTATCTATAGTGGAAGTGTAAGCGGTCTCGTCAGAATGTGTTACGAAGAAGATCTTCTGGTCATCAAAAACCCTATCGTAAATACATTTTACCAAGTTCCGGAAGTCCTCGGAAAATGTCAAGAATTCTTGGTATTTTCTATTTGTGTAAGCCGAGCTCAAACGCTTGATGATTTATAGATTCTCTCCCAAAGTCATTCCGCCCGTATACGAATTTCTTTTCCTACTTCTTCCCTTCATTCCATTTATGAAAAAAATCTTTTCCTCACTCTTTCTTGGAATATTCATGCTTACATTGTTGAGCATACCTTTGCGTCCCGCATTCGCTTCCACAGGAGAAGTACGAATTCACTTTCTCAATGCACAAAATGAATCGTGCAACAACATTCTTGATAACAAGGGAGATCCTGAAAAACTCACCTTCTCAACAATCCTTTCATCTCCTACCCCCTGTATTCCTTCAAAGCTTCATATTATTGCTTTCCCTCCGAAACTAAGTTCTACAGAGCAACTCCTCGAGAATGTCGCAGGACCTGTGGGAGGACTCTTCGAAGGTATTATGGAAACGACAGGACTTTTCGGATCTGATAGTTTGTTTGGTGATGAAGGAGCGGTTGACTATGATCTCGAACGTCCTGGAATTCAAATCGTCATTGGTTCAGAGTCAGGAAATATTATTCAGGACTTGAATGCGCTTCATACCAACGGACTTTCCCATGGAATTCCGGTTCGGTGGTATATAGAAGAATATGAAGTCTGGAGACAAGATACGGGAGAACGATACAAGTATCCTATTTCAAACATCCCTATCACCAAAGGAGTTATTCGTATGGACCTCACAATAAATAATATAAAGGGAGCAGATTTTGTAACTGGTATTATCGGTGGAGCTATTGGTGGAGCACTCCTCGGAGGTCTCGGTGGTGGAGCTCAAAATAATCAACCTGATGAAAATGTCATTGGTGGCATAGGAGTGAATTCCGGAATCGGAGCAGGGATTGGAGCAGGAGTCGGTGCTATGAATGAACTTGGAAAAAACAAAGTACAACTCGTGCTTCAGATAAAAGATAATTACATTGATCCCATTACGGTCGATCAAAATATTGAGGAAGGGGCTGTATTAAAAGAAACTACTGGAAGTTTGATTGAAAAAAATTCTCTTGGAATCGAGCTCGAACTCGCCAATGGGCTGACGACACAAGTCGTCACTCAAACTGACACATTTCAGTTTGGAGGAAAAGGAAGACAAGTGACCAAAGAAGGTCTTTCTACTTTTGATCCAAGTGACATTGAGGGCATATCCAATGAGAAATCTCTGCTTCAACAAATTATAAAACTCACCAACTGGGTCCTCGGTTTCGTCGGAGCCATAGCAGTACTCATGCTCGTATACGCAGGAATTCTCATCACTGCAGCTGGAGGAAGTGCTGACATCATCAAAAAAGGAAAAAATATTGTGCTCTATGCTGTAATAGGAATTATCGTTCTTATCGGCTCTTACACCATCGCCAATACAGTCCTCAACTTCTCTGGACCAGCCTATCGAGTCACCTTTGAATTGAGAGACCCAGCAGGAGGAAAAATTATCGGTGTCAATCTCACCGATGGAAGCTGTCTCGTAACCACTCTCCCCCTCATCGGTGAAGTCAATGTATGCCATAGAAAACAATACCTCACAATAGAAGCAAATTCGCCACTCTTCAAAAATCTTGCCTATCCTATTTCCCAGGTACAACTCAGATGCTTCCCTATCCTCCAAGGATCCATCTATGGATGTTTCGGTGCTCCAGATGGACGACCTGACCAATTCAATATCAAAATAGATACCGCTTGGTAATACGGGCGTATTGCATTCGCCCCCTTCATACTCTCCTCCATTCGCTCTCCACATGCCCTAACCATTTCCAATGAAAAAACGAAAAATTCTCTTCAAAATAGGCGTCATCATTTTTCTCATCATTTTCCTTTCAATGGTGTTCTTGCCTTTTATTTCTCAAAACGTATCGGCTCCCACACCATCAGTTTCAAATGATTCTTCCTCATCAGTCATTTCGACTGAAACGGAGAAATCTGAGTAACACGCTCCCCTATGAAAAAAATTCTCTCGGTCCTTTCGTTCTTCCGTTCTTTCGTTCTTTCGATCACCGATACGTTTTTGCTATCGGGATCCCGCAAGATAGCAATATCGAGAAGCGGGAATATACGAAACTACGAACACACGAAACTACGAACATACGAAACTACCAAATCATTCTTCGGACACATCGTCTATTTTTTTGAAACTGCTTTGAAAGGCTTTCGAGTCGATTTCAGAAAAATGGGGGTTGCTTTGTGTCTGGTTGTGTTTTTGGTTGGGACTTATAGTCCAAGCATCACCGCCGCTCAAGAAGCAAACAGTTCTCTATATGTAGACTGGTTAAGGTGCGTTATGAGAAATCAACTAACTACTGAACAAGATGTGGAAGAAATGAAAAATCTCGATACAAATGAGAATCCACTTCTTCCAGATGACAAGCTCTGTATTGAAACAGAGATTATTCCTCGTCATCCGAGTGGTTTAAAAAATTGGCAAGTTGGTGAATTGATTCAGTTTATGTACTCAGAATTTTATGGAAAACCTTTGGAATACAATGCTAATGATGTTGTCAGAACAATCGATGGAGAAACCGCAATCGACGAAGAAGGAAATCCTATCCCTCTTCCTCCGACCACTCAAGATACTGATATTTTGGCTGAAGAAGCTGCCATTTTTGATCAAAAAATGGAAAATCCAGATGAGTTTGATCTGACAAAAGCTCCTACCAAAGAAAATTCCTTTCGATACATCCTCGAGTACTATCAAAAAGTATCACCTACAGGAGAGATAAGTGAAACGGAAACTTTGAAAGACATGTTAATGATGATAGAAGATGTTCGTGTCAATCCTGAAAATGCACATACTTTCAAAGAACTTATTCTAAGTAAACTCGATTACCGTTTTTACGATCAACTTATTAAGTTCATATCAATTTTCACTGTAGCAGGTGACGCCTTAGTTTCAGATAATTGTGAAGAGAGCAATCTCTTAAAAAATGTCTTCCTGATAGTTGGATACAATGCTCAATACTACACACCAGAAGAAAAAAAATGTTTTAACGCAAATTCCAAATGGACTGCAAATGATTTTAAACAAGGAAGACAAAATTCTTCAGGAGCTACCATTCTTTATGATATTGAAAAGTCATTTAATACGCTCTACGCCGAAATCTATGAACCTCTTTTAGAGACGATGGATAGTAAATATAAACAAAGGTGGACTGCAATGTACAAAGGATCACAACGTGTCGTCCTTGATCTTTTGATACTCATTGAACTTGTGGCTAGTAATAACATGGGAGATCTCGAAAAGTGGAAAGATACCGATACCCCGATGCTCAATAGAGAAGTATATACTCTCCCTTCAGATTTACTAAGTGAAAAATCAGGACTTATAAATACTATCTATACGGGAAATACGAGAAGTAGTACATTCGGACTTCCAAATGTATTCTACAATAAAGATCATGAATCGAATCTAACCGCATTTTTTGATAAGAGAAGTATTCTAGGTGTAGACCTAGAGATGATCGATGAAAATAGTCAGAAACATGTTGTAAAAATCCCAAAAGCGCTCGAAGACGAGGCTTCAGGTTTTAGATATAGTCCTTATCATGAGACAAGAAAATACTTTGATTATGCAAGTAGCGTAAATATCGCCGCGAGAGAGAATCGAATTCCTGTCGCAAAGCTAGCCATAAGATACGATGAATATTTCAGTAGGTCATTACATGGCGACGCTGCCAATGGACAGACAAAAGATCATCCAACTCCCTTATCTTTCACAGAATACTTAGAAAAATTCAAAGATGGAAGTCTGAGATATGATGGAGAAAAATGGTCAAAAATGAGAGAAGCCGATCTTTGGCCCTTTTTCGTAGAAGAAATAGAGGGAACGGACGAATTTTCATTTAATTTTCTTGCCGCATGGAATGATTTCTACGACCATCTTTACAAAAAAAGATATCCTCAAAAAACATCTTCATTATTGACTGTACTAAAACAAGAACCTGTTAAAGAGGAGGATGGAAGTACAACGACAATCTTAAAACTTACCCATTCTCCTTTCAAGATGGTAATCGAAGGTGAGACAAGCGATACGGTAACCAATAAAATAGT
>CAZQCN010000007.1:6415-9246 GCA_964592185.1 uncultured Candidatus Peribacteria bacterium
CGGAGAAAGAGTTCCAGGAGACGATAAACAAGAAGCTGCTGTGCCAACATCAATCGTAAATATGACTGATGAGCTCAGAACCATGTCAGAAGCATATGATCTGGCTGAAAAAGCTGAAAAAGTTTTTGGTTTACAATATTATGGTGTCAAAACTCAGTTCAGTATTGGTGGAATGCTTGGACTGACTGATGAAAAGAACACTTTTGATCTTTCAGAAGCACTAGGATTTGCTAAACCAAAAAGCGCTCCAGGGTACATGGTAGTAGTCGAAACAATAAAGGAACAAATAAATACTATAGAAGTAGTGGGAGGATACCTCGCGTCAGATTTTAGTGCTTTTCTAGGAACCGCTTACTCAGACATTCCTGAAGACCCTACAGGATTCTTAAATTTGGATCAGTACAAAAGCAGCGGTATGGGAAGATTCGTACAAGATGCCTGGGGATATAGTTTAGGAATGGCGCAAACTATGTTTTGTCGAGTGGAATCAGGAGGTATTTGTACTAATTTCGCTCTCTTATCTCAAAAAGAAGATCTAGAACGAATGGCCGCTGGCGTAAAGTTTTATGTAAATCAACAAAAATCAAGTATTGAAATCTTGAAAACAAGGATTCAAAACATGACCATCGAGGATACACAAGATCCACTAAAAATGAGAGAAATAGAAGGAGCTGTTATTTCCACTCTTGCTAAAGTTTCTCAGATACAAAATACACTCACCCACTTTGCTTCAGAAATCACAGCAGTGGCGAAATGGGTAGAATCAGCAAACACAGTATATCTTGTGGCTCAAATCGTCATAGACGTTATCCTGATCGCTGTTTCTCTAGGTGGATGGGCAGGATTAAAAACGGGACTTTCACTGACCAACGCTGGTTTCAAAATAGCAAAATTTATGGGAGGGAGCGAAAGACTCTTCATGAGAATAGCTGTAATAGGACAATCAAAAGTAGGAAGATGGATGACAGGAATGTTGAAAGTTGTTTTCAAATCTACTATTGGCTTACCTTTTGATCCATTTTGGATATTCAAATGGAAGAAGATAGGAAATTGGTTTAGAACTCCTCTACAAATCACTCAACGAGCCGAAAAAGTCCTGATCAATACAGAGAAAGCTATAAAAGGATATCAAACGGGAATAAATTCCGTCACCAAAATATCAAAGCTCTGGAGAGAATGGAGAATCGCACGTCTCGAAAAAACTAAGCACTTCTGGGAAAGTGCAAAAAACAATAGCAACCTCCTCCTCGACAAAGTTACTCTGGCCAAGGTCTGGTGGAAAAAACCTCCCGTCACCGCAATAGAGAAATCTCTCTCCTCTGCCGTAAAAACTGGTGAGGAGGTAACTGAAATAACGCTCACCAGTGGAAAGCTAGTAAAAGGAGCTGAAGCGGCAAGTTATGCGAGAGCTTATGAAAGTATCTCTGCAGAAGTTGGAGGAAACTTCAGCAGTTATGCTCCCCGAGTCACATATGCAGGTATTCTCCCCGCAGGGGCTGTATACCAAGCAGAAATTACCAGCCTCAGACAAGTTCAAAAAGAGTTTGAAGCTGCGTGGCTCGCTATTGAAAAAGATTTATCTGCCAGCGTAAGAAATTCAAAAGCCCTCGGTGCTGCCCAAAGACAACGACAAATAGAAAAAGCCCTCGCATCGATTGATAGAAGGGCAGATAGGGCTATACGACTGGGAGATAACGCCGCATTTGAAGCTTTGAGAGTAGAACAACTCGCTTTAACGAAAGCATTACAAGCAAATGCTCCTATGATCGCTTTTGGAAACATTCTTGAAATGAATATCCTCCGAAGCTCTGTCCAAGCAAGTATGGGGAATATTTCAACCCGTGTAGGGGCTATATTCACTGAAACTGGGGTCGGAGGTGGGACCAAGACACTCGCTCAACTCTTCCCAGAAAATCTCACTACTGCGCAAGTGAATGTACTTGCAAAAGAGGCTCGAGTAGCCGCAGAAGCTTCCTCTGCCGGAGGATCTCGATATGTCGATGATTTCTTGGCAGACAGACATAGAGTACTGAGCCTCACTGAATCAATTAAACTCCGCAATCCGCTGACACAAGGTCTTGCTGCTGCCAAAAACGCACGACTTCTCGAAGCTGGAAGAGTAAGTACTGCCTGGTTTATTGCAAAAAGAGCTTTAATCTATTCTAAACTTGGATTTGATCTCTATAGGGTGGTCGACCGAATGGTAGGCTCAGAAGAGGTGGTAAGTTGTAATGATAGTTACCGTGAAGAAACACTGAAACCGGCCCCAGAAGCCAGTACTACTCTCATCCCAAATACTTCTCAGAATGAATATGTTCAAAGTTCATTCATGCGGAGTATATATAATAGTATGAAGTCACTGTTTCCTCAGAAAGTTGAAGCGCAAGACGTATCCTCAGAAGGTGCTTCAACAGAAGTATTTAACGAAACTATCCAAAGCGATCTTGGAACCATCTTCGGGACAGACAAGGCAGACTGGCCATCATGGGTACAAGGGATCAATACCGACTTAGCCTGGATTAAGGAAATCAATACAGCCTATATTCCGATGGCTTACACCAACCTATTCCTGCTCCATGCGTTTTTTGTAGGACATGGAGGAGAAAAGATGGACATAAAAGACCAGACGAATATTCGAGTCTTTGAAAAACTCAAATCCAATCTTCTCATATCTTTCAATAACATTTCAGACAAGCTCTTCAACTTCACTACGTATGATTCTTGTAACCAGGGCTCTGCAGTCGCCACTCTCACCTCCAAACAAATCAAAGAAATCAACCTCGCCGGTATTACCTACTTCGGAGGAGGAAAAGGCAGCGCCAATGAACTCT
>CAZQCN010000007.1:9256-12348 GCA_964592185.1 uncultured Candidatus Peribacteria bacterium
ATAAAGGGAATCATTCAGACCGGTATACGTCTCTTACTGCTTTTCATATCAGGACTTGCTATCATCGCCATGATTTACAGCGGAATACTCTTCACCAGATCCAATGGCAACGAAGAAAACGTCAAACATGCACGACTTATTTTCATCAATGCAGCCATAGGTCTGGCAGTCGCTTTCTTGGCATTCTTGATCGTCGCCATCGTCCAGGGAATTCTGTATTCAATTTAATTCACAGCATGAAAAAATTTCTCTCTCTCGTTTTCATATCATGTATCATCATCACTTCTGTGGTATTTATTGGAAAACCTTCCCTTATCCAAGCTCAAGAACTGAGTGAAGGATGGGAAAACATGGTAGTAGCATGGGATTGGCAGCCAAAAGTCGGGGATGGTGAATACTATCCGCGAAAAATACTGTTGGCTGGGACAACCTACGTCGACATTATTGGAGGAAATGACTCTCGATATGAAGGTTTTGCTCTCATTCTCGAACGCACCAACCCACTCGAGACAGATCCTACGAAATTCAGCTGGAGAATAAATCCCACCGAAAGTGTGATCGGGGATGTTTTAAATGATACTCTGGTTGTTTCTGATCTCTCCAAAGGATGGTCTCTTGGAGGAGAACTTCAATTTGATATCGGAAATGCAAAACATTCTTGGATGAGTGATCCTTTTTCTCTATTTGCACAAACCGTGAAATTTCCAAGCGGATCAATCACCGATATGAAGATGGTAGATCCCAATAAAACATATAGTAAAGGATCATATGATGATATGAGTAATGTTGAACTCGAAGATTATAGCCGAATCATCAATCTCATCGATATTGACAAGCTTTTTGCTATGAAAGATAAATCTGGAAACGAGATTGACCTTTTCAAAGATAAAAATTGTGGAAAAGAGTGGGGCCCCTTCTCATCTGGACAATCAACGTATGACGCCGAAGGAATCAGAGCAAATTGTATACTGTTTAACCCGGGCGACACTCATATGATTATAAATCTTACCACTCTCAATGGATCAGTGCTCTCTTTCAATAACATGGAGGGGCTTATAACCCTCGAACCAGACGATCAAAGCATTACCCAATCAGTAAAAGAATATTTCAAAAAAACAACCCACCAAGGTACTTCTCTCTGTAGCTTGAGAGATATCGTCGAGCACAAGGCTGGATGTACTTCGTATACCCCGAAAGAAATCGTTGGTATAGGAGACTACATTACTGACAGAACCATTACTCCTGATGAGGCCTCTCGGTATGAATCAGGAATTGGTGCGGTCAGACCGAATCTCCCTGGCTACAACATCGTCATAAAAGGCCCCGAGGCAAAAAAGATACAAAACCTCGTAGATCGTCTCAACCAACTCGAAGATACGAGAACACTCAACGACATCCCTGCCAGCGATGTAGATGCTGTTTTAGGGAATGCTGGATTTACTCAAGATGAAATCGCAACTATCAAAAAAGCTGCACCCAATGCAAACAATCTCCAAAGTATGTTTGAAGCATTAAAATCTCAAATCGGTATAGGAGCCGCAGAAAATACCATTCAACAGGTATCCAACCTTATTATGATTTTCATTGAACTGATCGCAGTCTGCGTCCTCACATTTGGAGCAATTCTTTGGATCACTGCTGCGGGAAGTGAAGAACAAGTCAAAAAAGGAAAAACCATTCTCACCTACTCCCTTTTAGGTCTAGTTGGTGCTGCTGTACTCCATATTATTATAGCGGTAATCATACAAATGTTTACAGAATTTTAAATATCATCATTTTTTTATGATCACCTCCCTCCTCCGACTCCTCATACCGACCGTATTCGCCGCAGATACTCAAGAACTCAAAGAGTATTTATTGAAAAATCCGACGCAGGATCCAAACTTCAGCCAAGGAATTATCAATGTAGGGCTCCCTTCAGTAACAAATATCCCGCGAGATGGTGTAGACTGTGTTGCCAATCCAGCTCTCGCCGCCTGCTCGGAAATCCCTCTCAAAGCAGGTGTACTCGCCGGACAATCCGTGATAGGCTTTATCATTCTTTCCATGCTCAAACTCATCGGTGCCTTTGCACTCGTCGGAGTCGCTATAAACCTCTTCACGCTGATATCCAGCATGGGAAATCCTGAAAAGATAAAAAAGGCAAAATCTGGAATACTCTATTCTCTCGCTGGTTTGGTTCTGGCCCTCCTCGCACATGCGTTCGTAACGGCTCTCGTACAGTACTTCCTGAAAGCGTAATTGTATGGTATAATTCCCTCCAGTTATTTCGACCGGAGCGGAAAAGCTAACCCTCATGTTGTTCCAGACTTCTCCAGTGAAGTCGAAGTGACTCAAAAAGAATCCTATTCACTCTCTCATTTACTCGCTTACTAACGCTTTTCATTTTTAGTTTTTAGTTTTTAGTTCCTATGGAACCTTCTTCCAAACAAAATATTACATTTTTTCAAAAACTCGCCTATGGGTTGTTTAGTGCCTCTATTATTTTGATAGTGGTTTCTATGGTAATCACAAGCGTATTCCCTCTCTCACAAACTCCTGAAGGAGGCGTCCTCGCTACTGAAGAGGAAAAAACAACGGCATTCGATAACAACAACGAATTTCAGAGTGCTGTAAATCTCCTCAATAGTGAATGGGGAGGGCATCCTTTGGACAAAAAGATTGAAAAAGCTTTCCTCGGAACTCCAGGAAAACCAGCCAGCGATTTTCTTGGGCTTTCTGAGTATTTGAAAAAAAATGGAGAGCACACCTATCTTGAATCAATAGATAATTTCTGTGAATCAAGACCAAGGTTCACTGATGGAATTAGTGGACCAAAACTCACTGTACTCACAGAAGATCTCTCTGAAGTCCCCGTAGAAATAAGTATCAAGGGAGATTTTCAAAATGTAATTCATCTCAAATATACCGCTCCAAGCGAGCCTGAAGATGGAGGACCAGGCAATGGAAACAATATCCGTGAAATACTCATGAATATCCCACAAAGAATTCTTTCTTTTTTCCAAACTCAAAAAGCTGCTGCCGCTGGAGAAACCTTCACAGCAACGCTTCTTTCTATTAATCAAAATTTGATGTTCTCATCTCCCACAGTA
>CAZQCN010000007.1:12358-12835 GCA_964592185.1 uncultured Candidatus Peribacteria bacterium
GGTTTATTTTGTGAAGATAAAGAAGTGGATATAGAAATCACTCTCCAGGACAGCGAAGTAAGTGTGGGATCTACCAATGTTTCCCTTACTTTTGATAGTGGTCAAAGCGTAGAACTCCTCGCAACAGACTATCCAAATATCTGGAGAGATGGGTATGCTGCTATGATTCTCATGGGAGATCCTACCGATCCAAACGACCGAGGGTTTGGAGCGAGCGAAGAAAGCTTTCAGCAGTTTTATCATAATCAAATCTTGAATCCAAGCTTCCTCGAGTATATGACTCCAGAACTCTATAATCTTATTCATAATCAAAAAATATTCTCCAACGTTGAACAACAATATTTGGAAAGAGTTTTCAATGGTTTGAGTCAAAAAGTCACTCAATGTAAAAGAACTCTTCGAGCTTCGAAAACAAAAATGGACGAACTTCAAGTCAATAGAGTTCAGACCTTCAATATTTCGGTAGCAAAAGGAGCA
>CAZQCN010000007.1:12845-25092 GCA_964592185.1 uncultured Candidatus Peribacteria bacterium
AAGGAGCAGCTCTTTCAGCCGTTGCAACTACCAGCCAAAGTAACTCCTGTAATCTTCCTCAAGATCCTGAAATCGGTCTCTCCGTGACGATTCCAATTGGAATGATTAACTGCGTACTTCGTATGGAAGGACCAGTCGGATCTGTTATCCGATGTGTAGCAGCAACCACACTCAAAATTCTTAATAAAAAATTGGAAATGAATGAACAAATTCCAATTAAATGTGATTACACAGATAATATTCCTTTCTTGATTCCAAACTTCAAAGAACAAATGAACCAGTTCAAACAAAGCGTCGACATCAGAAAGCTCTACTTTCTCCCGAGATCACAGCAGGAAGATTTCTTGAACAATAGCCTCCCTCAGTTTGCTACGCAATACATTCCTTTCCCTGGAGATGAGACTTCAAAGTTTTTCTCGAAATTACTTATGATTACTATCTTGAAAAAAATAGTAGTACCAAAAGTCCTGATGCCGATGCTTGATAACTTGAATAATCTTCCTGTAACAGACGAAAGAAATAATGTTTCTGTCGCTTCAAAAATAGATGAAAAACAAGCTGAAATGGACTTAGCCACTGAAGACATACAGACTGAAGTAAATGCAGCAGCTACCGAAGAACTTGAGAGTGTTCGAAAAGAAGCAGTTGAAAGACAGCTCAAAGCCTTGAACGAAGACCAGTTAGAATTTATACGACAAACCATGATACAAGATTTTGCGATACCAACAAAAGAAATTCGAACGATTATTGGTTTAACGGCGAAAAGAAAGCTCGGAGTAAATACCTTTATCAATTCACATAGTAATACTATCGAGGGAGACTTAGCTGAACTTGTAAAAACCTATGAATTCCCAAGTCGTGCCGATATACACGATCAAGAAGCACTCATCAATGCACTCCTCAATACCAATGAAGATCCTGACGAAGAAGAAGCTTCAGAAGAGGCTCGAATTCCTGTACACCTCGTACAAAAGGTCCTCGATCAATATGAACTCGTGAAAACATTTATGACTCCGAGTCTCTCTGATGATGAAATCGATCTGAAAGAAGGAGAAAGTTATTCCTTGGGTATCTCACTTGATACACGAGTCAAAAACCTCCCCGTCACTTTCAATTTGGTCAATTCACAACCAAATCTCATGTCAGTTACTCCAAGTACTATCACATTCAATTCAACGAATTGGAATACTCCTCAAATAGTAGTGATTCAAAATACAGCGAACAATCTTACCGCTCCTACCTCAGCAGATGTCAGACTCAATGTCTCAATTGCAAGTACACAAGTCCTTGGATTTCAATTCAACGTCATCGATGGACAAACTCTCGATGTAAACCTCCTCCCAGCAGAGGTAGTCCCTCCAGACGATGGCCTCAATGGGCCACGACAAATATTGCAAAATATTCTCAGACCATTTCAGGATTTTTGGAAAGGCATCAAAGCCTATGCAGAAGATCTTTTCTATCAGATTACATTCCCCCAAAAAGATATTCAAAACATCTCAAATCAAGTCGTGCGTGATACCACTACTCTCATCGAACAAACCCCAGTACCAGAAACAGAAAAACGTTTCGGTCAACCCAACGAAAGCCAATTGTACTTCAAAATGCCATACGCACTCGAAGACATGGCAATGATGCCAAAAGAACTCGCGAAGATTGTGCTGCATGAATTGATACGAATACCAAAAGCCGATCAGACTCTCTATCAAAAACAACAAATTGATGCGATCATAAACTATGGTGCTCGAACCAAACCAAACATCATTCAAGATCCTCTTCCAAAGGATTTCCAGTAAAAATGGGATCTGGTCATCCTGAATTTATTTCAGGATCTCGTATGTTCGTAATTTCGAAAAAACGAAAAGTCGATACTACGAAATCACGAAAACAAAACATCTATTTGCCCGAAAATCCCCTATAGCGTATAATACGCAGGAATATTTTCGTGTAAAAAATGAACTTCAAAATTCTCAATATCATCAATACCCTAGCCAAGAAACTCAGATTTTTTACTTCTTTTAAATTTCTGGCATTTTCCTCCGTTCTTGGTGTTTTTGGCATACTTACTTTTATTTTCCCAGAAATCGCTCAAGCGGCTAACGGATTTTGGGATGCGATTACAGAAGGAGCTGTTTCAGTTGTTTCCTGGATTATTGGAGGAATTATTAATTTCATCATCGTCTACATTGAAGTCCCCCTTCTCAAAAAAGTTCTCGACATTACCGCAGGAGTTTTGGCCAATACGGATGTCATGAATTCACCGCTCATCACCGGTCCATGGTCCACGATTCGTGATATCACCAACATTGCATTCATCGGAATTTTGATTGTCATCAGCTTGATGAATATTATCGGAATAGGAGCTGATCGATATTCGATCCAAGCCGCTATGCCAAAATTCATCTTTGCCGTAGTAGCAGTCAATTTCTCAAAACTCTTCTGTACTGTCATTCTCGACCTTTTCAATGTCGTATCTGCGTCTCTCTATAATCTCCTCATGGGGGAAACCCTCGGAAAATATGGTGAAGGACTTCCAAAATATTTAAACAATTTTTATAAATTCAACAATGAACCAAATCAGTACTGGTATAACAATCTCGAATATAACAATCTCGAAGGTACTATGAATACAGGATTATCAAACAACGCAACCGTTGATATCACAAGCTTCTCAGTTGACCAAGTCGTCATCGCCGTCGTTCTTGGGATCCTCATCATGGGATTCATGGGACTTACGTTCACCTTCTTGGTGCGAATGGTGTGGCTCTGGATTTTGACCGTCACTTCTCCGATATACTTCCTCGGTATGTCCGTCAGCATCTTCGGCAGTTTACAAAAAATGTGGTGGGATAAATTCTTAAAATACGCTCTTATTCCAGTAAAAGTTGCGGCTATCCTCTCTGTAGGATTACTGATTCATAATAATTTGATGCAAGAAATGAGTAATACCAACTCCAGCCCCACCAGTTTCAGTGGACTCTGGAGAACGTTTTGGCATCCGGAAGATATCAATAATGTCGTCCTTTCAGAATCTTCCTTTATCATCGGAAGCCTCATCGTTGCCGGAGTATGTTACGCCGCATTCAAAGCCGCCCACGATGACGGTATTGCCGACAGCGTCAATGGTTGGTTTAAGAATAAATTTCCAAAGATGGCGTTGGGAGTGACGGATAAGGCGATGAGATTTGGTTCGAAGGCAAGTGATGCCATAGGTCAATCAAGAATCCCTGTACTTAATAGCCTTGGTAAAAAAATGACGAAGGTGTTCGACGCACCTTATAAGGCCGCTTCTTCTTGGTCTCAATATCAAGGATTACTTAACAAAGAAAGAGATGATCGAGTAAAAATGGGAGGCTCTGCAATTACGCAAGCTTGGACTAAGCTTGGATCTGGAAAACAAGGTTTACTATTTCTAAAATCTCAAGGTGATTATAGAGGGAAAGCTCATCACACTATCGATGAAGGGGCAAAAGAACTTGCCTCCCTTTCCACAAATGAGAGAGTTGGGATAGCCATGGAAGCATATGAAAAAGGTGATAAAATAATGTTTGCAAAAGCTATAATGTCTCTCGCAAAAGGAGGAGATCTTGATAGAGGGAAAATAGTTCATGTGGATGGAAAAGATCAAAAATTGATGGATTGGTTGAAGGGTGATAAGTCTTCAGGGATGTTAGACATGCTGATGGGACACCATTTTTATGAACATTTAGACGATGAACATCGTAGAGCTATTCATGATCTTGAGAGTCGAGGAGAAAGAATGTTTCTCGGTCATAGACGAGAAGATAAAATTGCAAACTTCATGGAAGCGATACATGAAGGTCAACTTTCAAAAGCTTCTGGAATGTTTAAGCAACTTGCTAAAACAACAAAAGACCCTTATCTCATGCATGCACTTGTAGAAAAAATAATGCACCACATGGATACAGATAAAGATTTTGAAAATCAAATCAACTATGGCGAATTTGGACAACAACTTATCGGCGACTTATCTCATGCTGTTGGTGCAAATTCACTTATTGTGAAATATTTGAATAAAAAATTTACCCCTGGGGATTTAAATTCAAGTGATCCTAAACAACAAAACCCAGAAAATTTTAAAGATCTCAGAGAAGCTATACATGAATTCGATCATTTAGCAGGAGTTTCCGATCTCTCTGAAAAAGAAAGAATTGAAAAATGGGGGCTATACCTTGCAGGAGGTCCAATAGTAGTAAAAGGGAAAGTACATCAAGTAAAAGCTGGATCAAAGTCAAAAGAAATTAGTGATTTCATGATCAATCTTGGAAAATCAGAAGGTTTGAAATCAAGCCATGATGTAGAAAATATTATGGTTCCTTATAATATAAAAAATGATTTATTCGAAAGAGGGGCAGATGGTGGATTCCGGTGGACAATAAAAGATATCGCTGCCAGTGGAAGGATGATAATTGATGAGGCTGAGGAAGTAAAAAAAATTACTGCTAGCACCTCAGCAGAATACCAAGCTGCACAAGATAAAATTTCGGAAATTCAAGAACTATTTAAAAAGTCTATCGAGCGAGTAAATAGTGATCATGATGCGGAAGATATAAAAGGGAAGCTAAATGCTGATGTAATAAGACATCTAGGTGTAATATTTGACAATGATAGAAGCAAAAAACCAAATGATAAGGGATATAAATTAACTGATATATTTTAATATGCAAATCAAAACCCCTCCAATTCTCTACAGGAGATTGTTTGGTGGCGATGATGGTTTTCGAGGTTGTATGAAAGAGAGGATAGAATTTTATAGGAACATGGTTGCTGGATGTTGAGCATCCGTGACGGAGGAAGAGAACCCAGGAACATTCTGAGTCCCCTACCATGCCTGAGAAAATTTGACTTTTCCATTTCATACATTACAATAGGTTTGTGCTTGTGGAGTAAAATCTCTATTCGGCTTTAAACTGAAGGCAAGCACAACAAAAAAACCACTTACAGTGGTTTTTTTATGTCCAAAAAATTCACAAAGCTAATTCTCACATGAACTCCCCTTCATAGTAGAAATATACTTTTGATCTCTTTTCTTACTGGTTTTCCAAGAAGAAATCACACTCCAAAAATGCAATGGTTCTTTTTCTATTTTTCGATCATCAATAATCGCAATTATCCCCCAATAATGAATTAATAATCCATTCATCTTTTGACTATATGCTGTTTGAGAGAATTGCAAAAGTTCATACTCTTGAAAGGTTGTTGTAATCGAAATGAGTTTAATAGCCCGAGAAAGTAAGTTGAAACGCATAATTTGCGATCCCCGATCCCGCTCCATTCTCGCCTTCTGATATATCATGTGATTGAATCCTTGAGAAGAAAAGAAAACTGTCTCTTTCAAGGCAGGACAAAATATTGGTGAGAGTGTGCTGTATTAATTACGGGCATTGTTCCGAACCTGTTCGTAATTTGAAGTATCCATAAGAATTATTTATTGATAGTACACATCGTAAAGAACAAAGTTAAGAAATTTATGAAATGGTTGACATGGCTCCCCGTTAATTAAGTGAATATATGGATTTTTAAGAATTTATTTTTTTACATGAGACTTCTTGTGGGACTTCAATCTTGCTATTCTATTTTTATAGTCAAGGCCATGAAGAAAAACCGAGATCCTGAATTAAATTCAGGATGACCAAAATAGATTAAAATATTTCCAAAATCCAAAATACCATCTTTTACAACACAGACAGTCTTTGGTACAATGACTCCGTTGAAATATCAAAGGTTCACAATCATCTTCCATGCAAATCAAAATCCCTCAGAACGTACAAGTCGAAGACAAAATCATCGGACCGCTCTCCATGAAAGATCTGGTGGTTGCTATGGTCGGAGGAGGACTAGGATACTTGGCATTCGTCATGTTGGATTCTCAGACCTGGCCTTTTGTCACTATTCCTGTTGCACTCCTGACCGTATCTATCATCTTCTTGAAGATAAACGATATGAGATTTATGAAATGGGTGTATCAAATACTTTTATTTTTTGCTCGACCACAGAAACGAGTCTGGAAAAATATGAGTGATGATAGCGTCTTATTGGATAATATTCTGAATCCACCAGAAAAAGAACAATCCAAAGTGTCTCTCGATGAAGAACTGAAACAAGAAAAATTAAAGAAACTTAGACAACTCGAAGAGTTTTCAAAAATGGTTGATAATCCATTGGATGAAACATTGAGTGAGGAAGAATTACATTTTGTTAAGAAGTAAAATACAAGTGAACAGATAGCAGTGAACAAATAAAAAAGGAAAAAGGAAAAACAAAAAATGAAAAGATGCATGTAGAGATAGAAATACAAGAAAACACTTCTTATCTAAAACTTTCAATTTTCAACGTTGTAAACTGTTCCTTGTTCATTGTTAATTATTCTTCCATGATAAAAGGCAAAAACGCTGGTTCCGTGCAAAAACAAAATAATAGCCTTGCCTCAACACAACAGCATCTTCAGATCGCTGAAATTCGAGATAATACTGTGGTACTCAAAGACGGTTCACTGCGAAGCGTTCTCAGGATCAGCTCAGTCAATTTTGACCTCAAATCGGAACAGGAACAAAATAGCCTTATATACTCTTTCCAAGGATTTTTAAACCTCCTCGAATTCCCCGTTCAAATCCTAGTTCGATCCAAGAAACTGGATATTGATAGTTATATTGAAAAACTTATTGGAATGGCAGAATCGCAACAGAATCCTTTATTGAAAAATCAGACCTATGATTATATCGACTTCATACGAAAGCTCGTAGATTTGGCAGACATTATGAAAAAAGAATTCTACGTCATTGTACCGAATGATGCCTTAGATCTGACAGAAGCTATTTCTCCTCTCAAAAAACTCTTTTCATTCGGATCCAAAGATTCCAAAGCAAGCTACCAAAAAAGACAAAGAGAATTCTCCTCACTCAAGAAAGGTCTCGATCAAAGAAAGCAAACCATAAGCAATGGAATAGAGGGAATGGGACTGACAGCAAACGAGCTCACCACTCCAGAGCTTATCAAGCTTTTTTACGAAAGCTATAATCCAATCACTGCCGAACTTCAGAAATTTACAGACCTACAAGACATTAATATAGATCGCGAAGAAGAAGTAAAAACAAATTAAAATATCCTCAGATAATAAACTTTCATCTCAATGAACTTCAAAGACCTCATTCAATATCTCTTCCCAGTTGCTCCTAAAAAACCTCTCACCCAAGAGGAAGCTACCAAGGTGACCGAAAGTATTGAACAAGAGAAAAAAGAAACTGAACAACAAGTACAACAAATCATTGCCGAAAACAAAGCAGAGGCTCCAGCTCCCACCGTACCAGCGTTGGATCCCAACGCCGCCACAAAAGATCCAAAATCTGACGCCTCTCCGAAGACATCAAAGAGCATCTTTGACCGTCTCGGATTCCCAAAATCCAAGCCATCCGTACCGGTGTCGGAAGCCAACACCGCGACGACAGCTACCTCTGGCTACGATGAAGCCATGAAAGTCTACGAGCAAGGAATGGTTTCAATCAAAGATTTGATTGCTCCGACAAGCTATACCGTCTCTCCATCATTCATAGAGCTTTCTGGGATGTATGTACAGAGTTTTTATATTTATGCTTACCCTCGTTACATCAATACGAATTGGCTTTCTCCATTGATTAATTTCGAGGCAAATATCGATATTTCCGTTTATGTATATCCGATGGAAAATGAACGAATCATGAAAACTCTCAGAAATAAAGTAGGACAAATGTCGAGTCACATTCGTATGGATCAAGAATCTGGAAAAGCTCGTGATCCACAACTCGAGACAGCTCTCCAAGATGCAGAAGAACTGAGAGACAAACTCGCTCGAGGAGAAGAGAAGTTTTTTCAGGTCGGTATTTACTTCAGCGTATACCACACCGATAAAGTTCAACTTGAGAAACTCGTAAAGCAAGTCCAATCCATCCTCGGAGGAAAACTCGTACTCACTCGACCTGCTATTCTCAGACAAGAAGAAGCTTTGAATACGACATTCCCACACTGCCAAGATGAGATCAACATTACGAGAAACATGAATACATCTCCACTCTCAAGTACCTTTCCATTTAATTCAACCGACCTATCCAGTGATGATGGAATTCTCTATGGACTCAATCGGCACAACAACTCTCTTATTATCTTTGATCGATTTAAGCTTGCAAACCCAAACATGGTTGTATTTGCTACATCTGGTGCTGGTAAATCTTACGCTGTGAAATTAGAAATACTACGAAGTCTGATGATCGGAGTTGATGTCATCGTCATTGATCCGGAAAATGAATATGAGATGCTCAGCCAAACTGTCGGAGGCACATATATGCGGCTCTCGCTGAACTCCGATCGCCGTATTAATCCTTTTGACCTCCCTCTCCCTATTCGTGGCTACGAAGAACAACCAGGAGATCTCCTCCGGTCAAATATTATTACCATCGAAGGACTTGTAAGTATTATGATGGATGGAAATATTTCTTCAGAAGAAAGATCTCTCCTTCAAAAAGCTCTGGTTGACACCTACTCCATACGAGGAATCACATTCGAAACAGAAAATCCCGGAGCAATGACTCCCCCAACTATGGAAGATCTGTACGATGTCCTCTCTGAAATGAAAGGTGCCGAATCACTTGCTATGAGAATTTCTCAATATACCACAGGGATTTACGCTGGAATTTTCAATAAACCCACGAACGTCGAGATGAACAATACTCTCATGGTTTTTTGTATTCGTGATCTTGAAGAAAGTCTGCGTCCTACGGCTATGTACGTTATTTTGAACTATATCTGGAATCGAGTCCGAAGCACTTTGAAGAAAAGAATGCTCGTCGTAGATGAAGCATGGACACTGATGCAACACGAAGATTCGGCCAAATTCCTATACGGAATCGCCAAACGATCTCGAAAATATTTCTTGGGACTCACTACTATCACTCAAGATGTAGACGACTTCCTGAAAAGCAAATATGGAAGACCCATTGTTTCCAATAGTGCCATGCAACTTCTCCTCAAACAATCTCCTTCTGCCGTAGATGAACTCGCGGAAGTATTCAACCTCACCGATGGAGAAAAATATTACTTGCTCAACTCAGGACAAGGCGAGGGAATATTCTTCGCCGGAGAGAAACACGTCGCCATACAAATCATTCCTTCATTCTCAGAAGATAAGATTATTACTACGAATCCAGAAGAAATTTTGGCTCGAGAAAAAGCAGCAGAAAATTTTGAAACAAAATGAAGACTAACGAACAATGAACAGGTAACAGTGAACAACGTGAGAAGTGAGAAGTAAAAAATTAAAAGTTATAGATACAATACATAGAAAAGCAAACTATTCCCTATAAATTTTTCACTTACAACGTTTTTATTTGTTATTTGTTACCTGTTCACTGTTAACTTGATTTCTCATGAGTTCCGAATTCGACTCCCTCAAAGGGAAAACCATCTACATCAATGGAATTCCTTACGAAGTGGAATCTATACAGGAATCTTCTCCAAGTGATCCTGTTTTTTTGGGGATGAAAGGAAAAGAGGGAGGAGGATCTTTCAACTCAGGCTCAATTCCGAGAGAATCTTTGAGGCAGGCAGCAAAACAACCCGTACCATCTTTGGATCTTCCAAGCGAACCGAAAGAAACAAAATCTCCAAATACAATCCAACCTTCAAATACCACAGTCCCAGATGTTGGTAATACAACAGACACTTCTAAAGCAAATCAGTTCTCACCGACAAAAGACGCTCCTCCAAGTCAAACAGCAACTCAACCAACTCCCAATATTCAAACTCCGGCAAACGATACTTCACCACAACCTCAAACAGATCAATCATCAGTCCCCAATAAACCTCAATCCTCCCCAACCACGGGAAGTCCTTCTCAAACAGAAGCCCCAACCATCCAAAATCCCATAGGCCCTTCTGTCCCGAACCAACAACCCCAACCATCTCAGACCTCTACCCCTCCTACTCCCCTTCACAATCAACCAGCTCCTCAAATAAATAACTTTCCCAATTGGAAAAAGCTCTTGAACGCAAATAACGGAAATCAAGCACCAAGTGAAAATAACGGAGAAAAAGGCCTCCCAGGAAAAGCAAAGAAAAAATTTAACCCTCTTCAAGGAAAGAAAAACACAGGGACAAAACAGAAAGCGGTCAATACAGGGAAAAAAGTTGCGAAAAAAAGTCTACAAACTGGTGAAAAAATTGGAAAAGAAGTAGGAAAAGACATCGTAAAAGTAGTAGCAGAAGAAACTCTTTTATTCACGGCAGAAATTTGGGTTCCTATTGCCATCATTTCTGTCATAGTTATGTTTATTATTTTCTTCATCGTAGGGAGTCTCGGGGGCGGAGGGAGTGGTAATAATGGCCCCACCATAGAGCAACAAAAAGAAATAGAATCTTCTATGCTCAAGGGGGGAATGACTCAAGAGCAAATAAATTCTCTTAAAAAAGAATTTAAAACTACAATTCAAAACCAATATCCTACCCAAGCTGAACCGACTACGCCAGATGAAAATCCATTTTATAATGGACTCCCTTCCGATCCTCAATAAGATATCAATTCATTGATATCCAGTAGGAGCGTATAGCATACGTCGTCAAAATATTATTCCTTGAGCTCAAATAAGGATCTCTTGATTGCCGCCAACCAATCTCTCCCAAGCTCTGGGAGAGCTATTTTTAGCTTTGACTCAATAATCATCCACTTATCGGTATGATTTAGGAGATTAATAATTGCCTTCGGACTCACTGTTTTCCCAAGAACCAATTCAATATATGCCTTATCTTCATAATCTACTTCACGAATCCCTATCACTCCCCGTCTCTTTGCAAGAAGCTTCATCTCAAGAATCTTAATCAAATTGATAGTTTCAGAAGGAATAGGTCCATACGTATCGATAAGCTCCTGTTCAATATCTTTGAGGTCTTCTTCATTTTCCACTCCAGATAATCTCTGATAGTATCGGATTTTCTCCATCGCTTTTGGAATAAAATCATCAGGAATATAGGCAGAAAGCTTGAGATCGATCTTCACATCCGCTGTAATATCATCGGCAGAAGCTTCATGAAGTTTTCCGCTTCTCAAATCATCAATCGTCTTGGCCAACAATCGACAGAAATGAGTGACTCCCACAGCGTTGATAGCCCCATGTTGTTTCGCACCGAGTACATCACCGGCACCACGGATCTCCAAATCACGCATTGCGATCTGAAACCCACTTCCCAAGTCACTCGCTTCAATAATCGCTCGGAGCCTCTTTTTCGCATCATCTTGAAGCTTTTGAGCATGATACAAGAAATAAGCGTAAGCCTGACGCTTTCCACGTCCTACACGACCACGGAGCTGGTAAGCCTGAGCCAATCCAAGATTTTCCGCTTGATCGACGATAAGCGTATTCGCATTTTCAAAATCAATTCCGTTTTCAATAATAGTAGAACTCACCAATACATTAAATTTTTTCTCTTTGAAATCCATAATTCTTTTCTCCAATTCATGGGGAGAAAGCTGTCCATGCGCAACAACGTATTTCGCTTCAGGAACGAGTAATTGTAATTTCTCAGTAATACTTTCGATGGTTTGGACTCGATTATGCAGGAAATATACCTGTCCATCGCGTTCCAATTCTTTCATAATTACTTCACGAATGAGACTCATACTAAATCGACGAACTTCTGTATGAATAGGAAGTCGACCAGGAGGAGGAGTCATAATGGTCGAAATATCTCGAAGTCCAGAGAGAGCCATATTCAAAGTACGAGGAATCGGTGTAGCAGTAAGCGTCAAAATATCAGCATCAACTCGGCTATTCTTCAATTTTTCTTTTTGTTTCACTCCAAACCGTTGTTCTTCATCTATAATAATCAATCCCAAATTTTTGAACTTCACCTGTTCACTCAAAAGGGCGTGCGTTCCGACAACAATATCCACCTGCCCTTTCTGAAGTTGCTGAAGAACTTCTTTTTGTTCGACAGACGTTCGAAATCGAGAAAGCTCAGCAATACGAACTCCAAAAGAGGACATACGTTTCATAAGGGTCTTGTAATGCTGATTACACAAAATAGTAATAGGAGCCAAGAAGACAACTTGTTTCCCTGCCTGCACAGCTTTGAAAGCAGCACGCATAGCCACTTCAGTTTTTCCAAAACCAACATCACCACACAAAAGTCGATCCATTGGGCGAGAAGATTCCATATCTTTCTTCACCTCCACAATCGCCTTTAACTGGCCAGGAGTTTCTTC